>JAHCJE010000081.1 GCA_026128865.1 Phycisphaeraceae bacterium | reverse complement strand
ATGGCGCTTGCAACGGAGTCAGAATCTCGGCCCAGATCGGAGCAACCGGCTCATCCTCAATCTGAACACGCATTCGCAGAGCGCTTCCGATCCACTTCGGTCGCACGACCCGCACCAGCGCAGGCTCGCCCTCCGGCAGCCGGTGCCGAACCTGCACGACGCGTGTTCTTGAGAGCGCCCACCGCCACTGCCACCCCCTCAGGTCGCCGTCTTGAACACGCTGCCACATTTCGGCGGACCAGGGCGACTCCGCGCGACGGCCGGTCGCCGGATCGATCGCCAACTCCTCCCCCGCCCGCGGCAGCATCGCGATCACCAGCGTCGTCGGCGCAACACCCATCCATCCGACCTGGTTCGCACGTTGCACGACGACCGCACCGAAAGCCATGATCCCGAGCACTCCCGCCACCACCGCCCATCCCCACCTCCTCCGCGTCCTCCTCAACCCCTTCTCCCGCCGCGTGAACCGCCCGCACTCCGGGCACCGCAGGCCTTCGCGGCCGCGCTCATCCACACCCCGCGGCACGCCCGCGACGTCGTACCAGCACTTCGGGCACCGCAGCCGCACGCGCCCGCCGCGACGCGAGCGGTCCCAGAGCAGCGACCACGCCCCCAGCCCGACCGCCGCCGCGCCGAGCACGGCCGCGGTCAGCCACCACACCCAGTCCGGCCCGCCGGGAGGGTTCATGGCATGATCGTACATCGTTGCATTGCTCCGCTCCGGGCACGCCGCCGGGCCGCGGCCTTTCGCTCGCCGGCGCGTCCGGACGCCCGGCCATAGCATCAGCGAGCCGCGATCGTTCCGCGCACACCGCAAGGAGAGTCGTCGTGCGACCGACACCCGCGCCGTTGCCCACGCCTGCCACGAGAGCCACAAGCGGCCGCATCGCGCGATCGCGAGGCGACTCGGCATCGCACCGGGCACGCTCGTCGTGGCCCGTGGTCGTGTGCGCCCTGTTCGCGCTCGTCGCGCTATCGCCCGGCCACGCGCGGAGCCAGCCGGAGCGGGCCGAGCGGCCGGCCGCCGCGCCCGAGCCGGGGCAGCGGCTCGTGCTCGAACTCGCGCCCGGCGTCGAGGTCGAACTCGCGTGGATCCCGCCGGGCGTCTTCGAGATGGGCAGCCCTGGCGGCGAGGACGGGCGTGAGCCTGACGAAGGGCCGAGGCACGCCGTCCGCATCAGCCGGGGCTTCTGGATGATGACGACGGAGGTGCGGCAGGATCAGTGGATCGCGCTGATGGAGAGCAACCCGTCCCGCTTCAAGGATGACGCCCGCCAGCCCGTGCAGACGGTCGGCTGGTACGAGGCCGTGGAGTTCGCGAACCGGCTGACCGAGGCCGTCGCGCAGCGCCATCCCGATCTCGGCCTGCGCCCGCACTACCGGATCGACGACGCCGAGCGGTTCCACGACGGGCACGTGCGTAGCGCGGCCGTGCGCCGAGTGCCGGAGCATCGCGGGTTCCGCCTGCCGACCGAGGCGGAGTGGGAGTACGCCTGCCGTGCCGGGACGAGCGGCCCGTTCCACACGGGCGAGACGATCCTGTCCGATGAGGCGAACTTCAAGGCCAGCCTTGGGTACCGCGACAGCGAGGGCGGCGTGTTCCGCGAGCGCACCGAGCCGGTGGCGAGTTTCGCGCCGAACGCCTGGGGCCTGCACGACATGCACGGCAACGTCTGGGAGTGGTGCTGGGACTGGTACGACCCTCACTGGTACGAGCCGACCAACGGCCCGACCAACGAGCGGGGCGAACGGGTCGATCCCCAGGGGCCGGGGGACGGGAACGAGCGGGTTCTCCGCGGCGGGTCGTGGTACGACGGGCCGTGGTACGTGCGGTCCGCGCACCGTTACCGCCTCGGCCCGGTGTTCCGGTACTACAACAACGGCTTCCGTTTGGCGCTCGACCCGGAGTAGGCGGCGTGAGGTGGTCCGACGGACGATCAGCCGTCGCCGGACCGCTCGTACTCAGCCAGCCGCTCTTCCATCTCGGTGCGGTGCTGATCGCCATGGGGCGGGATAAGGGAGATGGCCTCACGCTGGGCCGCTGCGGCGCCGTCGGCGTCGCCGGTCAGGTGCCTTGCCTTGGCCAGCGTGTCGAGGTACATCCAGAGGTTCGTGCCTCCAGCGTGGCGTTCGGCGCGGCACGCCCGCTCGGCGGCTCGGAGGGCAGCGGCGGCATCGCGCACACTCGCCGGCTCCGCAGTCAGCAGGAACCATGCGCAGGAGTTCAGTTGGGTCGCGTTCGCGTCGGCTCGCTCGGCGAAGCGGGCCATGACCTCCAGCGTCCGCTCCGTCTCCGGCCGAGACCGCTCGGGCCATCCCAGCGATTCGTAGAGCGTGAGCAGGTTCTCGGCCATCGCGAGCGTATCGGGGTGCGCATCGCCAAGCACGCGCCGCGCCGCCGAGAGACTCCGCTTGTAGAGTGCTTCCGCCTCATCTACCCGCTCCGTCCGCGAGAGGACAAACCCGAGATTCGCGACCGCCCTCAGCGTGTCCGGGTGCGCATCGCCGAAGACGCGCATCCGCGCATCGACGACGCGTTGCAGGAGCTCTTCCGCCTCGGACACGCGGCCCATGGCCAGCAGCGTCATGCCGAGTTCGTGCGTCGCGAACAGCGTGCCAGGATGGTCATCGCCGTGCGAAGTGTGCCAGTCGGACAGCGCCTCCTCGAGCAAGGCGGCCGCGTCTTCGTTTCGGCGCAGATCGCCCAGCAACGCGGCCCTGTTCGTCAATGATCCGAGCGTCTCCGGGTGCGTCGGTCCGAGCGTTCTCCTCTGCCCTTCGTGCACCCGGCGCAGGATCGCCTCGGCCTCCGCGCGACGATCCGTCTGCCGCATGGCCATCGCGAGGTTGTTCATCACGCCGAGGGTGGCGCGATGATCCTCGCCGAGCGTTCGGCGCATCCCGGCGGCCGCCCGCTCACCGAGCGCTACGGCGTCGCCGTATCGCCCCTGTTCCACGCGCAGGCCGGCAACATTCGCGAGCGCGCGCAGCGTGTCGGGGTGGTCGTCGCCGAGCGTCGCTCGGCGCATCTCGTAGGCGCGGGTGAGGTTCTCGTCGGCCTCGGGAAGCCGTCCGAGCGCGCGGAACGAGTTCGCGATAACGTGCCGCAGACGGGCCTCGATCATCGGCCGATCCGCGAACCGGTCCGGGAGCGAGAGGGACGCCTCGTCCAGAACGTCGCGAACGGTCACGTCGCGTCCGCGATCATCTGGCTCCACAGAGCCGAGCATGTCGCCCAGGAACGCGACCACCGCGTCGGACTCGGCGCGGGCATCGCGCTCCGAGGTCGCCAGTTCGCGGGCGACGTTCCGCTCCCTCAGTGCCCAGACAAGGCCCGCCGTGGTGCCCGCAACACCCAACAGCATCGCCAGCGCGACCGCCCCGGCCGCGACCACGCCGCCCCGGTGGCGACGGAGAAACTTCGACAGCCGGTACGCGGCCGTGGGCGGGCCGGCCTCGACAGGCTCGTTGCTCAGGTACCGTTCCAGGTCGCGGGCGAGCGCGCTCGCCCCGTCATAGCGCCGGGTGCGGTCCTTCTCCAAGCTCTTCATGACGATCCAGTCGAGGTCTCCCCGGAGTCGCCTCGCCACCGTCTCCGGATCGTCATCGAGCCGCGGGAACACGGCCGAGCCGGCACGCGTGATCCGCTCACTCGGCCGCACCGGCTCCAGTTCGTCGATGGCGCGCGACACGCCCGCGTACCCGCCCGCGCGCAGTTTCGTCGATTCGAGCGGCGGCTCACCCGTGAGCAGTTCGTACAGGATCGCTCCGAGCGAGTAGACGTCCGCGCGAGTGTCCACGTCCGAACCGCCGCGCGCCTGCTCGGGGCTCATGTATTCCGGCGTGCCGATCAACTGCCCGACCTCGGTGTAAACCGTCGAGTCGGTGAGCCGCTGCGAGACCGCCTTGGCGACGCCGAAGTCGATCACCTTCGGCGCGGGACGACCGTCCACCAGAGACACGAGCACGTTGCCCGGCTTGAGGTCGCGGTGGATAACGCCCTTCATGTGCGCGTGCTGCACCGCCTCGCACACCTGAATCATCAGACGCACGCGGTCGCCCATGCCCAGCCGCTCGTGCTCGCAGAAGACCGTGATCGGATCGCCGCGGACGTACTCCATGGCGAAGTACGGCCTGCCCTCCGGCGTCGCGCCAGCGTCGTAGACTTTCGCAACACCGGGATGATCCATGAGCGCGAGTGCCTGCCGCTCGGCCTCGAACCGCGCGATCACGGATTTCGAATCCATCCCCGGCTTGAGCACTTTCAGCGCGACACGCCGCCGGACCGGCTCCTCCTGCTCGGCAAGGTAGACAGTCCCGAACCCCCCCTCGCCAAGCGTTTGCAGCAATCGGTAAGGACCGAGCGTGCGCGGAGGACCCGGCGCCAGCGGTTCGCATGCGCTCGCGAGCGCAGTCGTGTCGAGTGTCGGATCGTCTGCGGCCATCCGGGTCAACTCTAGGTTCCAGACGTCGTTCATCACGACATCGCTTCAGAGGGGGTTACGATCATTCCGCACCGCCGTCGTCAACCGAAGATTGCGGCACGGGAGCACGACAGGGCCTCCGCACGTACTCAAGCCGTGGCCAAGCGTCGGGCACACGCAGACAGTGCGGCAGGTTCGGCGCCGGGGTCTACGCCACCGCCGCCCGGCCTGCCGCCGCGAGCCGGTGCGCCTCGTCCTCGCCGCCTTCGAGCACCAGCTGGTCCACCGTCGGTGCGTCAGAGAGGGGCCGGCCCCTTTCGTCCGTCAGCGCGCGGCCGTCCAGCGTGCGGATGATCGGGATCGGGTGCGCTCTCTCGTGCGCCGTCAGTGCCTTCTCCAGCGCGGCCCGTTGCGCCTCTGGCAGCCCGGCCCACTTCCCGCGGCCGCGGCACTTCGGGAACCGCGAGCACCCAAGCCACGGCCCGCGGATCCCGCCGCGCAGGTTCAGCGGAGACTCGCACTTCTCGCACAGCAGTTCCGTCACCAGCGGCGGCGGCGCGGGCGCGGTCACGTGCCCCTTCTTGTCGATGTTCAGGATCATCCCCGTGTCCTGGCTCTCGCCCTTCTCCAGCGGCGTCGCCAGGAACGGCCCGAACCGGCCCGTCTTGCGCACCATCGCGCGACCCGTCTTCGGGCAGCGCACGTTCACGTACTCCGCCGTGCGCGGACGGCCCTGCCGATCGATCGGCGCGGCGTACTCGCACTCCGGATACCGCGAGCAACTCAGGAACCGCCCGTTGCGCCCGAAGCGGTAGACCAGCCCCGCCCCGCACTTCTCGCACCGGTACTCCGGCGGCGCGGGTTGCACCTCGGCCTTCGCGTGCGAGAGTTCCTCGTGCGCACGCTCCAGGCTCTCGCTGAACGGCCCGTAGAAACGTCCGAGCATCTCGATCCAGTCGAGGTGCTCCTCCTCGACCTTGTCCAGTTCCGCTTCCATCTCGCGCGTGTAGCCGACGTCCATGATCGTCGGGAACGCCTCGACCAGTTTGTCCGTCACCACCTCGCCCAGGTCGGTCGCGTGGAACGCCCGGCCGAGCAACTCGACGTACTTGCGGTCCTGGATCTTGGCGATGATGTCCGCGTAGGTGCTCGGCCGCCCGATGCCCTCCGCCTCCATCGTCTTGATGAGCGACGCCTCGCTGTACCTCGGGGGAGGGCTGGTGAAGCGCTGGAGCGCGTCGATGGACGCGGGGCGCAGCGCGGTTCCCTCGGCCAGGCGCGGCAGCGTCGCCTCGTCGCTCCCCGTCGGCACGCCCGCCACGCGGTAGAACCCGTCGAACGCGAGCGTGCGCCCCGTCGCGCGGAACGTCAGCCGCTTCGATGGATCGCGGCCTCCCACGATCGACACGCTCGTCGAGTCCCACTCCGCGGGCGTCATCTGGCACGCCACGAAGCGGTTCCAGATCAACTCGTAGAGCCGGAACTGGTCTGGCTTGAGCGCTCGCCGGACGCGCTCGGGCGGGTAGTCGAGCGACGCGGGGCGGATGGCCTCGTGCGCCTCCTGCGCCGCCTTGTTCGACGACGTGTAGACGTTCGCCTTGCCGGGCAGGTACTTCGTCCCGAACGTGCGCGAGATGTAGTCGCGCACGCCCGCGACCGCCTCGGCCGCCAGGTGCGTCGAGTCCGTTCGCATGTAGGTGATGAGGCCGACCGGCCCCTCGCCCGGGATCTCGACACCCTCGTACAACTGCTGCGCGGCCCGCATGGTGCGGCTGGCCGCGAACCCCAGCCGACTCGACCCGGCCTGCTGCAGCGTGCTCGTGATGAACGGCGCGGGCGGGCGCACGCTCGTGCGCTTGGTCTCGATGCCGGCGACGGAGTACGGCGTCGCCGGGTCCGCCGTGCCCCGCACCGTGCGCCGCCAGCGCGCCGGCCCACGCCCCTCGACGTCCTCCTCGGTCGAGACCTCGACCTGCCGCAGGCCGGCGGCCTCGACGATGGCGCGCACACGCGGCGTCAGGTCCGTGCCCGCCTCCCCCGTGCGCACATCGAACTTCTCGCCCGCGACCTCCACCAGTTCCGCGCGAAACAGCCGGTTCTCGGCGAGCCAGGCGTTCTGGGCCTTGATCGTCGGCGCGTTCCCCTTCTCGTCGCGCTCGTCGAGCAGGCCGCGCCACGCCGGGCCGAGGCGGCGTGCGTCCTCCTCGCTCAGCGCGAACACGCCCTCGACCTGCCAGTACTCGTCGGGGACGAACGCCCGGATCTCGCGCTCGCGCTCGACGATCAGCCTGACCGCGACGCTCTGCACGCGCCCCGCGCTCAGGCCTCTCGCCACCTTCTTCCACAGCAGCGGCGAGACCTGGTAGCCGACGATGCGGTCGAGGATGCGCCGAGCCTGCTGCGCGTTCACCTTGTCCACGTCGATCGGGTGCGGGTGCTGGAAGGCGCGGTCGATCTCGGCCTTGGTGATGGCCGCGAACATGACCCGGCGGGCCTGCGCCGGATCGATGCCCAGTTCCTCGGCCAGGTGCCACGCGATCGCCTCGCCCTCGCGGTCAAGGTCGGTGGCGAACCAGACGTCGCACCCGGAGGCCCGGGCGTCCCGGGCAGCCGCCTTCAGGTCGCGGATCACGCCCTCCTTGCCGGAGAGCACCTCGTAGGTGGGGCGGAACTTCTTCTTGAGGTCCACGCCCGGAACAGGGCTTTTGTCGCCCTTGGCCGCCTTGCTCGGCAGGTCGCGGACGTGCCCGACGCTCGGCAGCACGATGTAGTCCGGCCCGAGGTACTTATTGATGGTCTTGGCCTTGGACGGGCTTTCCACGATCACGACATGGCGACCCTTGGCGTCGCCGGCCTTGTACCCGAGGCCAGAGCCGCGCCGACGCCCGGATGCACCCGCGCCGCTTCGCGCACCCGACCGCCCGCCCGCACTCGACGCTCGCTTTGCCATCGTGACTTCCGCGTGGTTCCCCTCGGCCTGGCTCGACCCGCCCCTCAGGGGATCAACAGGCCACTCGGGGGGGAGGGAATGGCCGCACTGGGGCAGAGTCAAGCGAGATGCCTACGCCACCCGGCCAGTTTCCTGTTCGGACGCCCAGGCACGAAGCCTGCAATGGTGGGGGGCACGGGGGGAGTCGTCCATGCCGGCTCACTATGGCGCAAGAACAGCATCAACAACGGTTTGCGCGAGTCGGGCGGGCGTGTCGCCGTCAGCATTCAGCCACAGCGAACCAGGGGTTTCCCGCAATCGGCGCAGCCATGTCCTCTGGTTCTTGGCGAAGCGACGGGTTTCGATCTTGACCGCCTCGACGGCCTCCTCGAGCGTGGCCCGGCCTTCAAGGTGAGTGAGGAGTTGCTTGTACCCCAAGGCCTCGGAGGCCTGAGGGCCGAGTCGCGGCGCGAGGGCGCGGACCTCGACGAGCAGGCCCCGCTCCATCATCTCTTTCACGCGGGCGTTGATGCGCCGGTTGAGGACCTCCGTGGGCCATTCCAGGCCGACGAGCAGGGCGTCCGGGCGCGGCGTGCAGTCCCACTGCGACTGGTGATCGCTGATCGGCTTCCCGGTGAGCCGGTAAACCTCCAGGGCGCGGACAGTCCGGCGTTCATCGTTGGGATGGATGCGGGCGGCCGCGGCAGGGTCGGCGCGCTCCAGTTCGCGCCGCCGCGCGGCCGGCTCCATGGCGCGGAGTTCGGCGCGGATGGCGGCGTCCTCGCCCGGGCCTTCGAAGAGGCCGTCGAGCAGGGCCTTGACATAGAGGTGCGTACCCCCAACGACGATGGGCGTGGCGCCGCGGGCGCGAAGGCCGTCGATGTGCGAGTTGGCGAGCGTGAGCCAGCGGTGGAGTGTGAACGGCTCGGGGTCATCCGGCTCGACGAGGTCGATGAGATGATGCGCCACCCCGCGCCGCTCGTCGGCGGTGGGCTTGGCGGTGCCGATGTCCATGCCCCGGTAGACCTGAAAGGCATCGGCCGAAACGACCTCTCCTCGCGGCAGCCCGCGGGCTTCGAGGGCCAGAGCCACCTCAACTGCGAGCGCGGACTTGCCGGAGGCGGTGGGGCCGACGATCACGGGGAAGCGGGACAGCACGGGAGAGGGTATGGAATCAAGGAAGCGAAGGCCGCAACGGCACGGAATCCCCCCCGCCAGTCGATGAAGTGGGACACATGGTCCTCAACTACGACGCGGTGGCCAGCCGGAGCGGGGCGAGCGAAGTTACGAGTGATCGTGCGCACGTGTCGGGTCACTTGTTATGATGCAACGCGCTTGTGCCCAGCGGGCGAATCGCGAGGGACGGCTCAGAGAGGAACTCACTGCGTCGAATCGGCACACTCGGGACGCACGCAGCGCCAGATGCGCTGCCACGCCCGTCGATTGAAGACTGGAGCGTGGAGGTCAGAAACAGTGATTGTGAAGCCGCTCGAGCAACAGCAGGAGTCGGACGGCCCAGTGTTGCGCGCCGGGATGGACGCGGAACGCCAAATGGCGCACTACCTGCACCGGAGGTTCGCGAACGATCCCGGCGTGTACGTCCTCCACGATTTGCGGCTCGTCGATCCGGAGCAGCCCGAACACGACGGCAGGCCGGGCGTGTGCCAGATCGACCATCTCCTCCTTCATCGATGGGGAGCGTTCATCGTCGAGAGCAAGTCTGCACAGGGAGAAGTGGCCGTCCGAGGCGATCGGAGCGGCGGCGACGAATGGACGAGGACCTACAAAGGGAGAAAACAGGGCATTGCCTCGCCGATCCAGCAGGCGCGCCGGCAAGCGGAGTTCCTCAGAGGGTTCCTCCAGCGGCACCGTACAGACCTGGTCGGGAAGGTGGCGAGCGTGCTTTGTCCCGCCGCAAGGTTGCTCGCGCGAGATGACCAGCGCGGGTTTCGGCACATGCCGATCGAGATCGTCGTTGCTTACTCCGATTCTGCCACCATCGGTCGAGTCGGTGGATGGACTGAGCCGACGAAGCCGTTTCGGACGTTCGTGTGCAAGGCGGACACGGTCGCGGACAAGGTCCAGGCCGAGGTGTCCTCGCACCGGGCTGCGAGCAGCCTGCTCGGAAAGCCGAAGGGCAAGTATGGGATATGGCTGATGGCGACGGAAGAGGTCGTGAAGGTCGCGGAGTTCCTCGCGCAACACCACTCGCCGCACGGACCGGGTGCCACCCGGGAACTACGCACCGCTCCAGAGATCGCAGCGGTGTCGCCGGCGTCGCCACCGGCACGGGCCGCACCCGCAGCCGACTGCAAGCACTGCGGCGGCGTTGGGCTGTCTGCGCACTGGGGGCAGTACGGCTACTACTGGAAGTGCGGCGCGTGCGGCAAGAACACACCGATGCCGAAGACGTGCGGTGTGTGCGGTGCGGAGGGGGTCAGGGGCAGAGGCGTGAAGATTCGCAAAGAAGGCCCGAAGTACTTCCGCGCGTGCGAGAAGTGTGGCATCGACGAGTGTATTTGGGTCGAGAGGTGAAACCTCCGCGGGGTTCTGGGGAACAAGGCGTATGGGCAGGGGATTGGTCGCCGTCTCGGCGGGAGGTGTCTCATGCGGGCGATGGTCATTGCCGGGGGGGTATGCGTCGTGGTCGGGGTCGGGCTTGTGTGGCTGATCGTGGCTCGTGGCGGAGGCGGCTCGGAGACGGGCGCTGCTGCTGGGACGGCGGTTGAGGAGCGTGCCCGTGCAGGAGGCTTGGGTATCCCTGCCATCGACGCAGCCGAGCAGGCCGAGCGTGAGCGTGAGCGTGTGCTGGCAGAGCTGCGGGCAGAGCTCAGCCGGGCCTCGCCAGTCGCCGGCCGCACCGACGAGCAACGGCTTGCCGACGCCCAGGCGTGGGTGCGAGCCAACCGCCCTGCGGATCGGCCATACAACGAACTCGAGGCGACGATGCTCGCGCTCATGGAGGCCGCGTTCGACGGCGAGGAGCGATCCGCGGCGTGGCTGATGAACACCTCGCTCATCGAGATCGAACTGGCGCGGGCCCTTGACGCGGACGGCGACGGCATGGTCACCGACGAGGAAGTACAGGCGTTCATCGAGAGCGGCCTTGCGATGATGAACCCGCTCGAGCACCCGTACCTCGCCGCGCTCTTCGACCAGGACGGCGACGGCGTGCTCAGTCCCGGCGAGTTCGAGGCGGTCGGCGCGGCGCGCGTGATGGAGGGTGCGCTCGCCGGGGCGCTGCAACGGGCGCAGCTCGACGCCTGGGACATGGACAACGATGGCTTCGTGAGCGACGCAGAACGCGAGGCCGGCCTGCGCGAGGCGGACAACCGGATCCGCTTCCATCCTGACGGGCGTGTCGAGTTCGTCCTCGACGGCTCGACGGTTGATCCCGTCGAGCAGGCCGCCATTCGTGCGCAGCTCGCCGAGCAGTTCGGGGAGGACTATGCGCGGGCGATGGAAGCCCACATGGACATGATGCGCGGGCAGGCGATGATGATGCCGTTGCTCAACGACATGCGCGTGGACGATTTCAACCGTGATGAACTTCAAGCCGCGATGATGCGCGACATGCCGCAGATGCCCGACGCGCGGGAGTTTTCCTCAGACGGCAGCGGCAACCTCACGCAGGAGGACTTCGCCGTCTACGAGGCCGCCATCCAGGAATACAACCGCACCATCCAGGAGTGGAGCACACGGCAGATGGCCCTCATGCTGCGAGAGCAGTTCGAGCACGCTCGCCGGCAGGGCGACCTTGACGGCGACGGCCGAATCTCGCCCGACGAGTGGGAGCGCCGGATCGACACGTTGCTCGACGCGCGGGCAGACCGCATGATGCTCCGCGTGCTGGACCTCGACGGCGACGGCTGGGTCGGCGCGCACGAACTGGCCCGCTACCTCGACTGGTACCGCGCCGGCAGCCTCCGTGCCGACGCGAACTTCGACGGCGTCGTGGACGCCCGTGACCTGGAGTTGGTAACGCGGTACTTCCGGGCGGGCCGATGAGGGGCGTATAGAAGCAAAGGGATGTTGACAGGGCCTCAAAGCCACCGCCCGGGTGCCAGACGGATGAGATGAGCGGAGAGGGATGGCAGGAAAGTCGAGAGGTACACTCCGTCCATGCCCGTCTTCGTCCGCTGGCTCCTGAGGCTCGGTCCCACGAACCCCATCGCGGTGCGCCTCGTCCAGAACGGCTCGCGTCGCACGCGGCACCTGTACATCCGGGCCGCCTATCTCGCCGTCCTGATTGTCGTGCTGCTCTGGCTGCTGCTGGTCTCCGCGGGGGGCGGGAACCTCGACTACCGCGAACTGGCCCGGGCCGGGGCGATGAGTTTCACCTCGATCGCGTACCTCCAGATCGGCCTGATCTGCATCCTCGCGCCGGTCTTCATGGCCGGGGCGATCGCGCAGGAGTCCAACCCGCGCACCTGGGAGGTCATGCTCACCACGCCGCTCAGCGCGACGCAGATCGTGCTGGGCAACCTGCTCGGGCGCCTGTTCTTCATCATCGCCCTGCTGATGGCGAGTCTGCCGCTCTTTGCGCTCGTGCAGTACTTCGGCGGCGTGCCGGGGCGGACGATCCTCGCCAGTTACCTCGTGGCGGCGTGCGCGGCCGTGCTCGTCGGCACCATCGCCATCGCCCTCTCGGTCAGCCGCCTCGTCGGACGACGAGCCGTCTTCGCCTTCTATGTCTCCGTCGTCTCATACCTCGCCCTCACCGCCGCGATCGACTCGTGGGTGCGCCTCTCCGGCGGCGGCGCGGGCGGCAACGGCGTCACCTGGATGACGCCGATCAACCCCTTCCTCACCCTGCACGCGCTGCTGAACCCCACCGCCTACCCGCGCGCCGACGAGACCGGCCCCTGGGCGCTGCGCCATCCCGTGAACGCCTGGTGCTGGGGGAGCGTGCTGCTCAGCGTCGGCCTCGCGCTCGCCAGCACACTCACGGTGCGCACCGGCGGCCTGCAGATGATCGCCGGGCAGTCGGGCGGCGTGCCGTGGTACCGGCGCATGTTCGGCCTCGGCGCCAGCGGCGCGGAGCACCGCCCCCCTCGCCACGTCTGGACGAACCCGATCGCCTGGCGCGAGGCCGCCGCACGCAACAGCACGCTCGGGCGCATCGTCGCGCGCTGGTCGTTCATCGCGGCGGGCGCCGCGTGGGGCGTCGCGCTGGTGTGGATGTTCCACACGGCGCGGTTCACCAACGCCGACTTCCGGCTCGCGATGCTCTTCACCACCATCGGCGAACTGGCGGTCGTCGCGCTGGTGGCGGTCAACATGTCCGCCACCTCCATCAGCCGAGAGCGTGAGGACGGCACGCTGGACCTGCTGCTCACGACGCCCATCACACCCGCCGAGTACCTCTCCGGCAAACTGCGAGGGCTGATCGCCTACCTCCTGCCGCTCATGGCCGTGCCCCTCGGCACGCTCGCGCTCGCGGGCATCTATGCCCTCACGGGAGGGCTGGGGCGCGCGGGCGGCGTGACGGAGACGGTGCAGCAGGCGGGCGGGCTGCCTGCGATCACCGTGCCGGTCGTGCTGCCCGAGGCGGGGCTGGTCGCGTCGCTCGTGGTCGTGCCGTTCATCGCGTTCTGCGCGATCGTCGGCATGTACTGGTCGCTCAAGAGCAAGGGCACGATATCGAGCGTCGTCGCGACGGTCGGCGTCGTCGGGGCGATCAGCGGCGTCATCGGCGTCTGCGGCTGGCGCGCGGGCGTGGACGCGAGCCTCATCGGACCGTTCCTCGCCGGCCTCAGCCCCGCGTCCGTGGTCTTCGCCCTTGTCGCGCCACTCGAAGCGATGGACTCGACCGTGCGAGGCTCGGGCGTGCAGGCCGCCCGCGTCACACTGCTCGTCGGCAGCGTCTGCGCCGCCGGGCTGTACGCCGCGATCGTCTACGGCGTGCACTCGTACACGGTGAAGAACTTCGACTTCATCGTCCGCAGGCTCGCGGGCGTCAAGTGATCGCCGCAGGGTGGGCGCGATAGACTGTGCCCGATGCTCCGGGACTCCATGCCGCCGAAACGCGACCTGCTCCTGCCCCTGGCGTGGATGTATGCGCACCTCGAACTGCCCCGCTACGGCTACTTCCTGCATTTCTGCGGCATGAACTCGCAGGACGCCTGGCGCGACGCCCTGACGGTCGAGTGCCGCGAGCGTTTCTTCGGACACCGCATGAGGCTCGACCTCGGCGACTTCTTCCAGCGCATCGCCTGGTTCTTCGGCTGCTACGGCGAGTTGGACGTGCTCTCGGCGGTCTCGTGCGTCGTGCGCCCGGGCGACGAGTGCGTGGACGGCGGGGCCAACATCGGCCTCGTGACCCTCCACATGGCCGGCTGCGTCGGCCCCTCGGGACTCGTCCACGCCTTCGAGCCGGGGCCGAAGCCGCTGGAACGGCTGCGCTGGCACGTCGAGCGGAACCGCCTCGCGCACGTGGTCGTCCACGCCGAGGGGCTGTCGGACGAGCCGGCGACCCTCGAGTACAAGCGGCCCGGATTCGACAACCTGGCCAACGGCACGCTGGGCGCCGTGCCGGAACGCTACGGCGAGGCCGTCTTCGACCGGGAGCGGGTCCGCGTCGTGCGCGGCGACGACGTGATCGACACGCGGAGCGACAGGCCTCTCTTCATCAAACTGGACGTCGAGGGCTTCGAGCACAAGGCGCTCTCGGGCTTCAGGCGTGCCGTCGAGTCGCGCTCGCCCGCGGTGCTGCTCGAGGTCAACGGCGAGATGCTGGGCGCGAACGGCTCGACGCCCGAGGCCGTCCACGACGAACTCGCGCGGCTCGGCTACGCCGCCTTCGCCCTCGACCGCTCGGGCTTCCGTCGCCGCCACCGCCTGTTCCTGCACCGCCTGACGCGAAAGCAGGTCGGTTACGAGAAGGACGTGCTGTGGCTTCGACCGGGGACGGTTCACTGGACGCGCGCGGAACCGCACATGCTCGACCCGGATCGGCACGTCTACTGGCGGCACGTGGACCTGGCGAGGCAGGGGATCAACGTCGGGTAAGCGCGACCGCGCTCTACTCGCCGCCACGCACTCGAATCGAAGCCTCTTCCACGATCCACAGTCGGCCCGCAAGCGGCTCGGTACGCAGGAGTTCGATCACACGATCGAAGCGCCGTTCGACGCTCCGAGTGTCTGGCCTCGCAAGCCTGAACACGACAATCCCGTGTGCGCCTTCGGGGGGGTAACGCCGGATGTCCGCGAAGTCGAGGTCAAGCGTCAGAACCGCTCGCCCCTCCCGCGAGCAAACGCCGAGCAGCGAGCGATCGTCGCTTCCTCCCAAACCCTGTTCTCTCGCCGTGACGGCGTCAAACCCGTGGGCGCGCAACCGGGCCGCGACTTCATCCGACAGATTTTCGTCTGTCTTGAATCGAGGAGAGGAAGGCGACATCACGCGGCGTCCGGGGAATGGGGGATCAGGCGCTCGCGGGCGAGTTCCGCCGCGTATGCCACGCAAGCACGCACGTCGTCAATCGTGATCGTGGGGTAATGCCGCACGATCTCGTCCGGGAGCAAACCCGCGGCGAGGTTGTCGAGCACGACCGACACCATGACGCGCGTTCCCCGGACGCACGCCTTGCCGTGGCAGACGGCGGGGTCCGACGTGATGCGTTCGCGCCAGTTCATGCGAGCAAGTATAGTCGGCCGACCGCAGGCCCCGGCCACCCGCGCCGCCCGTCAGAACTGCCGCCGCAGGCGCGCGCTCGGGATGCCGAGTTGGGCGCGGTACTTCGCCACGGTGCGGCGCGCGATCTCGATGCCGCGCTCCTTGAGACGGTCCACCAGCGCGTCGTCGGAGAGCGGGTTCGCCTTGTCCTCGGCGTCCACGATCTCCTGGAGCGCGGCCTTGATCGCGTCCCACGAGATCTCCTCGCCGGTCTCCGTCTCCGTGCCCCCCGTGAAGAACCGGCGCAGGGGCACGACGCCGCGCGGCGTCATCACGTGCTTGTCCGCCACCGCGCGGCTGACGGTGGCGACGTGGATGCCGAGTTGCTCGGCCACCTGCGTCATCGGCAGCGGCCTGATCGCCTGCGGGCCGTAGTCGAAGAACTCGCGCTGGTGGTCCACCACCGCGTTCAGCAC
>JAHCJE010000080.1 GCA_026128865.1 Phycisphaeraceae bacterium | reverse complement strand
CAGGCTCGCCGCGCTGACTCGGCGGCTCGCGCCGTCGGGACCAACGAGGCGCGCCCAGGCCGGGGCGAGTGAGTAGAGCAGTTCGACGGCGTCGGCCGCGCTGCGTTGCTGGCGGTGCTGGAGCCAGCGTCCGGAGAGGAGGAGGAAGACGAGCACGGTGAGCGCGTCGAAGTAGACGTCGCCATCGCCGCGGAGAACGTTGACGACGCCGACGATGCCCGCGGCGGCGAGGCCGATGGCGATGGGCAGGTCAAGGCGGGGCGCGCGGGCGCGGATGGAGGCGAGCGCGCCGCGGAAGAAGACGCGGCCCGGCCAGGCGAGCGAGAGCAGGCCAAGCCCGAGGCTCGTCCAGCGGAAGAACTGGCGGAACTCGGCCTCGATGCCGCTGACCATGCCGCTGTACAGGGCGAGCGCGAGCAGCATGCAGTTGCCGGCGATCGCCCCCGCGACCGCGATGCGGACGAGAAATCGGCGGTCCTCGCGCCGGGCGGCCTCGCGCGCCCGTGCGTCGCGGGCCGGGTGCGGCGCGTAGCCGAGCCGGTCCAGCGCGCGGGCGATCTCGCTGAGCCGCACGCGGGACGGGTCCCACGCGATGCGCACCAGCGAGCGCCCGAGGTCGAGTCGCGCCTCGGCGACACCGGGGACGAGGCGCGGCAGACGCTCGACGAGCCAGACGCAGGCCGCGCAGTGAACCCCTTCGAGGAAGAGTTCCGCGCTCAGCAGGCGGGCGTCGCCCTCGCGGACGAAGGCGCGGGTGAAGGCGTCGTCGTCGAACTCCTCGTAGTGCGCGCCGGTGGTGCGTGCCGGGCCGCCGGCTCCCTCGGCGAGCGATTCGCGCAGGGCGTAGTAGCGTTCGAGGCCGCAGCCGTGGATGACGGCGAATACGGTGCGGCAGGCCTCGCAGCAGAACTGGCGCTCCGTTCCCGGCTCGACCAGGCCGGCGGGCACGGGTAGGTTGCAGTGCGCGCACGGCGGCACGGGCGCGCTCGCCGCTGTCGCGGACTCGCGTTCTGCGATCGCAGCGGTCAAGGCTGGTCCTCCGAGCCGGCGCAGCAGGGCAGTTCGGCGTGGTCGGCAGAGCGGACGTGCTCGATCGCGCCGGCGACGCCCACGACGTTCGCGTCGGTGGCGTGCAACAGCGGAAGGCGCACGCGGCCGAGGACGGAGCCGAGGCCGACGGCGACGAGCAGCATCGGCATGAGGACGGGCAGGCGTCGGCCGAGAGGCCCGGTGATGGCGCGCACGCCGACGCCGACGGCAACCATCATGGGCAGGGTGCCGAGCCAGAACGCGCCCATGGCGGCCGCGCCAAGGAGGGGATCGCCGGTGCCCGCGGCGGCGATGACGAAGGCGTAGAGCCAGCCGCACGGCAGGAGCGTGGTGAGCAGGCCGATCGCGCCCGCGCGGGCGAGGGGCGGGAGGGCAAACGCGCCGCGGTGTGCCGCGGTGAGCACGCGCTGGAGCGGGACGGGCGGGCGGAACCACGGAACGCGCACGCCGCGGAGGCGGAGCAGTTGCCCGATGCCGAAGAGGATCATGAGCGCGCCCGCGAGGGCGGCGGCAGCGCGTTGGACGCCGACGGCGGATGCGCCGAGGTCGAGCGCGGAGCCGGCCAGCCCGGCGAGCGCGCCGAGCGTGAGGTAGGTGGCGAGCCGGCCGGCGTTGTACGCGGCGTGGAGGAGCGAGCGCGGCACGGGCCGGGCGTCGTCCGCGCCGACGGCGAGAGCGACGAACGCGCCGCACATGCCCGCGCAGTGTGCGCTGCCGAGCAGGCTGGCCGCGAGCACCGCGCCGAGGAGAGCGAGGGTCATCGGGTCGGCCCTCCGGCGACGCGCACCTCGGCGGAGCCGATGAAGGCGTCGGCGGCGCGGCGGATCTCGAAGCGGATTTCCCAGAGGCCCTCGCGGGCGATCGCCGGCGAACCGACGAAAACGCCCGGAGCGGATTCGGTGAGTGTGGCGGCGAGGCGCTGCGACGAGCGGGCGTGGTGGAACATCTCGACGCTCGCGGTGGCTCCTTCGAGGGGACGCCCTTCGGCGTCGAGAGCGGTCAGGCGCACCTCGCGCCGCCCGAGCGCATCGAGCGCGCCCGCGACTTCGATCTCGACGTGCCAGCCGAGTTCGTCGTTGCGGACGGCCTGGGCGCGGCGCTCGTCCCAGCGGAGCGCCTTGTCGTAGTAGTCAGGCTCGACGGCGAACGAGGGGTCGGTCAGGGCGACGAACGCGGTGACGCCCGCGAAGCAGAGGCTGATGGAGATGAGAGCGGCGACCATGCCGGGCCAGAAGAGGCGGGCCGGGATGCCGCCGACGCGGCCGGTGTCGCTGCTCGTGCGTTCGGTCATGGTGTGCCTCCCTCTGCCCGCCCGGTTCCGAAGAAGCGGAACGGTGTTTCGGCGGTGAATCCGTCGGTGCCGGTGACGCGCACCGTGATCTCGGTGCGCCGCTGAGTGGCGGCTTCGACGGGCATGACGATGGAGACAGCCTCGCTGCGCAGCGCGCCGGCCGCGACGCGGAGGGGGTTCTCGACCGCGACGACACGCGCGCCCTCGACGCCCGGCACGCTGACCTCGTAGCCGACCTCGGCCTGCGTGCGGTTGCGCACGCGCACGATCGCCTGGTTCGAGACCTCGCCGGTGGGCAGCACGTTGAACGGCAGGCCCGGGCCGCGCAGCACCGTGACGTCCGCGGCCTCGATGCGCGAGAGGGCAACGAAGATGCCCGTGATGACCGCCGCCAGCAGGACGGGGTAGATGACCACGCGCGGGCGCAGCCGGCGGACGCGCTCGCCCTCGACGCCGGCCTGCGAGCCGTAGCGGATCAGCCCGCGCGGGCGGCCGAGGCGCTCCATGACCTCGTCGCAGGCGTCGATGCACTGGGTGCAGTGGATGCACTCCATCTGGAGGCCGTCGCGGATGTCGATGCCGGTGGGGCAGGTGGCGACGCACTTGAAGCAATCGACGCAGTCGCCGGCGGTGCGTTCGCGGGGCGTGCCGTTCTCGGCGACGACGGGGAGCGGGACGTTGTTCGCGGCGCGCTTCGCCCGCCCGCGCGGCTCGCCGCGCCTGGGGTCGTAGGCGACGATGAGCGATCGTCGGTCGAGGAGGACGGACTGGAACCGGCCGTAGGGGCAGGCGACGATGCAGGTCTGCTCGCGGAAGAAGCAGAAGTCGAACATCATCAGGGCGGTGACGGAGGCCATGATGAGGAACGAGGCGGGGTGCTCGGCGGGGGATCGCCGGACCCACCTCGCGAGTTCCTCGACGCCCACGAAGTACGCAAGGAATGTGTGGGCGAGGAACATGGAGACGAGCAGGTAGGCGGCGTACCTGGCGGGCGTGCGCCACGCGCCGCGCTTGCGCGTGCGCCCCGGCTCGCCGCCGAAGAGCCGCTCGATCGGGCGGTAGACGAACTCCATGTACACGGTCTGCGGGCAGGCCCAGCCGCACCAGACGCGTCCGAAGAGGGCGGTGAGGAGAAAGACCGTGAGGAAGACGCCGACCACGAAGAGGGCGAGGAGCAGGGTGTCGGTCGGGTAGAAGAGGCCGCCGAAGAGCGAGAACTCGCGGCGGGCGACGTCGAGCAGGATGACGGGCCTGCCGTTGATCTTCAGGTAGGGCAGGAGGGTGAAGAGGCCGATGAGGAGCCAGGCGACAGCACGGCGCTTGCGCCAGAAACGCCCGCGCGAAGGCTTCGGCCTGAGCCACCGCCGGCTCCCGTCGGCGTTGAGCGTCGAGAGCACCCGCTCATGCTGTCGATCGACCGCGGTCATCGGACTCTCCCCGGAACTCGCGCCGCCCCCTTACGGCGTGTTGCCCTCGACGCTGGGCCAGGGCGGGATGGCGTCGCCTTCGGGGCCGCGTGGGCCTGAGAGGTTCTGGCCGCGCAGGCGCGCGACGTAGGACGAGACGAGGATCATCTCGTTGGTGGAGAGGCGTCGGTCCCATGCGGGCATCGCGCCGGCGGCAGCGCCGTTGGCGACGACGGTGTACACGTCCTCGACGCGCTTGACCCACTTGTAGTTGTCGTCGGTGAGGTTGGGTCCGACGAGTCCCTCGCCGCGCTGGCCGTGGCACTGGGCGCAGTTGGCGGTGTAGACGCCGGAGGCGACGGCGCGCCAGCGTTCGTCGGCGGTGACTGAGAGGAGCGTGGTCTCGTCGGGGTTCAGTTCGCCCAGGTCGGCGAAGAGGCGCTTGAACTCGCGGGTCACGGCGGCCTCGTGCGCCTCGTGGACGGAGTACGCCATCGGGCTGAAGTGCCAGAACGTGAAGTACACGATCGAGAACAGGACGGTGCCGATGAAGATGGCGTGCCACCACCCCGGCGTCGGGTTGTCGTACTCCCGGATGCCGTCGTACTCGTGCTCCATCAGCCGGTCTTCGTGGCTCATCGCTTCTCTCCGGGCGCGGCGTCGTCAAGGGGGATGGAGGCGTGGCGGCGCATCTCGTCGCGCGGGCGCGTAAGGACGCGCAGCGCAACGAGCAGGAACGCGCCGAAGAAGATCACGAGGCCCGCCTCGGCCCAGACGGCCAGGCCCGCGTTGCCGACGACATCCGAGAGGCTCACGGGGTTGCTCCTTCCTCGGGGTCGCGGGAGATGTCGGTGCCCAGCCGCTGGAGGTAGGCGATGAGGGCGATGACCTTCTTCGTTTCCATGCCCTCGGGTCCGCCCTGCTGGACGAGTTCCGAGGCGATGTGAGCGGCCTGCTCGCGCGCCATGGCCGGGGCGCGCCGCACCGCCTCGCCGTAGGGCACGCCGAGCATCGCCATCGCATCGACGCGGGCCTGGATGCCCTCGAAGTCGATCTCGTGCTCGAGGAGCCAGGGGTAGCGGGGCATGACGGACTGCGGGACGAGTTGCTGCGGGTTCTCGAAATGCAGCAGGTGCCAGAGGTGGGACTGCTTGCCGCCGACGCGGGCGAGATCAGGCCCGATGCGCCGGCTGCCCCACTGGAAGGGGCGGTCGTAGACGAACTCGCCGGGCTTGCTGTACTCGCCGTAGCGCTTGGTCTCTGCGAAGATGGGGCGGATCATCTGCGAGTGGCAGTTGTAACAGCCCTCGGCGACGTAGATGTCGCGCCCGGCCAGTTCGAGCGGCGTGTAGGGGCGCACCGAGGCGATCGTCGGGACGTTCGAGCGGATGAGGAAGGTGGGCAGGATCTCGAAGAGGGAGGCGACGACGACCGCGATGACGACCCAGACGGTGAACCGCAGCGGGAGGCGCTCCCAGCGCCGGTGCCACGAGCCTTGCATGAAGCGGTCGATCGCGTGCCCCGCGGCGATCACGTTGGTCAGGCGCGGCGGGGGGGGCGGCTCGTCCTGGTAGTCCCGCGTGAGGCGCGGGGCGTGCTGCACGGCGTCCTCGTAGACGGCCGGGCGGGCCTTCCAGGTCATCAGGACGTTGACGGCCATCATCACGAAGCCGGCGATGAAGAGCAGGCCGCCGGCGACGCGGATCCAGTAGAAGGGCATGAGGCGCGCGACGGTCTCGGCGAAGTCGGGGTAGGCGAGGCGTCCGGTCTCGTCGAAGGCCCGCCACATGAGGCCCTGCGTGATGCCGGCGGTGTACATGGAGATGACGTAGAGGAGGATGCCGACGGTGCCGGTCCAGAAGTGTGCGGTGGCGAGGCGTTTGGACCAGAGTTCGGCGCGGAAGAGCCGGGGGGCGAGCCAGTAGATCATGCCGAAGGTCATGAACCCGTTCCAGCCGAGCGCGCCGGAGTGGACGTGGGCGATGGTCCAGTCGGTGTAGTGGCTGAGGGCGTTGACGCTCTTGATGCTGAGCATGGGGCCTTCGAAGGTGGCCATCATGTAGAAGGTGATGCCGACGACGAAGAACTTGAGGACGGGGTCGGTCGTGACCTTGTTCCACGCGCCGCGGAGGGTGAGCAGGCCGTTGATCCCCCCGCCCCAACTGGGCATCCAGAGCATGAGGGAGAAGAGCATCCCGAGGCTGCTGGCCCAGGCGGGCAGGGCGGTGTAGTGGAGGTGGTGCGGCCCGGCCCAGATGTAGATGAAGACGAGCGACCAGAAGTGGACGATGCTGAGGCGGTAGGAGAAGACGGGGCGGTTGGCGGCCTTGGGCATGAAGTAGTACATCAGCCCGAGGAAGGGGGTGGTGAGGAAGAAAGCAACCGCGTTGTGCCCGTACCACCACTGCATGAAGGCGTCCTGAACGCCGGCGTAGACGGGGTAACTCTTCAGCAGGAGTTCGGCGGAGGGCATCTCGCCGGACTTGATCCAGTGCATCACGCCGACGGGCACCCAGAGGTTGTTGAAGACGTGGAGCAGCGCGACGGTGACGATGGTGGCGATGTAGAACCAGAGGGCGACGTACATGTGCCGCTCGCGCCGACGGGCGAGCGTGCCGAAGAAGTTCACGCCGAAGAATCCGACCCAGACGACCGCGATCGCCAGGTCGATGGGCCACTCGAGTTCGGCGTACTCCTTGCTCTGGGTGATGCCCAGCGGCAGGGTCAGCGCGGCGGCGACAATGATGAGTTGCCAGCCCCAGAAGTGCAGCGTGCTGAGCAGGTCGCTGAACATCCGGGCCTTGCAGAGGCGCTGCGTCGAGTAGTAAATGGCGGCGAAGATGGCGTTGCCGGCGAAGGCGAAGATCGCCGCGTTCGTGTGCAGCGGGCGCAGCCGCCCGAACGTGAGCCAGGGCAGACCCAGGTTCAGCGCGGGCAGGGCGAGTTGGACGGCGAGGATCAGCCCGACGAGCGTGGCGACCAGCCCCCACACGATGGTGGCGAGCATGAACTTGCGGACGATGGCGTCGTCGTAGACGAACGCCTCCACGGTGCCCGCCTGCCCGGCCCCATCGGCCAGCCCCCGATCCGTACTGCCCGGCTCGCTCATACGAACAAACCCCTTTCGGACGGGGCCGGATGGCGAGGCCCCCGAAAACTCGACCACTGGAGTCGGCACAACGGATATACTTATCGTCAAATGCGATATAGTCAACCACCCGTGTCCGCGATTTGAGAGAACCCAGGCCCCAAGGCGGTGCGATCCCCCGATGCTGTCCCGAACGACCGAGTACGCCCTCCGAGCCGTGCTCTACCTCGCCAAGTCCGGGGGGAGGCCGCACACGACGCAGGCGATTGCCGAGGCGGTGCAGGTGCCGGAGGGGTACCTGGCGAAGGTGCTGAGCACGCTGGCGCGGGCGGGGGTGCTGAATGCGCAGCGCGGGCCGTCCGGCGGCTTCTCACTGGCGCGTCCGCCGGAGCGGGTGACGATGCTGGACGTGGTGGATGCGCTGGATGCGTTGCCGGAGATCAAGGAGTGCCCGCTACGGCTGCCGGAGCACGCGCCGGTGCTGTGCCCGCTGCACCGGCGTCTGGACGAGATGGTGACGACGATGCGTCGGACGCTGGCGGCGACGACGGTGGCGGAACTGCTGGAGGAGTCGGACGCGCCGCGGGCGTGCGACTTTCCGCCGGTCGCGAAGCCGACGGTGCGCGGGCGGGTCTGATCAGGCGGCGCGGTTGTTCCAGGGCATCTTGCCGAGGAGCGAGGCCATGCCGCAGGTGTTGGTGACGCCCGCGAAGATCAGCCCCGCGCCGACGAACGCGCTCAGCAGGTAGAACCAGGGCGAGACGAACCCGAGGGCCACGCCCGCGACGACGAGCGAGCCGGCGGTGATCTGGACCTGCCGCTGGATGCTGATGGTCGCGCCGGGCGATCGCTCGACGGGGAGTCCGGCCTTCTTCCAGGCCTCGATGCCGCCCTCGAGTTGCGTGACCTCGGGCCAGCCGCACGCGAGGAGTCGTCCGGCGGCGTCGGTGGATCGCTTGCCGCTGCGGCAGTGCAGCACGACGCGCTTGCCCTCGGGCGCGGGCACGCGGGCGGGGTCGAAGGAGGAGAGAGGGACGCAGACGGAGCCGGCGAGGTGCGCCTCGCGGTGCTCGTCCGGCTCGCGCACGTCCACGACAACGGCCTCGCCGCGCTCGACCCACGAACGGAGGGTCTGGGCATCGACGTTCCGGATCGAACCCGAGCGTGCTTCCGGCTGTGCGGTTGTCATGGTTCGTCTCCCAGCGATGTCTGCGGTGCAGGATTGTTGGCGTGGTTTGCCGCCCAGTCTCGGATGGCGTGGGGGGCCTCCCGGTAGAGGACGAACGCGGCCATGGCGAGCAGGAAGAGGCCGAAGAGTTTGCGGAGCGTGGTCTGCTTGAGCCGACCGGCGATCGCGCTGCCGGCGAAGGTCCCGGCCGCGCCGACAGCGATGAACAGGCCGATGGTGGTCCAGTCGGTTTCGAGGCCGAGGGCGGGAAGGACGCGCTGGTGCTTGAGGAATCCGACGGCGCAGTTCATCACGATGACGACGAGGCTGGTGCCGACGGCGTGCCCCATCGGCAGGCCCATGAGGAGCACGAGCGCGGGGACGATGAGGAACCCCCCCCCGACGCCGACGAACCCGGTGAGCGCGCCCACGGCCAGCCCCGCGGCGATGGTTGGCGCGGCGGCGCGCAGGCCGCGCTTGGGCTGCGCGCCCGGGTCGGTCGCGGGCGAGGCGAGGCCGACGCCGCGGACCATCAGGGTTGCGGCGGCGAGCATGACGCAGGCGAAAATGGTGAGTTGGAGTGCGCCGCTGACGTACTTGGAGCCGAACGCGCCGAGGAAGGAGCCGATCATGCCGGGCACGCCGAAGAGGAGCGCACTGCTCCACCGGACCGCGCCTCGGCGTGCGTGCAGTGCGGCGCCGGCCGCAGCGATGCCGCCGACGATGGCGAGCGACTCGGCGATGGCGGCCTTCTCGGGTCGGCCCAAGAGGTAGACGAGGACGGGGACGGTGAGGATGGACCCGCCCGAGCCGAGCAGCCCGAGGCTGACGCCGACCGCGAGCGCGCCCAGGAGTGCGTAGATCACGCGGGAAGCCCCCGTGGGGGGAAAACGAAAAACGAAAAACGAAAAACGAACATGGGAACGGCGCGGTTCCTGGCTTCATGTTCGCTTTTCGCTTTTCGCTCTTCGCTTTTCCTCATCTCGCCGCCATCCGTCCGGGGGTGACGGTCTCGCCGCCGGCCTTTTCCCACGCGCCCATGCCGCCGGCGAGGTTGGTCACGTCGTAGCCGAGGCGCTGGAGGAGCGAGCAGGCGGAGGCGGAGCGCACGCCGCCGGCGCAGTGCACGACCATCGGCCCGCGGGGGAGTTCGTCGAGCCGTGCGGGGAGGCGAGTGTGCGCGATGTTGGGCGCGCCGGGGATGGCGCGGGTCTCGTGCTCGGCGGCGCGGCGGACGTCGAGGACGGCGTGCCCCGCGATCTCGCCGGAGCGGAGGCGCTCGCGCAGCGTGGCCGCGTCGATCTCGGGTGTCGTCGCGAGGTTGCGCAGGCCGGCGAGGTCTTCCGGCGCGGCCCAGCCCTCGACGCGATCCAGCCCGATGCGGACGAGGTCGCGTGTCAGTTCCTCGACACGGCCCGGCTCGCAGACGAGCACAATCGGCTCTTCGGGCTTGATGTACGAACCCGTGACCATGGGGAACTGGCTGTTCGTGGGCGTCCAGATCGAGCCGGGCACGTGGCCGTCGCGGAAGGCGGGCCAGGGCCGGGTGTCGATGATGGCGGTCGATCGGCCGTCCAGACGGGAGAGTTCGTCCGTGGCGAACCTGCGCGGCCTGGGGAGTTCGCCGAGCAGCGGCACGCCGTCGCGGTTCTGGACCTTCATGCGCGCGAAGTAGAGGGGCGGCTCGGGCTGACCTTCGAGGATGAACTCGACGAAGCGGGACTCGGCGGCGGCGAAACCCAGCGCCTGGTTGAAGCGGCGCTCGTAGCCGACCGTGCTCTGGGGCACCGCGCCGAGGGCCTTGCCGCACGCGCTGCCCGCGCCGTGGGCGGGCCAGACCTGGAGGTAGTCGGGCAGGGCTGTGAACTTGCGAAGCGAGGCGAAGAGGGTGTGCGCGGAGGCCTCCTTGACGCCCGCGATGCCGGCGGCGGTCTCGAGCAGGTCGGGTCGCCCGAGGTCGCCGACGAAGACGAAGTCGCCGGTGAGGATGCCCATCGGCTCGGATGCGCCGCCGCCGTGGTCGGTGACGAGGAAGCAGACGTGCTCGGGCGTGTGGCCGGGCGTGTGGAGAGCGCGCAGTTCGATGTTGCCGACGCGGAAGGAGGAGCCGTCCTTGAGCAGCACGGCGTCGTAGCGGCCGCCGCCCCGCTTCTTGTCGAGCCAGGCGTACTTCCAGTCCGGGCCGCCCTCGTCGGAGAGGTAGAGGCGTGCGCCGGTGCGTTCGGCCAACTCGCGCGAGCCGGAGAGGAAGTCGGCGTGGATGTGGGTCTCGGTGACCGCGGTGATCCGCAGGCCGTTGGCGCGAGCGAGGGCGATGTAGCGATCGACGTCGCGCTCGGGATCGACGACGACAGCCTCGCCCGTCCGCTGACAGCCGATGACGTACGAGGCCTGCGCCAGTTTCTCGTCGTAGACCATTCGCAGGAACATGGCGCGCTCCTTTCGTTCCCCCGGGGCGGGGCCTCTCACCTCGGGGTGGGCATTTGACCTCGGGGCGGGGCCTTTCAGGCCCCGTCTCCTTTCCTTCCACCTCTTCAATCACTCACTCTCACTCAACCCGGCAACAGGGTAGGTACCATCCCCGCCAACCGGCCCCGGAGGCGTTCGATGGTGCTCGGCATTCTCGGCGGCGGACAACTGGGACGGATGCTCGCGCTCGCCGCACACCCGCTGGGCGTGCGCTGCCGGTTCCTCGACCCCGCGCCGGACGCCTGTGCCGCCTCGGTTGGGGAGCACCTGGTCGCGCCGTTCGACGACGAGGGCGCGCTGGCGCGCCTGGCGGCCGGCGCAGCGGCGGTGACGTGGGAGTTCGAGAATGTGCCGGTGGCCGCGCTCCACCGGCTTGGCGGGCGCGTGCCCGTGCTGCCTGGGGCGACGAGCCTCGCGGTCTCGCAGGATCGGTTCGAGGAGAAACAGGCGTTCGAGCGGGCGGGGTTCGCGGTCGCGCCGTACCACATCGCTTCGTCGCTGGGCGAACTGCGCGGCGCGGTCGAGCGCGTCGGAACGCCGGGCATCCTCAAGACACGCACGGGCGGCTACGACGGGCGCGGGCAGGCGCGCGTCGATGGCGCGGGCGACGCGGAGCGCGCGTGGCAGGCACTGGGCGGCGTGCCGGCGATCTACGAGCGGCGCATCGCCTTCCGGCGCGAACTGGCGCTGCTCGGCACGCGAGCCGGCGACGGTGCGATCGCCTTCTACGCCCCCGTCGAGACCGTCCACCGCGAGGGCATCCTGCACACGGCCCGCGCGCCCGCGCCGGACATCGACCGCGCCACGCTGCTGCGGGCCGAGCGCCACGCGGCCGCGCTGCTCGAAACGCTCGGGCACGTGGGCACGTTCGCCATCGAACTCTTCGACGACGGCGAGACGCTGCTGGCGAGCGAGATGGCGGCCCGCGTCCACAACAGCGGGCACTGGACGATCGAGGGCGCGGAGACGAGCCAGTTCGAGAACCACGTCCGGGCCGTGCTGGGCCTGCCGCTGGGCGACACGGCGACGCGGGGCCACGCCGTCACGGTCAACCTCGTCGGCGCCGCGCCGGCGAGCGAGGACGTGCTCGCCATCCCCGGCGCGCACCTGCACCTCTATGGCAAGCAGCCGCGTCCGCGCCGCAAACTGGGGCACGTGACGCTGCGGGTGGATGCGGAGGATGAACTCGACGACCGTATGGCGCGCGTGCTGCGACTGCTGCGCCAGTAGAGCCGCGCGGGCGGGTCACCCTGCGCGAGTCTCAACAGCACTCGCGCCGTTCGCGGGTTCGACCGCCATCCACCGGGCTTGCTGACCCGTTCGCCGCCCGTAGTTCTCGACGATCGCGCGTCCCGCGGCTTCGGCCCGGTTTGGTTCGACGAGCGCGACGGCGCACCCGCCGAAGCCGCCGCCGGTCATGCGGGCGCCGAGGACGCCGGGCGTCGTGGCGGCGATCTCGACCAGGGTGTCGAGTTCGGGGCAGGAGACCTCGTAGTCGTCGCGGAGGCTCACGTGCGATTCGAGCATGAGGCGGCCTGCGCCCGGCGCGTCGCCCGATTCGAGCAGACGGGCGGCTTCGATGGTGCGGGCGTTCTCGCGGACGACGTGGCGCGCCCGGCGGCGGAGCGTCGGGTCGAGGCCGGCCCGGTTGATGGCATCCTCGGTCGCGTCGCGGAGCGAGCGGACGGCGGGGTCGGCCTTGGCCAGTTCGGCGACGGCGCGCTCGCACTCGGCGCGGCGCTTCGCGTACTCGCCGGACGCGAGGTCGTGGCGCACGCCCGAGTCGACGACGAGAACGCCCGCAAGGGCCGGGTCGATCGGGACGGGGCGGAACTCGACGGAGCGGCAGTCGATGAGCAGGGCGTGGCCGCGCCGCCCGAAGACGGCGGCGAGTTGGTCCATGAGGCCGCAGGGGACGCCGGCGAACTCGTGCTCGGCCCGCTGGCTGAGGAGAGCGATCGACATGGGGTCGAGCGTCGTGCCGGCGAGCGAGCAGAGCGCCACGGCAAAGGCGACCTCGACCGCGGCGGAACTGCTCAGCCCGCCGCCGGGCGGGACGTTGGAGGCAAGGGCGGCGTCGAACATGGGGACGGGGACGCCGCGCGCCCGCAGCAGGGAGACGACACCCTCGGCGTAGCGCGCCCAGGGGGGGGTGCCGTCGGCGCGCCCGCGCCCCGCGAACGACGCGACCGCGGCGTCGCGGTCCAGCGCGGCGACGCGGCAGCGGTCCCCGGCGTTCGGCGCGACAGCGACGGCCGCCGAGCGGTCGATCGCCATGGGCAGGACGAAGCCGAGGTTGTAGTCGGTGTGCTCGCCGATGAGGTTGACGCGGCCGGGGGCTGCGGCGACGGCGGCAGGCTCGCGCCCGAAGGCGGCGCGCAGGCCGAGTCTCGCCCGCCGGATCGGCGTGCCCGCGGGGTCGTGGGGATCAGTAGCCTTGTGCATCGCGTGCGGCGGCGGCCTCGACGACGCCGTCGTCCATCACGTACAGGCCGACGAGGAAGTTGTTGACAAGGTACGGGTCCACGGAGAAGGTGCCGCGGATGGAGCCGTAGTTGATCGCCTGGCGGGTGAGGTCGAGCGGGACGCCGAGTTTGACTTCGACGGCGTCGTAGGGCGTGGGGGGCACGCCGATGCAGCAGCCGTCCCACTGGTTGAGCATGAGGAGGCACTCGCTGGCGGCGTCGGCGACGAAGGGGAAGGCGATAAAGCCGGTGATGCGCACTTGCTTGCCGTTGAGGAGCGCGGCCCACTCGGGCAGGTCGAGTTTGCCCTGCTTGGGGCGGTAGACGCGCGAGGCGGAGATGAGCATCTCCCAACTGACCTCGAAGGGCTTCTCGACGGTGCCCTCGCCGGTGACGACGTGCGTGCCGCCGATGAGGTATGTGCCGTCCTCGCGCCGTTCGACGGCGTCAGGGCGGAGTTCCGCCTCGGCGGGCGCGGCGTCGTTTGTCGGGGTTCCGCGCGCGGCGAGGTCTTCGCGGGTCGTGACCGCGACGGCGGGCGCGGGCGCTTCGCCCGTGTCGGCGGCCGATTCCACCTCCGGGACGAGGACCGCCTGCGCGACGGTGACTTCAACCGGCGCGGGCGACTCCGCTTCCTTCGGTGGCACAGACGGTGGCACGGGCGTCTCGCCTGTGCCCTGCGCAAGTTGAGCGTCCTCCACGATCGCGGGCTGCGGCGGCGCCGGCGCCTCGACAGCGACTTCCTCGGCCTGACGTTCCTCGGCAACCACGGCTTCCTCTACCCGTGGCGCGGGCGTCTCAGTGGCGGCTCTCGATTCTTCCTCCGTTGTCGGCGGAGACGCCGGGAGCAGCGGCTGTGTTTGCACAACTGGCGCGGGCCGGGCCGCGGTCTCGGCGACCTTCGGCGCGGCGCCCGCGGCCGGGCGTTCGCGCATGAAGAGCACCGCGCCGCCCGCGAGGATCAAGGCCGCCATCAACGCCCAGAAGACCCGCATCGCCGCCTCCTGTTCTGTCTTCCGATACTCCCCCGCTGCTCGCTCCGTTGCACAGCAATCGTAGGTTGGCTCCCGGATGACCCGATCCGGACGGGCCGCGACGTGAGAACGCGGGCTTGCGTCGTCCTCCCACTACCCGATCGGCCGCAGGTTGCGGGCGACGCTGGTCCGATACGCCATGACAGCGGGAACGAGGCCCGCGAGGGAGGCAAGGAGGACGGTGGCGGCGGCCATGACGACAATCCAGTCGAGGGGGAGCGAGGGCTGGACGACGAGGCCGAGGCGTTGCTTCATCACGCCGGCGGCGGCCTCCGCGCCGATGAGACCGAGGCCGATGCCGACGGCAGCGCCGAGCGCACCGAGAACGGCCGACTCGGTGAGCACCAGCCCGAAGATGCGCGGCCGGCTCGCGCCGAGGACGCGCAGGACGGCGATCTGTCGGCGTCGCTGCTCCATGGAGTTGTAGAGGGCGAGCATGATACCGATGCCGCTGGAGACCATGACGACTGCCGCCATCGCCAGCAGCACCTGGTCCACGTTCGAGACGATGGCGAAGAGTTTGTCGATCTCGGACTTCGGCTCGGCGACGACGATGGAGGGGTCGCGGCGCAACTCGCTCGCCACCACGGGGACGAGCGGGGAGGTCGCGGCCCCCCCCCGCGTCACGCAGCGGAGGTAGATGCCGGTGACGAGCCGGTCGGTGTCGGTGAGGTCGGCCTCGGTGGGGCGGGGGGAGTTGGGGTCTTCGGCGCGTCGGCGGTCGTGGGCGTGGATGATCCACGACGCTCGGAGGTCGGAGAAGAGGGCGCGGTCGTGCGCGCTGCCGGTCGGTTCGAGGATGCCGGCGACGCGGTAGGTGAAGTCGTAATGGACGTGGGCGGGCGCGCCGCCGGCGCGGGCGTCGCTGCGCCCGTGGGTGAGGTGGATCTCGTCGCCGACGCGAAGGCCGGTCGCGCGCGCGGCCCGCGCCCCGAGGACGAGATCGAACGGCCCCTCGAAGAATGTGCCCTGCGCCAGCCGCCACGGCTCGCCGGGCGCTGGGGTGAAGTGCGTGAAGAACTGGGGCGTGGTCGCCAGCACGGGAAGGCCCTGGAAGGAGTCGCCCTGCTGGTTCGGGATCGCCCACTCAACTCGGCCGTCGTCGGCGATCTGCTGGAAGCGCGACCAGGGGATCGGGCGCGCGGGGGCGTTGGCGTAGAAGACGCCGTTGAGGACGGAGACGAGGGGGCTGGTGTCCGCGCTGACGATGAGGTGCATGTTGCCCGAGCCGCGCTCGAACGCCTGCCGGCCCGCGTCGCGTAGGCTGAGGAGCACGAACATCAGCCCGACGGCGACGGCGACGGTGACGACGGTGGTCACGGTCGAGAACATGCGCCCGGTGAGGCTCCGCCCGATGATGGTCAGGTCGCTCATCGCCATCGGCCATGCTCTCCAGGAAGAACGCGGAGGTCGCGGAGAGGAACGCGGAGAACGCGGAGTGGACTGGGGATTCGGAGTTGCGTTCGAGGGTATGGCTCGGGATTCGTGGCGGATTGCGGGTCAAGCAGCGTTCCTGCGAAGGCGGTCCCATAGCGCCCGCATCCACAACCCACACGCTCTCGCTCTGC
>JAHCJE010000008.1 GCA_026128865.1 Phycisphaeraceae bacterium | reverse complement strand
GCAGACCTTCATCTTCGCGTCCGACGACGCCAACTCGCGGTGCGCGTGCGTGATCGCCTGCGCCAGCAGCACGTCCGCCACCTCGCCGCCCTCGCCCCGCTCCGCCGGGGGGGGGTGCATCACCGGCTGCTCCTGGTCGAAGCACTCGTCCATCGCCGCTTCGAGTTTCTGGACCATCGCCATGCGCCGGTCCACGTGCTCGGTGTCGCTGATGGCGACGACCTTTACGCTCGCCCCCTCGCCGCCGCGCCCGATCCCCTTGGCCCAGCCCACCGCGACGCGGTCGACGCCCAGTTGCCGCGACAGGTCGTTGGCGAGTTGCATCGCCGCGCCCTTGAAACTCGGCGTCGCGTTCAGCGAGGCGATGAGCCGCGTCGCCAGGTCCAGCGCGGCCCCGGCGGCGCGCGTCCGGCGCAACGCCTGCCGCGCCCCGTGCGCGTGCACGTACCCGCACAGCACCTCGACCAGCGCCAGCGTCGTCTGCAACGCCGCCCGCGACCGCCCCTCCAGCAGCAGCGTGATCACGTGCCGCACGACCGGCGCAGGCCCTTCCGACGAGCCGGACGCCAGCGGCACCGCGACCAGGTACCCCTTATGGTCCGAGTCGTAGAACGGGCTGTCCGCGTCGAGACCGTAGACCTCGATCTTGTTCGCCGTCGCGGCCGCCCGCGCCCCGCCGCGGACGTCCACCTCGCGCTCGACCGCACCCTCGGGCAGCGTGCCGCTCTGCTCCCCGGAGGGGGGGGGCCAGACCATGACAGGACGCGGCTCCGGCTCGCCCGAGCCGCCCTCGTCTCCGCTCACGCCCACCATGAAGAGGACGGCCTGGCGCGCGCCCGCCGCCTGCGCCAGCACCGCCATCAGCCGCATCAGGAACGTCCGGTCGTCCGGCGCGGGCGCGGACAGTTCCGCCACCACGCGCTGCCAGCCGGGCGCTCGCAACTTCGACAGGTCGATCACGGCGCGGTCTCCCCCTTCGTCGCCCGCGCCTCGCGGCTGGGCACGATGTGCTCCTGCCACTCCGCGCTCGGCTCCGCGAAGCGAACCCAGCACGCCAGGCCCGGCACGAGATGCTCGGGGTTCGGCACCTCGACGCGGACGCGCCGCGTGCCGCTCGCCGCGTCCACCGTCGGCGCGATCTCGGAGATCGTGCCGACATAAACGCGCTGGTCGCGCGCCACCGGCATCAGCACCCACGCCTTGTCGCCGACCTTCAGCCCGAGTTCGAGCGTCTGGTCCGCCGGCGCGGGCACGTCGATCTCCAGCGGGTCGACGGACACGATCCGCACGACCGGATCGCCCTCGCGCACCGACTGGCCCGTGTCCACGAGCACCTGGTCGATCACGCCGTCCCACGGCGCGCGCAGGCTGAACTTCGCCACCCGCGCCTCGGCCCGGTCGGCCTGCAGGCGCGAGAGCGTCTGGTTGAACAACTGCAAGTCCAGGTCGATCTCCGCCGTCTCGCTCCCCACGCGGGCGCGGTCGTACTCGGCCTGCGAGAGGCCGCCGCGCCGGAAGACCTCGTCGGCGCGATCGAACTCGAGGCGCGCCAGTTCGGTCTGCTTGCGGGCGCGCTGCACCGGCAGTTCCGTTTCGGCGCGCTCGCGCTGGAATCGGGCCTCGGCGATGTCCTCACTGTCGTCGCCGCGAACGAGCAGGTCGCCGGCGGACACGCGCTGCCCGCCGATCACGGCCACCTCCGCCACGCTCGTCGACAGCGAGAATCCCATCACAGCGTCGCGGCTGGGCTTCGTCACGGCCCGCTCGCCGCCGAACGAACGCACCGTCGCCGGCTCGGCCGCGGGTTGTGCCGACGGGACGATCGACGCCGCGCACACGACCGCCATCGACGCAAGCCCGATCATCGCGGCAACTCGCCGCCTGAGAACAGGTGGACTCATGGGAGTGCTTTCTTCCATAGGAGGAGCCGTCATTCCCGGCATTGGCCGGGGGGGAGGGCCGCGGTCTGGTCGTCGGCCCGGAGGCTCCCGCACGGTGGGCAAGGAGGTCTACGCCCCGCCACCGGGGCCGGTTCCCGCCTATCGTAGCCCTCACGCAGCCCATCCGAGGCCGCTCCCCCCACCACATCGGTAGAACGGAGTCCCCCGGTGTCCACACCCGTGATGCACGCCACCCGGCCCGCCGCCCGCCTCGCCCTGAACGGCGGCACGCCCGTCAGCGCGACACCCGTCCCGTTCATGAAGCCCCAACTCCACCGGGCCGACATCGACGCCGCCATCGCCGTCCTCGAATCCGGGATGCTCCGGGCGGCTGGCCGCTGCGAAGAACTCGAACGCCGCCTGGCCGAGATGTCCGACGCCCGCCACGGCCTGACCTGCTCCAACGGCACAACGGCCCTCCAACTCGCCTACGGCGCGCTCTTCTCACCCGGCGACGAGATTCTCGTCCCCGCCTGGACGTACATCGCCACCGTCAGCATGGTGGTGGCTGCCGGCTGCACCCCCGTCTTCGTGGACTGCCTCGAGGACACCTTCCAGATGGACCCCGCCGACGCGGTCCGCAAGGTCACGCCGCGGACGCGCGGGATCGCGGCCACGCACCTCTACGGCTGCCCGGTGGACATCGACGCCTTCCAGTCGCTCGCCGCGAAGCACGGCCTGAAGGTCGTCTACGACGCCGCGCAATCGCACCTCGCACGCTACGCCGGGCGGGGCATCGGCGCGTTCGGCGGCGCCGTCACCTACTCCTTCTACGCGACCAAGAACCTCGGCACGGGAGAGGGCGGCCTGCTCACGGTGAACGACGACGCGCTCGCCCGCGAGATCGCCCTGCTGCGCTCGCACGGCGAGACCGAGAAGTACCTCCACGAGCGCATCGGGTTCAACTACCGCATGAACGACATCACCGGCGCGATCGGCTGCTCACGCCTTGACAGGCTGCCGGCCGAGACCGCCGCCCGCCAGGCCGCCGCCGCCCGGTTCGACGCGGTCCTCGCCGACATCGACGGGCTGGCGTCGCCGACCGTGACGCCGAACGCCGAGGCCGTGTGGCACCTCTACACGGTGAAGATGGACCTGTCGCGTTTCACTTGCACGCGCGACGAGTTCTGCGCCGCGCTGAAGGCGGAGGGCGTGCCGACCGCCGTTCACTACCCGCGAGCGACGGTGGACCAGCCCGCGCTCGCCGCGTGGAATCGGCATGACACGCCGGTCGCGAGTTCGCTCTCCGAGCGGGTCTTCTGCCTGCCGATGCACCACGCCCTGACGGAGGACCACTTCCGCGTGATCGAGGGATCGCTGCGGAAGGTGGCCGAGGCGTTCCGGGCGTAGGCCGGCCCGCACGACCGGCTCTTTACAACCTCGCTCTGGGCAGCGGTATTGCGGAAAACCCCGCCTCCACCCACACACGCACTCCTCCACGCCCTCCAACGTGCCGCATGATGGCAAAGGCCGAGATCAGACGCGGCCTGTGTCCCGCGAAATCGCGCGGCGAGGCTCGGCGCCTTTCGTTCGCGCGCGCAGCCACTTCCGAATGTGCTTCTGCGCCCAGCGGTAGTGGCTCGCGGTGTTCGCGCGGATGTAGTCGCTCAACGTCCAGGTCGGCCCGGCCCATGCGAAGCGGCCGACTTGCACCAGTTCCGAGTCGGGAACCTTGTGAATCAAGTCGATCATCGCCTGGTGGAAGGTGTCGTAGTCCTTCAGCACGGCGTTGAGCGAACGGCGCCGGTGCCGGCCGTAGATGATGTCGTTCAGCCTGGGCACGTCCTTCCATGTCAGGCCCGGAGCGGGTACAGCCGGCGTCTCGCCGCGCTCACCGGTCTCGTACCAGTCGAGGTTCAGTTGCTGCCAACTGACAATATGTCCGAGAATGTCCTTGACCGACCAACCGGCAGCGGTGACACCCGACTCTGTCATTCGGCGGGGTTCGAGTCCTGCAAGGAGCTCGTCGAGGGCCGCACGCTGGACGCGAATCTCCTCGAGCAGATCAGCCTTCGATAGCCGCTTGCCCATCGGCAACTCCCCCTGCGTGTAAGGCCAGCCCCACCAGCAGCGCGGCCCCTTCGGTGTGGTCCACTCGGATGCCGACGCTCGCCGGCACAAGAGCAACGCCGCCGGCCTTCAGGCGAAGATCGCCCACCGCGATGCGCCCCGCTGCGCAGATCACGACCGTGCACTCACCGGCGACTTCCGTCGTGCCCCGACCCGCCGCTGTCACCGAATAGAACGCGGTCGAGGCCATCGGCACCGTGCCCTCGCCGACGAACTTCACCGCGCGCGGCGCGGGCTTGAAGTCGATGCACGCCATCGCCTGCTCGACGTGCAACTCGCGCCCGGCACGCCCGTACTCCTTCGCCCAGTCGTACACACGGAACGTCGTGTCGCTCGGGGTCTGAACCTCGGCCACCAGCACGCCCGCGCCCAGCGCGTGCACCGTGCCGCTCGGCAGGTTGTGGCACTCGCCGGGCACGGCGGGGACTGCTTCGAGCAACGGCACCACCCCCTCGCCCTTTCCGCTGCGCAGCGCCCGCTCGAAGTCCGCGCGCGAGACGCCCCGTTTCACGCCTTTGTAGATCACGCTCCCGAGATCCGCCTCCAGCACGTACCAGCACTCGGTCTTGAGGTGTGCGCCGGGATGCTCGCGCGCATACTCCGGCGACGGGTGCACCTGGACGCTCAGGTGTTCGCGGGCGTCGAGGAACTTCACCAGGAGCGGAAACCCGCCGTCGGCCGCGGGCCTCGCTCTGCCGAGCAGAGAGTCGCCCCACGCCTCCATCGCGTCGTGGAGCGTGCGCCCAGCGAACGCGCCCGCGGCGATCACCGAGCGCGCCTCGCCCCCCCCTCCGCCGGACGCGCTCGTCTCCGCCAGGTCGGCCACTTCCCACGACTCGCCGACGAGCGTGCCTCGGGGCAGCGGCTTGCCGTACAGCGTGAGGCGGCGACCGCCCCAGACTTTCTCTTTCAGGATCGGCACGAACGTGAGCAGATATGGCGCGGTCATGGCTGCCCGGTGATCGACCCATGGAACGGGCCGAGCGCGATGCCGCTCGCGCGGGCCTCGAAGGTCGGCTGCCCCTCCACGACGCCCTGCACGTCGCTGGTGAACCGCCTCCGCCCGATCTTGTGCTCCTGGCACAGGATCAAGAGGGTGTCTCCTGGCGAGACGCTCTTGCGGAACACGCAACTCTCGATCCGGAGGAACGCGGCCAGTTGCGGCTCGGGCTGTCGGACGTTGAAGAGGTAGGCAGCGAGTTGCGCTGCGGTCTCGACCATCAGTACGCCGGGCAGCATCGGTCGCCCTGGGAAGTGCCCGGCGATCCAGAACTCGTCGTCGCGTACATGTTTCACGCCGATCGCGCGCGTCTTTGCGTCATTCTGCCACAGGACACCGTCGAGTTGGAGCATTGTCCCGCGGTGGGGCAGATAGCGTTCCAGCCCTGCGCGATCGACGATGGTCCGGTCGAGGTTCAGTCCCGACAGGTCGAACAGGAGGCCGTCCTGGTTCACCTCGGGCGATCCGCTACGAGCGTCCTCGGAGGCGTCCACGGACGGTCTCGCCCCAAGCGTGGTGGTGTCAGGAGGGCTTCCCGGCATCGCGGAGTTCCAGGATCTGCTTGCGAACCTCTTGGGCCGCTTCCTTGATCTGCTGCATGGCCTGTCTGGCGCGTGTGCCGGCTGCCTTGTTCCCACCCTCGGCCTTGTCGATGTCGTCCTGCGCCTCGGCGACGAGTTTCTTCAGGTGTTCGTATGCTTCCACGGCCTCGCGCCCCTGCTGCTGGGCGACCCGGCGTGGGACGCCGGGCCGCGTGCGTGCGATTCGACCTCGGACCCCCGAGGATACCGGCAGGCCCCCAAGCCTGCCCGGCACAGCATACCCCCTCCGCACGGCACACGGGGTCAAAAACCGCCCCGGGGGTCGGGGGACGGTCAGCGTGTGATCTGGGGCAGGACTCGTTCGATGATTCCCAGGGCTGCTGAGGCGTAGGCGGGGCTTCCTTCCTGGCCTGCTACGCCTGGGACACATGCAGCCATGAGGATTCGGCGAACAGAAGCCAATAATGCATACTCGCCATCTGTTCGTAAACCAAGTTCTCTTCTGCACTTTGCGAGCATTGAGACCGGCTTGATCCCCTCCAGACGATCCTCGTGCCCCCAGAACTGCCGCTCCAGGTAGACCGCATCCTCGACCCAGCAGCCGAGATGGACAAAGGCCAGGTCCAGGAGTACGCACGGGCCGGCCCCACCGTCGTCGTCAGGGCGGCGCATGGCGTTGCCGGGGTGCAGGTCGCCGTGGCACCAGGTATCGAGCGGCCTGGCGCGCCAGAGGGCCTCCAGCATCGGCAGCGCGCGCTGCACCTTCTTCAACGCTTCGTTCCACCGTTGGTGATCACCGATCTCGACCTCGTGGGCGCGCAGCACTTCGCGTGACCGGCCGATCAGCGTGCCCCAGTCTCGCTCCGGCGGCTGCCCCTCGACCGGCCGAACCTGCGCTGCGAGGGCGTGGAAACGGGCGGCGGTGCGCAACAGATCCTCGATCGTCGATCGGTCGATCGAGTGCGCGAGCGTGTGTCCCTCCAGCCGCTCCATCACGAGCCAGCCAAGGTCATACCCGCCGAGCGAGTCACCGCCTGCGACGACACGGGGAACGGGCCGCGCATCCCCCTCGCCCAGCATGCTGCCGGCGTCTACCGCGCCGAGCAGCAAGGCCCAGCGGTGCTCACGAGGGCCGACCGGGAGTTTCACCACGACCGGAATCGCGTGCCCATTGCTGTCCGTCCACTGCGCGAATCCGGTCGCTGCGCCGCCGCGCTGCCATGTGGAACGGAACCACTCGATCTCGCCGAGCCGCCCGCCGCACGCCGCTCGCAAAGCCGGGGCGAGCGCGGCGGCGAGCGTCTGGGGGTCTCCCACCGGGCTGGGGCTGGAGGGTCCTTCGTTCATCGGATCTGTGCGTTCTCCCGCGGCGACCAAGCCAGCGTCATCATCACGCTACACGCCCGGACCCGCTCCGCACAACCTCCGCGTGGAACATCTCCAGCACCAACTCGGGGGGCAGGCTCTCTGCCCTGTCCGTGGGCCGAACGCCCTCCGGCCAGGGGAAGTCGCGTCCGAGAACCGAGCCGATCTGTTTGCGTCTTTGCGAGAACAGTCTCTGGCTGAAGTCGGCCAGCGCGCGGAGTGATGGAGCATCGGACTTTCGCTCGACCGCCACCATCGCGCTCGTCACCTCCGGCCTGGGCCAGAAGCACTCCGGCCCGAGGGTCGCCACTGTGCGCACCCGCGCGAGCAACGAAGCGAGAACGGCGAGGGGCCCGTACGCCTTCGAGCCGGGGCACGCCGCGAGCCGATCCGCCACCTCCCGCTGGATCGTCACGAACATCGCGCGGCACTCGGGATGGTCCACCAGGAGCGTGAGCATGAGCGGCGTCGCGCACCCGTACGGCAGGTTCGCCACGAGCGTGAACGGCCGGCCCGCGAGCACGCTCGCCAGCGCGCCGGAGAGCGCTCGCTTGCCGTCCAGACAATCGCCCTCCACGAGCGAAAAGCGTGGATGCACGCCGAGACGCTCGCGCAGCAGGCCGGCCAACCCCCGGTCCAGTTCGCACGCGATGACCTCGCACCCGCGCCCGAGCAACTCCTCCGTCAGCGTCCCCGTCCCCGGCCCGACCTCGAGCACCAGATCGTCCGCGCCGACACCCGACTCGTCAACAAGGCGCCGGAGCAGGTTGTGATCGATCAGAAAGTTCTGCCCGAGCGCATGGCGCGGGGAGAGTCCGTGCGAGGCGAGGAGTTCGCGAATCTCGGAGAGGGTCTGGGGCACCGTTCCATGATACGAACCCCCAATACGAGCCCCGAGCGGAAGCTCGGGCGAATGGTCCAGTACGTACCCCTTTGGTACGCTCCGGGAATGCCCGCCCCCCTCGCCTACTTCCTGACCTGGACGACCTACGGAACTCGCCTCCACGGGGACGCTCGCGGAACCGTTGACTGCGATCACAACCGCCCGGGCATGCCGTTCCTGCCCGAGGACGAGTCCCGAGTCCTCGCGATGCTCGAGAAGATGTCGCAACCGCAGTACCTCATGGATGAGGACGCGCAGGCCGTCGTGCAGGCGGCGATCCGCGAGCACGCGGAGGTCAAGGGCTGGCACATCCTGGCGCTCGCGACTCCCGGCACGCACGTTCTCTCGTCATCGACTGCGGCCGGCCCGGCGTGCCCCTTCCACCGCCTGAGCGGGTCATGCAATCCTTCAAGTCGTGGGCTACGAGAGCGCTCCGCTCTCACAAACTTGTCGGTCCGAGCCGCCGCGTGTGGACCGACCACGGAAGCACGAGATGGGTCAACAACGCGGAAGGGCTTCAGGGAGCGTTGGATTACGTGATGTACGGGCAGTAGCCCCCTCCGCTTCCGCGGAGGGCTCGTACGCACACGAATCGCGTACACGCGCTCACCACTCCCCCCCGAGCACCCGCTCCACCGCCCACGCCACGCCGTCCTCGCCGTTCGAGCGCGTGATGCGCCCCGCCGCGGCCCGCACGTCCGGGATCGCGTTCCCCATCGCCACGCCGAGTCCCGCGCCGCGGATCATCGTCAGGTCGTTCACCTGGTCGCCGATGGCGCAGATGCGCGAGGCGTCGATGCCGCGCTCGCCCGCGACGTGCCGGATCGCCGACCACTTGTCCGCCCGGGCGTCGAAGAGTTCGAGGATGTGGACTGCGTTCGTGTCCGTCGCCTTCTCCGCGTCTACAACCGCCGGGAAGTTGTGGTAGCAGACCAGCCCGCCGAACTCGGCCCGCACGACGGCCTCCACGCCCTCGAGCGCGGCCGGACGCGCGCACACCCCGACGCGCACCGTGTGGTCCGGGTGTTCGTCCTCGGCGATCGAGCGGGCCAGCCGCACGTTCACCCGCATGGTTTCGAACCACCACTGAGTGGTCGGGTCGAGTGGGTGCTGCTTCTCCCCGGTGACGACGAGGTAGTCGTAGCCCGCCGCGTGCCGGTCCTTGAGGACCAGCGCTGCGTGCCCGTGGTGGAGGATGGCATCCACAAGGCGCGACGAGAGCGTAGCGTGCATCGGGAACCGGAGCAGGGTCGCTCCGGTGCACGGGCAGGCGATCATCGACCCGCCTGCGACGACGACCGGTTCTTCCTGCCCGATCGCGTGCAGTGCAAAGAGCGACTCGGCCAGCCCGCGCCCGGTGCAGACCGTGACGGCCATCCCGGCCTCGCGCGCCCGGACGATCGCCTCCGCGTTGCGCGCGCTGACGCGCCCCGCCGGGTCCAGCAGCGTGCCGTCGAGATCAATCGCGAGCATGTCGTAGCGTCGCACGCAGGATCGTAGCGGAAGGTCAGGGCTTCAGAAGCCGAAGGGATCATCGACGATGTTGCGGCGGCGGGGGAGGATCGGCTCGGCGAGGCCGACTGCCGCGCGGCACGCCTCTTCCAGCCGCTGGTGGAGTTTCTCGTGGTCCGGGTGGGCGTCGAGGAACTCGAGCAGGTCGTCGATCCGCCAGTGGGGGGGATCGTCCGGCTTCAGGCGTGCGATGGCCGCGTCGCCGAGCGCCTCGGCCGCCATCTCGAACCAAGCCGCGTCCGGTGCGAGGGGGTCCAAGGGGGGGGGCACCTTCGCCCGGATCGTCTGCGGCCCGACCGCCACGATCGGCCACAGCCCGGCCTTCGTCGCCGGCTCGCGGCAGAGCACGAGCGCAGGCACACGCTGCCGGTCAGCGGCCTCACGCAACGCCCGCGCATCCGCGCCGATCATCGGCGGCTGCACGAGGTACCGCCCGGTCTCAAGCCTTCGCGGAACGTCCTCCGGCCGCGAGACGACGAACACCGACCCCGCGTCGATCGCCAGCAGCCGCTTCTGCCTGCGGGCCTCCTGAAGCGGCAGGCAGATCCGCGCCATCCGCTCGAAGTCCCCGGCATGGTGCGCCATGTCCAGCGCGCGCAGACAGAGCGACTCGGCCTTGAAGTAGTCCGTCGCCGCGAGCGCCTCGGAGGCTCGCTCCATCGTCTCGTCGATCCGTGCCGCGGCGCGTGCGTCGTGCATGGGTCGGCGGCCTTCACTGCTCGCCCTGAGCGTTGCGAACAGCCTCCGCGAGGCCCGTCAGCAGATACCGCCACCGGTCTGCCTCCTCGCTCAGGTCGTACCGCAGCGCATCGGCAAGCCCCGACAAGTCCTCGGCGGCGACGCAGCGGCGCACCTCCTCCAGTTGGCGCGACAGGCTCGCCACCGAGTCCTCAACACGAATCTCCTCGCCGCTCACCACGACCGAGGCCTCGGTGAGGTCGAACCCGAGCAGTTGCGAGACCCGCTGCACCAGATCGCGCACCGCGTCCCACACCCCGAGCGCGACGCCCAGCGCCTGGAACGCGTCCGGCGCTCGCCCCTGGTCGATGTGGTCGGCGGCGAGCAGTTGCTCGGCACGCGCCTGTTCGAGCGCATCGGCCGCTTCCATGAGCGTCACTCGCAGGAAGACCGCAGGTTCCGCCGAGGTCATCCGCAGTTCCGCGAACGCGCCCGTGTGCGAGGCCGGATCGTCGAGCAGTTCGCCCGGCAGAGGCTCGCCGTCGGCGACCACTTCGACGATGAGCCGACCCAGTTCCTCCGCCCGCTCCGTCCCGGCGCGCAGGCCCTGCTCCAGCGTCGCGGCGTCGCTCAGCAGTTCGGCTTCGTCGAAGATCACTCGCATGGTCTGCCTCCCCCGTCCGTGTTACCGCTGCGCCGCGACCGGCTCCGGCGCGGCCGCGCTGTCCCGGGACTTCGACTCATCGCGCCGCACCCGCCGATTGTGCTTGTGAATCAGCCGAAGGTTGCGGGCATAGATCACGACCCCGGTCGACTGGCCCAGCACGCCCACGATGTCCGTCCGCCACACGAAGTACGCGAACAGCGCGACGCCCCCGAAGAAACTCATCCACCAGAAGACCGCCGGCACCACCGATCGGCGCGACTTCTCGCTCACAACCCACTGCACGAGCATGCGCCCGAAGAAGCACGCCTGCCCCGTCAGCCCGACGACGATCCAGACGAAGTTGCCCCACGATGAGATGTTGAAGAACCCGAGCAGCGTCCGCTCCATTGCAGGCCGCGACTGCCACGACCTCATGCGGTCGTTCACGATCGTCTGGAACCGGCCGTCGTCGATCCACGCGAGCGATTCGAGATCACGATCGCCCACGAAGTGGTACTCGAACCCGCCCGCCCCGCTCGCCCGCTGCTCGACCCCGATGCGGGCCGCGCCGAGCGAGAGTTCGATCCGCGCCGCCTCCGGGTCGATCCGCTTGAACTTCCGCAGCGTCGGCTGCAGCACGAGCCAAACGCCCACCAGGAGCAGCACGACCATTGCGATCACCGGCCCCGGCTTCATCGTGAGGCCTCCTGCGGCGTGCGCACAGATACGACCGGCGTCGCATCCGCGGCCCGCTCGACCTCCACGCACTCCACCGGCCGCCGGCGCGACCGCATCCACCGGATCGCGAAGCAGTCGATCAGCCCGGGGATCGCCCGCTGCGCGATCCCCATGCCGTACTTCGTCTCGCCCGCCGCCCGGGGCCGGTGGTTCACCGGCATCTCGACCACGGCGTACCCGAGGTGCCGGGCCGTCACCGGGATGAACCGGTGCGCCCCGCGGAACTCCAGCGGCAGCGCGAGCGCGACCTCCCGCCGCATGATCCGCAGCGAGCAGCCCGTGTCGCGGATGGTGTCCCCCAGCAGCCATCGCCGGAAGAGGCGTCCGACGACCGAACCCCACCGGCGCACCGCCGAATCGCGCCGTGCGTGCGAGCGGTCTCCCTGCACCAGGTCCGCCCCCGACGATCGCATCAGGTCGAGCATCGCCGGCAGGTCCGCCGGGTCGTTCTGCAGGTCCGCGTCCAGCGTGGCGATGAGCGGCGCCCTTGCCGCCCGAAACCCGGCGTGGAACGCCGCCGACTGGCCGTTGCCCTTGCCCGGAGGCGTGCGCAGCATCTTGACGCACCTCAGCGAGGGCCGATCCCGCATCAGGCGCTCGACCACCTCGCGCGTGCCGTCCGTGGACCCGTCGTCGACGATCACGATCTCGTGGCGGATCCCCGCCCGGTCGAGGGCCGCCTCGATCTGCCGGACGAGTTCAGCGACGTTCTCCCGCTCGTTGTGCGCCGGGGCAACGACGGAGAGGTCCGGGAGGGCGTGGATTGGGCCGGGATCGGGCATGATGGGGAGGAAAGGATAGGTCCGGGCCGGGTTGAATCCGGTGTTGGGGTTCGCGGGAGCGTGGCCTACAGTGGAATGAGTCTAAGACGCAGCCAATGGGCTTGATTCAGGAGCGTGACTCGATGCACCTGCGACGATCCGACCACGATCACGGCCCGGCGACCGTGCCCGTCAAGTTCATGCTCGAAGACCCCGAGGGCCTCACCGGTACCGAGAAGACCGAGTGGGACGTCCTCGCCGCCAAGGGCGAGCACCTGCTCGAAGTGGCGATCGAAGCCGGCATCAACATCGAGCACGCCTGCGGCGGCGTCTGCGCCTGCTCCACCTGCCACGTCTATGTTGAGAAGGGCATGGACTCCCTCTCCGAAGCCACCGAGGCCGAGGAGGACCGCGTCGAGGAGGCCCCCGGCCTGCAGCGAAACAGCAGGCTGAGTTGCCAGTGCGAGATCGAGGGCGAAGGCCCGATCGTCGTTCGCGTCCCGGCGTGGAACCGGAACGCGGTGAAGGAAGTGCCGCACTGAAGGTATGCTGAACCCCATGATTCAGACCAGGGACTACGACGAGGCGGTGAAGTCGCTCGCACGCGAGCACGCCAGCGTGGACCCCTCGATCAAGCGGATCATCTCCTACGACGACCCCGACCGGCGTGTGGTCCGCTTCATTGAGGTCTCGGACGCCGAACTTCCGCCGGAGAACGGCCTGGTGAGCGCGGTCCGGTTCGGGAAGTCGGATGCCTTCCCGTTCGTCGTTGAGGTTGCGCTGCTGTCGGAGGAGGACTGGCGACGGGTCGAGTCCGGGTCATTGCGTCTTCCGGAGTCGTGGGGCGGCGCCAGCCCTCGGCGGGTCTTCGGCTGAGCACGAGCCATGGACCGTGGGGAGGCATTCCGTACCCAGGCTGCCAGCGACCTTGCGGTATTCGGTGTGTTGCTGTCGATGGACGAGGTGCCCGCTTGTCATTGCCTGCACTATCTGCAGATGGCGACCGAGAAACTCGGCCGCGAGCTGCGCACCAGCGCCGAGCAACACGGCGCGGAGGTCCGCTCGCACGTGGCCATCGTGAAGGCGCTCCGGCTTCTTCGGAACCGGAGGGAAGCCGCCGATGCGCTCTTCGACGGCGACTTCGACGCGTGGCGCGTCTACGTCGACCGCGTGCTCCCGCTCGTCGCTGCCATCGAGCGTCTCGCGCCCGCCGTCGCGGGCAACGGCGAGAACCCGGAGTATCCGTGGGAGGCCACGCCCGGCGTCTAGATCGCCCCCAGCCGTCACGCCTTCGACCTCGCCCGCCGGGTCCGCGGCTCGGAGGGCGCGCGCCTGGTCGTGCTCCTCCGGCGTATAATCGAGCGTTACGAAAGGCTCTTCCTATGAGCGACCAGTTTCACTGGCTCGACGTGGACCGCATCGCCGAGGAACTCGCGGGCCGATTCCCCGACATGGACCCGGGGACCGTCGGCTTCGTGCACCTGCGGGACATGGTCCGGACGCTGCCCGGGTTCTTCGAAGACCCGGCGCACCCCGTCAACGAGCGCATCCTCGAAGCCATCCAGGCCGGATGGACCGAGGAGTACCACGACATGCGTGGCGACGACGACGAGGACTGACGCCCGAGCGCCTCACCCGTACCGCGTCAGCAGTTCCACGATCTTCGGCTGGTTCCGCTCGATCCGCAGCGACCGCCGCAGCGCGTCCAGCGCTTCGTCCAGCGCGGCCCGATCCGTGCGGTCCGACCACAGGTACCGGTTGAGCAGGCAGACCGCGATGCCGTTGTGCGCCGGGTAGTGGTTCGCGTCCATCGCCGTCGCAGCCCTGAAGGACGCCAGTGCCTGGTCGTAGTGCCCGGCCCGGAAGTACGCCGAACCGAGCCGCTCGTGAGCCTGTGCGCTCGGCCGCTGGTGGATGACCTCGCGCAGCGTCGCCGCCATGTCGTCGTAGCGGCCCACCTTGCCGTAGGAGTCCGCAAGGTTCAGCATGATCTCCGGCGACATCACCATCAACTCGGCAGCGTAGTGGTACTGTGTGATCGCGTCCGCGTGCCGGTCCAGCGCGGCGTAGATCGCGCCGAGATTCACCCGCGCCGGCCCGTCCGACGGATCGACCCGCACCGCCTGCTCCGCGTAGGGCAGCCCCTGCGCCGCCTCGCCCAGTTGCAGGAACGCCGTGCCCAGGTCGCGGTTGGCGGCGAAGTCCAACGGGCGGATCGCGAGCGCGCGCAGATATGCCCGCACCGCCTCGCTCAGACGGTTGAGCAGTTGCAGCGTCAGCCCGTGTCCGTAGTTCGCGTCGAAGTCCGATGGCGACAGCCGCACCGCCTCCGCGTAACGCTGCTCGGCGGTGTTGTAGTCGCCGCGTTGCCGGTAGATTTCCCCCGCGCCGAGGTACGCCACCGTCAGCGTCGGATTGATCGCGATCGCCCGCTCGAACTCGGCCAGCGCGGCCTCGTCAAGCCCCTGCTCGCGCAGCCGGTTCCCGAAGTCCGCCGCCTCCGCCGCCTTGTCGCGCTCCGCTGCCGTGCGTGCGCGCGCCTCCGAGCGTTCACGCTTCCACCCCGAGCACCCCGCCAGCGGCACGGCCACGCCCGACGCAAGCAACACGGCCACAACGCAGGGGATCGATCGTCTCATGGTGGCGCCTCGGATGCTCATGACTCTTGCAGCCGCCGCAGCCGGCGGAGGTTGATCGTGTCGTGCGGCGTGCCCTTGGGCGAGTTCCCCTTCGGGGTTTCGAGAATCTTCGGTACGCCGCGCAGCGAGGGCCGGTTCACTACCGCCGCGAACCCCGACCGGGCCAGCCGGTCGGCCCGGGTCGAGCCGCCGATGGTCCCCTCGCCGACGTGGGCGTGTCGGTCGAGGCGGCTGCCGACCGCTCCCTTGGAATCGTTGAGATGGACGACGCGCATGAGGTCCTCGCCGCAGATCGAGTCGAAATCGTCCAGCACGCGGGCCGCGCCCTCCCGCTCCGACAGGTCGTACCCGCCCGCGTGCGCGTGGCAGGTGTCGAAGCAGAACGCGACCCGCTCCGGGTCCGCGCCCTCGCCGAGGATCATCGACCGGAGCCGGGCCAGTTCTTCGAAGGTGCGGCCGAGGTTCGTCCCCGAGCCAACCGTGTTCTCCAGGCACGAGACCGTCCGGTACCCCCTCGTCCGCCGGAACAGTTCCCGGTACGCCCGGGCGATGCGGGCCAGCCCCGCGTCCGGGTCGCCGTCGGTCGCGGCCCCGGGGTGGTGCACGAGGAACGGGATGCCCAGCGCCTCGCACCGTTCGATCTCGACGTGCATCAGATCGACGGACTTGGCGTGCAGGTCAGCGTTCGGGCTGGCGAGATTGATGAGGTACGACGCGTGGCTGACCGTGCGCGCCTGCCAGCCCAGCCGCGCGACCTCCGCCGTCCAGTCCGCCACCTGCGCGCCGTCCAGCGGCGGGGCCTTCCACTGCTGCTGGTTCTTCGTGAAGACCTGCACGCACTCCAGGCCCAGCCGCTCCGCCTCGTGCAGGGCGTTCGTCATGCCGCCGGCGATGGAGAGGTGCGAGCCGAACATGGGGAGGGGAAGTCACGGAGTGAAGGAGTGGGATTCACCACAGAGGCGCAGAGGGCACAGAGGGGAAACAGAACTGAAGAGCAGAGGAATGGAGTTAGGCAGTGTAGCCGGTGGCACAGGCGTCCCGCCTGTGCCGAATCTGGTCCTCCAGCCATGCTTCACTCTGACATCCCACACTTTTTGCTCTCTCCACCGGATCTCTCCCCCTCAGTGCCCTCGGCGCCTCTGTGGTGAATAATCTCCTGCAACCGGGCGAGCAACACAGGGAGTCAGAGATGCACGAGCGGCTTGACGGGCGGATCGCGGTGGTGACGGGCGCGAGCGCTGGCATCGGCGAGGCCATCGCGCGCGACCTCGCCGCCCACGGCGCCCGCGTCGTCCTCAACGCGCGCCGCAAGGCGAAACTCGACGAGGTCGCCGACCGCATCGGCCGCGAGCGCGCCGCGGTCGTCCCCGGCGACGCCGCCGACCCCGCCGTCATCGGCGCGATGTTCGACGCCGCGCGTGAGCGCTTCGGCGAAGAGGCCGACCTCGTCGTCGTGAACGCCGGCCGCGGGCTGAACGGTTCCGTCACCACCTCCGACCCCGAGCAGTGGGAGGGCATGATCCGGACCAACCTCCTCGCCGCCGCCCGCCTCATGCGCGAGGCCGCCGCACGCCTGCTCGCCGATATCGAGCACGGCCCCGGCTGGCAGCAGGAAGCCCGCGACATCGTCGTCATCGGCTCCAACGTCGGCCGCCACATCTCCCCCTTCAGTTCCATGTACGGCTCGACCAAGTTCGCCGTGAACTCCCTCGCCGAGGCCCTCCGCCGCGAGATCGGCCCCAGGGGCGTCCGCGTCACGCTCATCGAGCCGGGCTTCGTGCGCTCCGAGTTCCAGGGTGTCGCGGGCTACGCCGAGGACTGGTTCGCCGGCGTGGTGGACCGCATCGGCCCCGTCCTCACCCCCGAGGACGTCGCCGAACTCATCAGTTTCATCGTCAGCCGCCCCCCCGCCGTCAACATCTGCGACGCCCTGATCCGGCCGACGAGGCAGGACTACCCGTAACCCCGCCGCACGGTACCACGCCGTTACGCGGCTGCAGCGTTCGCCCAAGCTCGATGGAGGAACCGTGAGCTCCGAGAACGGGATCGGTATACTCTCCGCAGCCCGCGCGCGTCACCCCACGGTGGGGCACGAGGGCGCGTGATGGTAAACCGTTCTGTGGCGCGAGAACCGGCGGTCGCGCGAGGTCGAGTGCGAATCGCCGCCGTGGAATCCGGATTCGACGGACGCGTGAGCGCGGCAGCACCTGGGGTTTGAGCATTTCTCGTTCCGCTTGACCGTGGAGTGAATGATGGAGCCCGTCCTGACCTTGCTTGCTGGGTACTGGATCTTCCGCGGGCTGGAGTCCCTGGTCCGCAGCGACGAGCGATCCAAGGCGGAGAAGCGAGAACGAGAACTGCGGGCGCAGCTGAACGCAGCGAAGCCGCACACTACCCCCGTAGCGACGGCAGAGGTCCGTTGGTCCCGCTGCTCACCGTGAGGTCGATCATAGGGGACGATTGTACCACGCGGGCCTGTGCCGCGGTGTGGTGACCACCGCCTGGCGTGCTAAGACTTCGCTCGTTCCGACCGAAGTGGGTGGAGGGCAGGGTGGGCAACCGCCGGAGCGCCGAGGTCGCAAAGCCAGACACACGCGAAGGTGCGGCGCTTTGCTACGGCATCCGGCGACATAGGCGTTGAGGAAAAGCGATGAAGCTCGAGCGAGTTCACGCACTCAGTCCCCGTGTGCTGAATATCGACGGATCCTTTTCGAAAACGTAGGCGTTCAGGTGCGCGATGAAGTCGAGGGAGTTGACGACCGTATCTCCATTGAAGTCGGCGGGGCAGTGGTCGGCCTCTAACTCGAATGCGCCGATATCGCACGCGTCGCGCCCCAGCGCAAGGACGCCGCGCTGGTCCTCCTGGGCGATGGTGCCTCCGGCGCAGTCGCCGGCGTCGATGGCGGGGCTTCTCGCCGGGAAGGAGAGCGTGCGTCCAGGTCGGGCCGCCGTTGTCGGCGTAGGGACCGAGCATAATATTGCGAGCTGGTGGGTGGGTCAGTCGTGTGACGCCGTCCTCGACGATATTGCGGGCCAGCATCGGTATACATACCGTCGGAAGTCGCCGCTGGGGTATTGTGGGCGACAATGCAGTTGGTGCGTAAGACCATCTGGGTCGCCGTAGTTCTCGATACCGACACCATGATTGTCGGCGATGGTACAGTTCACCATCAGGAGACAGGGTGCGATTTCTTGATCTGCACGCACACCATCCCACCACCAAGGTTCCCGCTGTTGCCACTGATTGTGCAGTTGGCAAGAGCCGCAGCGGTGAGTTGCCAAATGCTTCGCCCCATACGTTGCACGCAGTTGTGGTTGATTGTGCAAGCGATCAGTGTCGTTTGTACCGACGCGTAAACACCACCGCCGTCGCGTTAGCGGTGATATTTTTCACTGATTACGCAGTCCATCAGAGTGGTATCCCCGTAGCTTGTAAACCCCTGGCAATCAGGCCCCAAAGCAAAGCTTGCCACTGATCCTGCAATCGGAAACGGTCGTTTCTCCATACCTGCACAGGCCGCCGCCTAGGCGGCCCAGGTTGCCACTGATGACACAGCCTACGAGCGTCGTGTGGCCGTACGCTGTAACGCCGCCGCCGCCGTACCAATTGTCGTACCCGCCGACATTATCGCTCACAATGCAATTAGACAGAGTCGTAATGCCGCTGGCCGAGATCCCGCCAGTGCCGGCGTGGAGCGACCTGTTATTGCTGATCACGCACTCGGAAAGCAGAAGTTCCCCCCCACTCGTGATGCCCCCAGTCTCCCAGTAAGACCTGTTGTCCGAGATCAAGCAGTTCGTCATCGTCACATGGCTGCTGCTGTTGGGGCTGTAAATACCTGCTGTCCCGCCGCTGAGAGTATCAGCGCTGTTCCCACGAATCGTGGTCCCCGCGGCCGTCATCGAGCCGGTGTTGGCGACCCCTGCCCCGTCGTACTGTGCCGTGTTGTTGGTGATCTCGCTGTCATGCAGCGTGATCGTCCCCCCGTTGTATATCCCTCCGCCTGCGGCCGCCGCATTCTCGCGCAGCGTGCTGTCACGAATGACAGCGGTTGCGCCATTCCCGACGTAAAGACCGCCCCCGGCGCCGCTCGCGGTATTGTTGCTGATGTCGCAATGCACGAGTTCGACAGCGTTCCACGTTCGGATGCCGGCACCATCGATCCCTGTGTTGGCACCGATCGTGCTGTGGCTCATGAAGAGAAGTCCAGCGTTCTCGATCGCGCCGGCGATGGCGCCTGTGTTATTGGTGATGGCGCAGCCGGTGATGGTCAGTGTGCCTTGATTGTGAATCCCTGTGGCGAGATTCTGGCTGATGATGCACCCTTCAAGTGCAGCGACGCCACTCGACCCGATGTAGATGACAGCGCCAAGGTTATTGCCGCTGAACGTGGACCCGCTCATCGTCAGGGTGCCCCAGCTCCGTATCGCATTGCCCCCGGAGTTCTGCTTGATAATGCAGTCAGTGGCAACGAGGGCGCCGCCGTTCTCGAGCCCCGCTCCAATGGCTGAGTTGCCCCCGATCAGTGTGGCGGAGTGAAGACTCAGATCGCCCGACCCCGTGATCACAATGATCCCGAATGTCGGCGCATCGAGCGGACGCATGATGGTGGCGCCGTTGCCTTGGATGATGATCGCACTGTCAATGGCTGGAAGTCCGAAGCCGCTATTGTGCGGCTCGGTGAGTTCGTACATTCCACCATTTGCAAGGTGAATGGTGTCCACGCTCGGTCCGTTGGCGTTGGCGGCCTCGATGGCCGCGATTAGGGCGGGCACGTCGCCGTCGTCGATGAAGTAGTCCTCGGCGCGAGCGCCGCCGGCGAGAAACGCCACGAGCGTCGCGACCGCCAGGGCGACGAACGGCAGGCGGGATACGATGTGCCGGGTTGCCTGTGTCGGTGAGCGTGTCATGATTCTCCTCCTGTTCTTCTCTTGTTTCAACTCGCGTTCGCGGTGTGCTCTTCTATGGGCAGCCCTCGACGAAGGCGTTGATGAAGCAGATGAAGTCCCGCGTGTTGCTGAACGTGTGCCTCCCGCGAGTGCGGCGTGTCCGAATGCGAACAGCGGCGTCTGACGCCGGAACGCGTCGGACCGGGATGGTCCCAGAGTACTACGAACGGCCGGGGTCGGCATAGGGCGAAGCCGGCCAAACCGTGGATTTTTCCCGGACGTTTGGGAGATGATCGGAGATTCGGGAGTCGACCGACGGTTATCACTGTGCGCTGCGTCGGGGTTTGGTCACGGCTCCCCCAGCACTCCCAACAACTCCTCGTGAATCCACCCGTTCGTCGACGCCCCATCCGGCCCATACGCCGTCGCTCGCCCGCGCCAGTCGGTGTACCGGCCGCCCGCCTCCTCCAGAATGACCGTCATCGGCGCGACGTCCCACGGCTTGATCGTCGGCTCGACGGCCGCCTCGGCCCGGCCCGTCGCCACCAGCAGGTGCGCGTAGCAGTCGCTCCACCCGCGCATCCGCGCGAACGCCCGGGCCAGCCGCGCGAACACGTCCTCCCGCCCCGCCTTGGCGAAGTAGTCGAACGCGGTCAGCACGAGCATGGACTCGCGCAGCGTGCGCACCGCCGAGACCCGAGCGGGCAGAGGCTCGCGCGACTCTGCCGTCGTGTGCCATGCGCCGCCGCCGCGGGCCGCGTGCACCGTCTCGCCCAGCGCGGGCATGTGGATCACGCCGGCCACGGACTCCCCCCCCCGCTCGACCGCGACCAGCGTCCCGTACAGCGGCACGCCGTGCACGAACGACGCCGTGCCGTCGATCGGATCGATCAGCCACCGGTACCCCGAACTCCCCGCCCGCTCGCCGTGCTCCTCGCCGAAGATCGCGTCGTCCGGGAAGGCCCGCTCGAGGGCATCGCGGATGAGCGTTTCCGCCTCGCGGTCGGCGTCCGTCACGTGTGAGCCGTCGTCCTTCGCATCCACCGCGAACCGGCGCGAGCGGAAGTAGCCCAGCGTCAGGTCCCCCGCCTCGCGGGCGCACTCCAACGCGAACTCGAGGCGAGCGAGGGTCGGGTCCGCGGCGGGCATGGCGCATGGTAGGGAATCCCGCCCGCACGAAGCCCGCTCGCCTCACCGCGAGCCTCACTCCGAGCCGCGGGCTTCAGCCCGCGCACCCTCGCTCATCCCCGCGCGTCCCTGCGCTCCTGCGAACATCCGCCCGCGGTTCTGAGGTAGACTCCCCGAGACGGGGCCTGAAAGGCCCCGCCCCGTAGTGCGAGAGAAGCGGGTCCGTGCAAGGCCCCGCTCCGGGAGGGTGCATGAGGCGGGTGGGGCCATTCGAGATCGAACGCGACCTCTACCGCCGCGGCTTCTGGACCGTCTCCGTCGCCACGCGCTCCGGCGACCCCGACCCTGTCCGCTACGCCGTTAAATGGATGGAGCGCCCCGACGACCTGCTCGGCCCCGAGCGTGCCGAGGCCCTGGTCGTCGAGTTCCTCAAGGCCGCCGAGGCCCAACGCCTCGCCCGCGCCTCCGGCGGCGAGCACTGGGCCGGCGTCGAGGACTACGGGCGCTACGACGGCGGCGTCTTCGTCGCGTGGTCGCTGCGCCCGCGCACCGCCGCCGACCTCACCTCCGGCCGCTTCATCTTCGATGACGAGAGCGCACCCTGGCTCAAGGGCCTCGTCCTCGGCGTCCTCGACGCCCTGCGCGAGGTGCGCGACGGCGCTGGCCGCGGCCACGGCAATCTCAAGCCCGGCAACGTCCTGCTCGCCACCCGGAACGCCTGGACGCCCGCCGACGTCGCCCTTTGCGACCCGTCCGCAGACCCGCCAAGGGGGGGGCAGCACGCCGACCTCGTTGCCCTCGGCCGCCTGATCCACCGCCTCATCCTGCACCGCGAGTTCGCCGCGCTCGGCGGCTGGCCGATCGAGCGGTCCGAGGCCTGGGACCGACTCGGTCGGGGAGTGGGTGGGGCGTGGCGAGACATCTGCGCCCGGCTGCTCGACCCGAACACGCCCGACGGATCGCTCACGATCGAGGAGATTTGCGCCGCGGTGGAAGCGGTTCCTTCGCCTTGGAGCCGGCGCAAGCGATCGCGTGCGAAAGCCGGTCTCGGCGTCGCGGCCGCGATTGTCCTCGCGGTCGTGGGATGGCAGGCGTACCTCGCAATCCAGCGTGCGCTGTACCCCTTCGATCCGGTCGCATGGCAGGAGTTGTGCGCGGCGAGCGACGACTGGCTCCTGCCGCTTTGCGACTATGTCGAAAGCCTCGACGTCGATTCGCGCGCGCGATGGGAGCGTGACGAGCATCTCGGCACGGCGCTGCTTCCATTCCTGAACCGAAGGGCGATCGACCCCGCCGAGATTGCGCAGAGGCGCAATCCGGGCAGCCGGCGCGACCTTGCCAGCCTACCACTGAGCGAGATGCGCAACGAAGGCAAGCGGGCGCGTGATGCTTACGCCGCGATGATCGCCGTGCGCGGCGCGTTGACGTCCACGGACTGGGCGTTGCCGGCGGAGTTGGAGTCGTCTGCCGACGCGCTCGCCGAGCGTGGTTGGGGACGTGCGGCGGCGGAGGTCCGCGACCTTGCTTCCGAGTTGCGGGAGGCGCCTGGCCCTGGTTTGGCGGAGCGGATCGATCGGGGTCTTGCCGCGGCGTCACTCCCGTCGGAAATCTCCAGACGGCTCTCTCGGATCGAGGCCGGCTCAACCGCGGCGGATTCAACCGGGGCAGAGGGCTTTGTGCTCTTCGGCTCCTCGGCGCACGCGGCGCTCACCGCGGCCGCCGAGGCCGAGGACGCGCTGCGTACGCTCGGCGAGACGTTGGGCGAGTACGCCTTGGTTGCCGACAGGATCGCGGTGTTCGTGGCGACGGATTGGCAGCGTGTGGATTCGGGTGCGTTCGTCGAGCACGCCGAGTCGCTTCGGGCACTGCGAGCGGGGTCGGTCGAGGCGGACATCGAGTTCTTCACGCGGCTGCTCGACGAAGTCTCGCGCGAGTCGTTCCGGCGGCTGCCCGTGCTGTCGAACCCTGTTCATGCCTGGGGCGCGGGCGATCGGATCGACCGCGTGTCCGACGGCCTCACGCGAGCGGCAGACTCACCCGACACGGACGAAGCGTTACGGGCAAGGATTCAGAGCGTGGCCGCCCGTTCTGAAGCGGTTCGAGGTCGTGCGCTGGAGGCGGAGTCGATGGCATGGAACGCGTTCACGCGCGAGCGGGTCGTCGCGCTCGCTGGGGAGGTTTCGGCGGAACTGAACGCCCTTGAACGAGACTCCGCGGAGCTGTTCGCGGAGATCGCGTCGCGAGAGCGGGCGTGGGTGCAGCGGGTTCGAGGGGCGACCTCACCGCTCGGCAACGCCGCGCTGGATGCCGAGTGGGGGTTGCGGCGCGACGACCTGTTCGCTGCTTACGACTCGACAAGGGACTACTCGCTGCTTCGTGCGAGGATGGGGTCGATGGAATCGGTGCTGCGGGGGCTTGTTGAAGCCGCCGTTTCGAGCGTGGACCTCGGGGCGCCCGAGGCGCTGATCTATGCCGCGGCACCTCTCCGCGAAGCGTTGCTCCGCAGGCAAGGGAGCGCGGCTGAGCCTGCGCTGAGGGCCGCGCGCTGGGAGAACGGCGCCTACACGAATCCGGACGCGATGCTCGCCGTGGCTCGCGAGGCGGCTGCGGCGTCGACGGAGTGGGTTGCCGCCGTTCGCGGCATCTTCGCCGACATGATGAGCGCACAACGTGCCGTCGAAGGCCTGCTGCTGCCAGGCGATCCGTTGCCGGACGGGGGGACGCCGCGGTCCCTTGTCGAACGCTGCGCCGCGCGTCCGGAGTTCTCCGAGGTGAACGGGCCTCGTACCTTCGAAGAGTTGCTCGGGTGGTTCGAGGAACTCGACGGGATCGGCCGTTCGAGCGATCGCGCCGTTCTGAGCCGCATCGCGCGAGAGGGAGGTCGCTCGCCTGCCGCTTCATACGCGGCATGGCTCCGACTTGGCGGATTCGACGCCCCTGGCTGGCCCGGGAATGCGGTCGAACTCCGAGAGGAAGTGGTTGCACGCGACCGCCTGCGTGCTTCTCTCGCGGCGTTGCGCGATGAGGAACGTCGATCTCGACTCGAGGCAACTCTTGCATCGGAAGGGCAGTCGAGGTGGGCGCGGGCCGCTGAGGCCGCGCGGACCCAAGAGGAGTTCCTTGCCTGCGTTGCTGAGATCGAGCGTTTCGGCGTAGATGCGACACGTCTCGAGCCTCGCCTTCGGTACAACCTCGCGTTGCTCGGGCTGCGATCCGCGGCGGTCACCTCGCGCCCCGAGTCGGAGGTTGAACAGGCGGTCGCTGAGTTTATCACCCAGGTTCGGGGGCTTCCCGAGGTGGGCCCGTGGGCAAGGGTTGCGGACGGCTTCGCGGGCATTGTCGCGGACTGGCGTGCCGGGCCAGGCCGCGTGAAGTTCTCCGAGGTTGGTCCGGGCGTGAACGGTTGGTTCCCCATCGCGGATGATGACGACCTGCGAGTCGTTTATGAGTGGCGTGGCGAGCGCCGCACCCGGGCGCCGACGCAGGTCCGAAGGATGGAGTTCGTGCGCGTCGACGGCGCCGGCCCCGAGACGATCTACGTCGCCACGGAGGAGGTGTCGCTCGCACTGATGCAGTCGTGGCTCACGGCGGAGCAGTGGATGGAGGTTGCGCCGGCTCTCGTTCCGTCAGCGTTCCAGAACAACGACGTCTGGTCAGGCCCGCGTGTCTGGCTCTGGCCGACGCAGTTGCGCAACGGGCTTGGCCGTCGCAGGGGCATCGAAGGCCAGCGCGACGACTGGCTCCCCGCGAACGTGGAGGCTTCCGCGGCGACGCCTCAGTACGCGCCGTCGCTGCGAGACCCGCGCGATCCGCTCCGGATCGCGCCCGAGCACAGAACGTCCGATCTGCACCCGATTCAGCACGTCACCGCGCACGGCGCGGAGCGTTTCGCGGAGACCCTGAACTGCCGTCTTCCGACCGAGGCGGAGTGGGTCCGGGCGCTGCGACTCTATGAGGATTCCGACACCACCGGCTGGAACGTTCGGGATGAGACCTTCGCGGCGCAGCGTGACCACGTCGCGAGGATCATCGCCGAGAAGCAGGCGGCAGGCGCCGTGCGCATCAACTTCCGCTACCCCGACGACGGGGTGTTCATGCCGGAGGGTGTGCAGGTCTCGCGCAGCGCGGAGGCGGCGTTTCACGAAGGGAACGACGGCGTGCTGTGGTTCCAGCCCGTCAACCGCGGGGCGGGGAGAGTCCTCAAGAACATGATCGGGAACGTTGCCGAGTTCGTCTCTATTCCCGGTGCGAACGCACGCTACGGCGTGATCGGCGGGTCCGCGCTCTCGCCCCCGGAGTTGGCGCTCGACCGCGCGTACGAGATTCCCGCGCGACAAGTCGCCGATGCGACCTTCGCCGACGTCGGCTTCAGGCTCGTGTTCAGCGCGGGAGACGCGAGAATCCACCTCGGTCGCCAGGTGGCGGATGCCCTGCGCGACATCGGGCTTGACCTCGGCGGCTGATGGGCTTCGGCGGCGTCAGTCGCCGACACGTGCCGTGGCCAGGCGGCTCTCGGTCCTGGAGCGAGTGCTGAAGATCGCGCCGCCCAGCGAGTCGCCCGCGCCGAGCGACGCCCGCGCGTGCTGGTGGGACGACGCAGACGCGCGCGAGGAAGACTGCGTCGGCGCCGAGCAGCCGACCGTGGCGAGCGAGGCGACCAGGACTGCGAGAGCAAGGGGACGGGTGGGGCGCTTCATGGGCTGCTCCGGAGAGAATGTTGCAGGAGGGAGCCGCGCCGTTTCTGGGCCGTCCGGTGACGGGGTTGTCATCCTGTCAATCGGATGCGGGCTTCCCCGGCTCGCGGCGATCGCACCGCGACTCCCGGGTACGACGGCACGTTGGCCGCGGAGGCGGCACAACCCGCACGACCCCTCCGGCATCGGAGCCTCTCGGACCCGTCCCGGTGCGATCCGTATGATGGCCGGGCCGGGGGACGCCCCCGAGGGAGCACCCTATGAGTGAGTCACACCCTGATCGCGGCGCCGATGCGATGGAGCGTGCGCTCGCGTCCTTTCGGGAGGCGGCGAGACTCGGACCTGGCGTCGAGGTTCGCCCCGAGCGTGCCATCGCTCTGGCCGCAGTTCTGACACGGATTGCTCTCGGGCTGGACCAGATCGCGTGGGGGACGTGGAAGAAGATCGCCCCGCGGAGCCAGGTCCGGCGTGTCGGCTCGCTCTCAGAAGCGATGGCGACGTACTGCGCCGGCCGTGGCGACAACGCGGAAGCCGACCTCGAACGACTCCGACTGCTGATCTCAGCGATGCTGACTTCCGTGTCGCAGGTCGGGCACTTTGCGCACCGTGAACTTGGCCGACTCTCCCCCGAGATGGTCGAGGACGGAGTCACGGCCCGCGGGGTCGGTCGCGACGGCGCCTGCTGGCGACGCTACCGCGAACTCGCGGGCGACTATGACGAGGATCTGTTGGAAGCGTCGATGCTCTCCGCGATGTCGGAGTACGTCGAGGCGATGCTCGAAGGTGGCGTGCGCCGTCCGGCCGCGCCAGGCGGCGCAGAGGCATGAAACTGCTCGAACTCACGGAACCGTACTTTCAGTACGTCTGCCGCTTGAACCGGTCGGCGCGCAAGGGCGCGCCCCAGGACGAGTCGTCGGTTCGGGCGGACCTGCACGCACTGCTCTCTGACATGCGAGGCCGCGCGCTCCGCCTCGGCCCGCTCGCTACAGAATATGACCGGATCGAGCCGGCACTGATCTTCTTCGCCGACGAGGCGATCCGCGGCAGCGAGCTTCCTTTCGCGTCCGCCTGGGAGCCGATTGGCGGAACGCTCTCGGACCCCAACGCAGGCCGGGTCTTCGGCGTGCTCGTCGAGGAAGCGCTCCGCGACAAGGGGCCGTATGGCAACGAGCGGCTCGGCGTCCTCTACACCTGCCTCGGGCTGGGCTTCAGCGGTGGACGCTCCCCCGACGAACTCCGCCGCCTCATGGTCGAGGTCTCCGCGAAGTTGCGCTCGGAAATGGACGCAGACCCCGCTTCGGCAGTCTGTCCGGAAGCCTACGAGCACGTCGACACGACGGACCTGGTGCAGCCGGCGGGCAGGTCCGTGCTGGCGATCGTTGTCGTGCTCGCGGGGCTGATCGTCGCGCTGTTTTTCATCAACGGCTACCTCTATGTCAGCGGGACACGGGACCTGCGTGAATCACTCACGGCGATCACCGCCGCGGAGGCATCTGCCGCCGGCTCGCAACGGTCCGGCGGGGAATAGAAGCGAATGGCAACTCCGAACGCACGAAAGGGCAAGGGCACGAACGCCAAGGCGCGATCGGCGTCTCCCGCCGCCAGTTCGAGCACGCTTCCACTCAAGATCGGCATCACCATCGCCATCGTGGGTGGGATGAGCGGCGTTCTCTTCGTTCTGGTGGGCACGAAGGGGCTCCTCGCAGTTCCCGCGCTCGCTTTGGCCTTCGGCCTGATGCTCCTCGTCTACCGGGCGGTTGTCGGGTGGGCGGAACGTCGCAAGAGCAAGCCGTTCGAGCGCAGGCTCCGTGACGCCGCGGCGGTGACACCGCGCGTGGGCGCGGACGCGGCGCGCCGGGCGCGCCTCGACGACATCCGGAAGCGCTTCGAAGAGGGCGTCGAGGTCTTCCGGCAGAACGGCAAGGATCTCTACTCGGTGCCTTGGTACCTCCTTGTGGGCGAGCCTGGGTCGGGCAAGACCGAGGCCATCCGACACTCGGGGGTCGGCTTTCCACCGGGACTGCAGAACACCCTCCAAGGGACCGGCGGCACGCTGAACATGAACTGGTGGTTTACGAGCCAGGCCGTCATCCTCGACACGGCGGGTCGCCTGATCTTCGAGGATGTCGAGCCGGGCACAGGCAGCGAGTGGACCGAGTTCCTCAAGTTGTTGCGCACGGCGCGCCCGAACTGTCCGATCAACGGGCTGCTCCTGGTCCTGCCGGCGGACAGCCTCATCAAGGACTCTCCGGAGGAAATCGCGCACAAGGCCGAACGCATCGCGACGCAGTTGAACGTCATCCAGCGCGCGTTGGGGGTGCGGTTCCCGGTCTTCCTCCTCATCACCAAGGCGGACCTGATCAACGGGTTCAGAGAGTTCTTCGACTCGATCAAGGATCCTGCCCTCCAGCACCAGATTCTCGGCTGGTCGAACCCCTCGCCGCTCGGCGAGCCGTTCGACCCGAACTCGATCGAGACCCTGCTGTCGGATCTTCGCGCCTGGATGCGCCGTCGCCGGCTCGGGTTGTTGCTCGACCCTGTTCACACGGAGGACGCCTCCGCGCGCCGGTTCGATCAGGTCGATGCCCTCTACGCGTTCCCCGACGCGCTCGTGCAACTGGCGCCGAGGCTCAGACGGTACCTCGAAGCGATCTTCGTCTCGGGGGTGTGGGGAGAGCCGCCGTTTCTGCGCGGCGTCTACTTCACGTCCGCGATGCGCGACGGTTCAGCCCTGGACGCGGATCTGGCTGAGGCGCTGGGCGTGCCCGTGGACCGGCTTCCCGAAGGGCGGGTCTGGAAGAAGGACAGATCCTATTTCCTCCGAGAGCTCTTCCTCCGGAAGGTGTTCCGTGAGAGGGGCCTCGTCACCCGCGCGACGGACGTCCAGCGTCAGCAACGCACGCGGAAGGCCATGGTGCTCGGCTCGGGGCTTGCAGCCGCGGTCATCGCCATCGGCGCAACGTGGTTTGCAGGCCAGCAGTTCAAGGCTTCCATCGACGGGCACCAGCGCCTGTGGTCCGCGATCAGGAGAGAGTTTGTTCCCGAGAGCGATCGTGCACCGGTCTCGCTCATCGCCGAGCGCATCGGAGGTCGGCAGGGTTTCGTGTACGAGGGTGATCGAGAACTCCGTCTCGGGCCGGTGGAGACCACTATCGCCGCGTTTCCCGTCGATGTCAGGCCGTGGGTGGAGGACGCGGTGCGCATCCCCGCCGTCTTTGCGCCGATCGCCGGGGGCTTCGGGGACCTTGACGCGATGCGGCGCCGTGCCTTCGCCGCCGTCGTCGAGATTGGCGTCGTTCGTCCCATCGTCTCCGCTGCCCGAGCGCGACTCGCCCGAGACCGCGCCGACACATGGAGCGACGCTTCGACGGCTGCGCTGGTGGAGTTGAGCCGGATGGAGGTCGCCCACGCACGGGGAGGGTTGTGGGGGGATGGGCCAAACCTCGCGGTCCTGATGCGATACGCCCTCCTCGGCGACGATGAAGGAGCCGAGAGGGCATCGCGTGCCGCGCCCGCGCTCTTCGGAGGGCTTGAGTGGCTGTACAAGGCGGAAGGGGGGGGTGCGGCATGGCCCCCGCCCTCGCTCGGGTGTGGAACGCCCGAAGGGCTTCGAGCGCTGGGCCACGGCGCCAACGAGTTCGTTCGTTTCTGGCAGACCCGTGCGGACACGGGAGGGATCGGCGAGATCGAGGCGCTGGTGCGTGCCCTCGCCGATCTCAACGCTGCGGAACGCGACCTGATCGCCGCCGATGCGGTCATCCGCGCCGCCACAGTGTCCGAGTACGATCGCGCCGCGGCCGATTGGTCCGCTCTTGCGGTGAGGCACTCGGCGGCAGCGGCCGACGTAGAGCGTTCGCTCAACGCGCTCGGCGTGACGGGAACCGACCGGCTCCAGCCGCGGGTTGACGCTGCCGCTCGAGAGTTGCGTGAGCACGCGTTGCGAGCCTTCGTACTGCTCGAGTCCGAGTTCGGCGACGTTCCTGCCCTCGCCTCGATCAAGGGCGTTGTCGCCTCAGGGCGTGAGAGCGTCGTGTCCGAAAGTGAACGGCGTGTCCGCGCGATCGTGCGTGATCTCGCGCAGCTCGGCGACAGGCAACTCGAACGAGGAGGGGACGGGCAAGCGGCGTTCCTTCGCCGCAAAGAAGCCGTCGAAGGCGTCCGGCGACTGTTGACCGCAGTGGGGTCCGAGGCGGATGACGATCTTCGCGCACGGCTCGCCGCGATCGACCGGGGAGTGGCCGAAGCGCGCAGCACGATCGCGGCGGCATCGACGGGTGAGATGGAGTCTGGGCTCTTCTCGCTCGTCGAGGCAGCGGGCAGGCGACAACGCCACGCCGCCGTCCAGGGTTTTTTGTCGAGCGTTCGAGGGGGAGCGCCCCGTCTCGTCGAGTTCGTCGCGCATGGCGCCGGGGAGTTCGATCCGATGGCGCGCCCTGACGTGCCGCTCACGCTGCTCAACGGCGGCCGGTTCGACGAGCGCTTTCATCCGGCCTCCGCTGCCCGGCTCTTCGAGACCGTGGGTGTTGTTGGCGCCCTCGTCAAGTCCGATGGCGGACTCCTGCTCGATGGCGAAGTCATGACGCTGCAAGCGCAGGAACTGTCGGAAGAGGCTTCGCGGTATGCCGCGGAGTATGTCGAATACTGGGCGGGCGTCGTCCCAGGGGAGTTGAAGCCGGCGTTCCGAGGCCATGTATCCTGGGCCGGGGTGCAGTCGGCGCTCGCCTCGCTTGCCACCGACGCTGTCTGCGACGCCGCCGAAGCGGCGTGGCGCGCCGTCGAGTCCGCGCTCTCCGTTCTTCCGTCGTGGGTCGAAGAGGCGGTCGGCGCGCGTGCGCGCGACACGGTCGCCCGTGCCGTCGCGGAGCGGGAGTCGTTGGCAGGCGCCGAAGCGAGACGCCGGGCCGATGCCGCGTTGCGAGCCTGGAGAGCGCTCGGGGAGGATCCGTCTCGTGCCCGTGAAACCGTGCTGGCAATGGAGCCTGGCGAGTTTTCGCGCGCTCTCATGGTCGAGAACGCCCATCGTTCGGGGGGGTACTGGTTCGGCGTGTTCAAGGGTGCGTTGCGTGCCCTGGCGGAGTCCTCTCGTGGCTCGGCGCAGGCATCGATTGACACGCTCATCGCGGCGCGCGGCATCCCGCTCTGCCGCGACGAAGCACGAACGCTCGATGTTGCACGCTTCGCCGATGCCGCGCGTGCATCCCGGGAAGTTCGCGCCGCGCTCGCGGCGATGCCCCCCGACGGTCAGCCCGGGCGGACGATTGGCGAAGGAGCGCGCACCAACGACCAGTCGATCGACGCGGAACTCACACGATTGCGCGGCGGGGTCTCTGTTCCTGGTCCGGGCGGTCTCGCATGGTTCGAGCGAATCGAGATGGTGCTCGCTGCGTTGCACGACGACGAAGACCCGCTCGAGTTCGACGTGATCGCGCTCCCGGCGGAACTGCACGGCGACGCCGCGGTGTTCTCCCGCTTCGGTGTCTGGGAGTTGGGCATCCCCTTGCGGGGGGCGGACGGCCGGACCACGCGGTTCCCGGTTTCGCCTGCCCAGCCTGTCCCGGCCGTGCGCGGAATAGCCTCACCGGGGCCTGCTCCTCTCGAGATCCGCTACTTTCAGAATGAGGACGACGACGCACCTGTGGTGGCCACCGCTACGCTGGACGCGCCATGGACCGCGCTCGCAGCCCTGCTCGTCTGGGGAGGGGAGCCGATTCGGGGGGGTGATCTCGCCGGTGTGTGGAGGGTCGCTGTTCCCGCCCGGCGCGCATCGGACGGCGCGATCGTACGATGCTGGATTTGTCTGCGTCCGAACCGCGCGATCCCGGGACCGGATCGCTGGCCTTCATCCGAGGACTGGCCGCACTAAGAGGAACGAACACTCGCCGCGAGTGGGGCAGATGCTGAAGCGACTGGGCAACCTGTTCGGCGGGGCGAAACGGAGCGAGCCGTCCGTCCGCGTCGCGGTCTTTGGCAAGCATCCCGGCTGGGACGATCACATCGAGGATTTTCCGCTTGAATCCCAGGAACTCGCGTGGGTGAAGCGGCGGCTCTACGTCGAGGGGATCGCGAGCAACATCGACGCAGCGGCGTGGGAACGCCTCGACCCCTCCTCGCGCGTCGAGGGTTTCAGGCATCTCGTGGTCTGGCGGATTCCGCCGGGCATCGTCATCGCGAGGCTCTGGTCGTCGAGCGACGGCAAGGGGCGGGCGCAGTACCCGATGGTTGTCGCCGTTCAATGCGAGGGGGTGTCGATGGCGTGGGCGCTCGAGCAGGTCCCTCGTCGGCTCGACTGGTTCGAGGGCAAGTGTGTGCAGACACGAGAGCGTTCCGTGGTCGTGCAGGCGATGACCAGACTCACGCAAGAGCTCCGCGACGCGGCGTCGAAGGTCAGGGGCATCGAACCTGCGCCGTCCAGGGGCGCAAGGCCGACCGCACTCGCCGAGATCGCAGCGCGTCCGGAACTCGGGCCGGGCCGCGTCGGCTACCACCGCCTCATGTACGCCATCGAGCAGGAACTCGGCGCGTACAGACCGATCGGGAACGGAGGCTCGACATCGAGATCTCGGACAGCGGAGCATGTACGCGGCAAGTCGATCCGCGTTCCGCGATGCGGGGACACGCCCGCTTCGACCGCCCTCCTCTGGCACAGGTTCTTTACCGAGCGTCTCGCGCCCGGGGTGCCGTTTGCTCTCATCCTCACGATGCGTGGCAAATGGGTGGACGTCCTGGTTGGCGAGCCTCATCCGGGTCTGTTCTTCTGCCTTCAGGCAGCCGACACCGCGGTCCCGCTCACGACCGACGTTCCGTTCAATCTTGACCCGGACTTCGTTGCCCATGCGGAGGAGGCTGCCCGCGCGGCAGGCGTAAGGCCCGCCGTGTGATCGGGTTTCGTGCGGTGCTTTCGTCTTGCAGCGGCCAGGCCGAGGTGGTAGATTGATGATGTGGCGGGCGGGGTGGCAACGCGAATTGCGTGTGGCGATGGTTGACCCACATCACGGGGCGGAGCATGGCAGTTGTTTCGGGTCGGCGTGAGTGGTCGGGGGCGCGCACGCTCGCCGCCGCCGTTGCGCTGCTCCTTTCGTGTGCCGCGTGTGCGCAGGAGGCCGAGCCCGATCACGCCGCCGAACGGTCCGAAACGGCAGTTCCAGCGTCTGACGATGGCGGCAGCGTCTATGACGATGGGCTGATCTATCCGGTGCGAGAGCTCCGTCTTCGCTACTTTCGCGATCACCCGAGCCATCCATCACTGAACGAACTGCTCGATCTCGAGGTGCAACTCTGCGTCGTGGAGGGCGCGTTCGCCGCGCCGAGGCATGGAGTTGAGTCACTCACTCTCCGCATCGCCGATGTCGGACGGGGTGACGTCGTCGAGATCTACGGCAGCGGGATCGGCACGATTGCGCAGCGCGTTTTCGAAGCGTTCCGTGCGCGAGGGTTGATCGGAGTCGTTGTTGCCCCCAGCGAGGATGAGATCGACCGCGAGACGGAGGAGGATCTCCGCGAGCCCGGCGATGAGGCCCTCACCCTCGACATCTACACGGGGATCGTCGTACAAGTACGCTCGATCGCCTCAGGGACGCGGTTCCCGAAGGAGCAACGACTCAACAACCCCGCCCATGCCAGGATCCGCGACAACTCGCCGGTGCAACCGTGGCGGCCCGAACACGCGGAAGCAGCGGAGGACGATCCCTCCGCGGAGCAGCCGCGCGGCGATCTCATCCGCCGCGACCTGCTCGACGCCTACACGCTCCGCCTGAACCGGCACCCCGGGCGGAGGGTCGACGTCGCGATCGCCCCGGCGTTCGAGACCGGAGAGGCCGCCCTCGACTACCTCGTCGCAGAGAGCCGCCCGCTCTCCGCCTACTTCCAGCTCTCGAACACCGGCACCAAGGAAACCGATACCTGGCGGCAGCGCTTCGGCCTCATTCACAACCAACTCACGAACAACGACGACGTGCTGACGGTCGAGTACATCACCGCGGGGTTCTCGCAAGCACACGCCTTCGTCGGCTCCTACGAGGCACCCTTGGGCAGCCTTGAACGCGTTCGGTGGCGAGTCTTCGGCAGCTACAGCAGGTTCACCGCCTCGGACGTCGGAAGAGCGGGCGAGCGCTTCACCGGTGAAGGCTGGACCGCGGGAGGAGAGGTCATCTTTATCGTGTTTCAGCAGCGAGAGCTCTTCATCGACCTGTTCGGCGGCGCCCGCTGGGAGAACATCGAAGTCAACAACGAGGTCGTTGCCATCCAGGGGCGGGAGGACTTCTTCATCCCCCGCTTCGGCGCCCGCGCCGAACGACGCGGGGAGGAATGGACCATCGAGAGCCAACTCGCTGTGGAGTTCTCGATGTCCGATGTCTCCGGCGCCGGCGCCGATGAGATGACCAAACTCGGGCGGCTCGCGCCGGACGACGACTGGGTCGTGCTCCAGGGTTCGCTCGGCGCTTCCCTCTTTCTCGAGCCGCTCATCGCTCCACGCGACCGCGAACGCCCGCGAACGCTCGCCCACGAGATCGCACTCAACGTGAGGGCACAGTACGCATTCGACAACCGGCTCATCCCGAACGCCGAGCAGGTCGCGGGAGGCTTGTACTCCGTCCGCGGTTACCCCGAGTCCATCACCGCTGGTGATACGGTGGTCATCGCGTCGGCCGAGTACCGCTTCCACGTTCCCCGCGCCTTCGAGATCGAGGAAGAGCCGCGCTCGCTCTTGGGGCGTTCCTTCCGATTTGCTCCGCAACAGGCCTACGGCCGCCCTGACTGGGATCTCATCCTCCGAGGCTTCGTCGATGCTGCCCGTGTCGTGAACAGTGACCGTCAGGCGTTCGAGCGCGACGAGGACATGCTCGGCGCGGGCGTCGGCGTCGAACTCCTCCTGTATCGGAACGTCAGCGTTCGGATGGACTGGGCGGCCGCCATCGAGGAGATCGAGGGCAAGGTGAAATCCGGTAGCAACCGTTTCCACTTCGTGTTCACGTTCCTTTTCTGATCGCGGCCGCCTTGAGCAGGGTCTGTACCATGACGAAGCGAACACCAACCCCGACGTGCCGGACCGCGTGGCGTCGTGCCGGCGGCGGTGTGCTCGTTATCAGCCCCTTCCTGAGCGCGCTCAGTGGGCCGCCTGCGCTCGCAGGGCCTGACGGCGCCCGGGTCGTACACGGCACCGCCTCGTTCTCCCAACAAGGGGCAACCACAGTCATCCACACATCACACACGGCAGTCATCAACTACAACTCGTTCGGCATCGCCGCGCATGAAACCGTCAGGTTCATCCAGCCCGACGCCTCGAGCCGAGTCCTCAACCGGGTCACCGGGTCGCTTCCGACGCACATCGACGGGGCGCTGCTCGCCAACGGCCGCGTCTACATCACCAATCCCGCGGGCGTTTATTTCGGCGACGGCGCGCTCGTGAACGCGGGTGCGATCTACGCCGCGGCCGGTTCCATCACCAACGCGGATTTCATCCGCGGGATCGACCGCTTCTACGACCTCAAGGGGGAGGTCGTGAACCGTGGCGTCATACAGGCAGACGCCGCCTATCTCCTCGGAGGACGCGTCGCCAACTTTGGCCGGATCATTGCCGAAGGTGGCGTCGTCATGCTTGCCTCTGCGGACGAGGTTCTCATCGGGGAATCGGGCAGCAACGTCTACGCGCGCGTGAGCAAGCCTGCCAACGGAGCGCCGAGCGGCGTCGAGAACGCCGGCGAAGTTCGCGCTCGCCGTGCTCGCATCGGCGCCGGCGACGTCTATGGCGTTGTCCTCTTCGACTCCTCACGAATCAAAGCCGATCACGTCACAGTCGAGAGCGCGGCGACCACGCTGGTCGCAGGTGAGATCGACGCCTCCAACCGCGCGCCAGGCGGGAAAGGCGGCCGAGTGGAACTCCTCGGCGACCGAGTCGGCGTGACGAACGCCCGTGTCGACGCGTCCGGCGACGCGGGCGGAGGCGCGATCCTTGTCGGCGGGGAACTCCAGGGAGGCGGCACCACCCGTCGCGCGGCACAGACCGTCGTCACTGCGGACTCGTCGCTCACCGCCGATGCGCTGACCGTCGGCGACGGAGGCACGATCATTCTCTGGGCGGACGACGCGACCCGATTCCACGGTTCCATCAGCGCGCGAGGCGGAGCGCACGGCGGCGACGGCGGATTCGCAGAAATCTCCGGCAAACGCTCCCTCACCGCGAAGGGGGCCGTCGATCTCGGAGCCGCCAACGGGGCCAGCGGCACACTGCTGTACGACCCTGACGCCATCGTCATCATCGGCGGATCCGCCGACGGCAGCGACACTCCGGACGCCTCGGCAACAAACCTCGAAACCGACGGCGGCAACGCGGGCGAAGTTCTCTTTGCCGACATTGGTGATGCAACCGAACCCTTCGAGGTATACCAGTCCGAGATCGAGGGCACTGACGCGAACATCGTGCTCGAGGCAGGTTCCTCGATCACCGTCAGCGGCACCTTCGACAACGCAGAACTCCTCGTCGCGAACAACCGCAATCTCACCCTCCGGACTCGCAACAAGAGCGGCCAGGGCGACTCCGCAGGCGGCATCGATCTCACCGGCAGCACGCACGGCGCGGACCTGACGGTCCGCACCCAGGGCACCGGGGCGATTACCCTTCACGCCGGCTACGAGGCCGCAAATCTCGGAAGCGAGGCAGGCGACCTCGCCTCAGGTCTCGTCGTTGGTCGGCTGACGACAGGCGGCGGCGCGGTCGAGCTCCGGACCGGATCGTCCGGGGGCGGCACGGTCAGCATCCTCGGGGACGTCATCATCAACGGCGCCGGCGCGTTCTCGCTCTACGGCGACGCAATCCTCGGCGGCGACCTCCGAACCAACGGCGGGGCGGTTAGTTTCCTCAACTCCACCGGCGTCACGCTCATCTCCGACGTCGTCATCGACACCGACGCCCCCGGAGGAACGACCGACGCGGGAGGGGTTCTCTTTGCCACAGGCGCGGCAATCAACGGGCCGTTCCGTCTTACCGTCGATGCGACCGCGGACGGCGGTGGCGCGAGCAGCGGCGTGTCCTTCCTCACGATCGGATCCCCGGCGCCTCTCACCGGGCTTGAGGTCTCCGCCGCTGTGCTGCTTCTCTCCAGCGACATCTCGGTCGATGGCGGCGGAAGCGTCGATCTCACAGGCTCGACCACGGTCACGCTCGCCGCGAACATCCGGATCGACACGGACGCGGCCGGTGGCACGACCAGCGCCGGCAGTGTGCTCTTCGATCCGGCCGGCTTCGTGAACGGACTGCGGACCCTCACCATCGATGCCACGGCCGACGGTGGCGGGACGGCCGGCGTCGTTACCCTCGGCGCCCTCGGCGCGGGGACACGACTGCAGGGCCTCGAGGTCTCCGCCGCGTCGCTCACGCTCAATGGGGTCATTCTCCTCAACACAGGCGGTGCCGTGAACCTCGCCGCCGTCCCGCAGGTCACGCTCGGCGCGGACGTACACATCGACACCGACTCGATCGGGAGCAACTTCCACGCGGGGAACGTCGTGTTCTCGCCCTCGGGGACCGTGGACGGGCCGTTCTCGCTCACGATCGACGCTACGGCGGACGGTCTCGGATCAGACGGAACAGTCACCCTCGGGACTCTCGGTTCGACCGTGCCCCTGGCCGGCATTGAGATTGCCGCCGCTTCGCTCGCGCTGCACGGCGGCATCGCGATCGACGGCGGGGGCGACGTGAACCTCGCCGAGGTGCCCGCCGTCACCCTCGCGGGCAATGTCATCATCGATACCGACGCGGTTGGCGGCGTCACCGATGCAGGCAATGTCCACTTCGCGCACGCAGGCGCGGTCAATGGTCCGTACGCCCTCACCATCGACGCGACAGCCGACGGGGGGGGGGCGGCGGGCGCCGTTACGCTCGGCGCACTCGGCATGACGCAGCCTCTTGCCGGCCTTGCTGTCTCGGCGGACGCCCTCTCGCTTTACAGCGATGTCGCCCTCGATGGTGGCGGCGACGTCAACTTCTCGGGCGCGAGCAACGTACTTCTCGCCGCCGACGTCACCATTCGCACGGACGCCGCGGGCGGAACCTCGGACGCTGGCGCGGTGTTGTTCGCAACAGACGGGACAGTCAACGGGCAGTTCGCCCTCACGCTCGACACGACCGCAGACGGCGGCGGCGCGGCTGGTTCGGCCTCGATGGGCGAGATCGGCGGGACGCTCCCGCTCACGAGTCTGACGATCGCTGCCGACTCGCTCACGCTTGCCGGGGACATCGCGCTGGACGGCGGCGGAAACGCCGACCTCACGGCAGTTCCCGTCGTCACCCTCGCCGCCGACGTGCATATGGCTACGGACGCCCCGGGCGGGCTGACCGACGCAGGCGATGTTCTCTTCGCCACGGACGGCACGATCAACGGCGGCTTCTCACTCACAATCGACGCGACAGCCGACGGTGGCGGCGCTGCCGGCGCGGTCTCCCTCGGATCGGTCGGCACGACGACTCGGCTCAATGCGATCGAAGTGGCGGCCGCCGCGCGCACGCTCGGCGGCGATCTTCGGGTCAACGGCGGCGGCGACGTCGATCTTGCCGGTTCGCCTGTCGTCACGCTCGTCGGCCCGGTGACCATCGACACCGACGCACCGGGCGGGAACGACGACGCCGGCAGCGTCCTCTTCGCGAATGCCTCGACCATTGACGGCGCATACACCCTCGCCATCGACGCGACCGCCGACGGCTCCGGCTCCCACGGCGACATCAACCTCGGCGCTGTCGGCACAGGATCGCCGCTTCTCGGGTTTACCGTTGCCGGCGCGTCGCTCACCATCAACGGCGATCTGCGCACTGACAGCGGCGACGTAGACCTCAGCGGACTGAACTCCGTTGTCGTCGCCAACTCGCTCGTGATCGACACGGAAGCCGGCGACGACGCCAGCGCGGGGCGGGTTCTCCTCGCCGGACCGACGGTCGCGGCGAGCGCGCCCGGGCTGACGCTCTCCATCGACGCATCGACCGCGGGCGCCGCGTTCAACGGCGGGGCGGTCGAACTCGGCGGGTTCGGTTCCACCACCGCGTTCGCCCTGGGCGTCCTTGCCGTTTCCGATGCCGGTGGAGCCGGCGCAGACCACGGCGGACTCACGCTCACAGGCTCGATCAGCGTGGGGCAGGCCGATTTCGCAAACGTTCGTGGCACCGTCCAGGCCCACGGCGCGGTTTCCATCACGACGGCAGATACGACGGTCGATCTCAGCGGCGCGGCCGGCATCCAGGGACACACCGCCGGACTCGATTCCCTCGCCGTCAACGCCGGCGCCGGCGACGTGCTGTTGCCACCGATCGGCGCAACCACGCGCCTCGGCGGCCTGACCGTCGCCACGACCGGCACGCTCACCCTTCGCGGCGACGTACTTCTCACCGGCGGCGCTCCCGTCGATCTCACCGCCGCACCGTCGGTGCTGCTCACCGCCGACGTGCTCATCGACACCGACGCGCCGGGCGGTGCATCCAACGCCGGCAGCGTCCTCTTCGCGCCAGGAGGCACGATCGACGGCGCGTTTGCCCTCACCATCGACGCCAGAGCGGACGGCGGCGGGTCTGGCGGCGCGGTCTCGCTCGGCGCTGTCGGTGGCTCGTCACGCCTCACCGGACTCACCGTGAGCAGCGCATCTCTCGCGCTCGGCGGCGGGCTTGCCGTGGACGGCGGCGGGACCGTGGACCTCTCCGGCGCCGGTGCCGTCACGCTTGTCGGCCATGTCGTCATTGACACCGACGCTCCGGGCGGCGTGACCGATGCCGGCAGCGTCCTCTTTGCTCCGAGCGGCGTTCTCGATGGCGCGTTCACACTCACCATCGACGCCACAGCCGATGGTGGTGGCGCGGACGGAACGGTGGTTCTCGGCGCGGTCGGCGCTTCCGCACGCCTGACCGGGCTTGCCGTCAGCGGAGCAGCCCTCACGCTGAATGGCGACGTTCGCACAGATGGCGGGAACATCGACCTCAGCGGGTCAGGGACAATCGCGATCTCACAGTCCATCGAGATCGACTCCGCATCCACTCCGGGACTCCCGGCGGGTCACGTCGATATCACGGGCACGAACGTCTCGGCGACGGTCTCGAATCTCAGCCTCACCATCGACACCAGCGCGGCAGGCGCAGCGGGCGGCGCCGTCTCCCTCGGAGACTTCTCGGACGCCGCCGGCGCATACGTACACGAACTCACCGTGAGAACCGGCGGTACGAACGCCGGCGATCTCCACCTCGCCGGTAGCGTGCTGATCCGAAACGAGTTCACGCTCATCGGGGGCGGCGACGTCGTCATCGCCGCCGGCGCACACGCGATGATCGATACCAATCCGGATGGCGTGGGCGATGCCGGCTCCATCCTTCTCGGATCGGGTCGTGTCTACGCGGCCGGGGCCGACGCGTCACTCACGCTCGACGCGTCCTCCTCCGCTGTCGGCGGCTCCGGCGGTTCCGTTACGATCGGCCCCGTCGACGACGGCGGCGGCGCGGGCTTCTACCTGACCGGCCTCTCCATCGACGCGACCGGGGGTCCGGAACGAACTCCGGGTTCCGTCGGATTGAGCAACGATGTGATCGTGGACGGCGACGTCGTGTTCTCCGGAGTCGTCGTCCTCGGCGCTTCCGTCACGATCGACACAAATCCTGATGACATCGGCGCTTCAGGACTCATCGACCTCAGCGGCGCGATCGTGACCGCATCCGCTGCAGGTTTCGATCTCACGCTCGTCACTTCCAGCGACGATGACTCGGGCGGACAGGTGCACCTCGCGGACTTCGGCGCGCTCGGCGGCTTCTACGTCAACGACCTCACCATCCACACCGGCGGCACGACCGCTGGACTCCTCACCCTCACCGCGAGTGTCTTCCTCGACGCCGACGGCCCCGACACCGGCGACTTCACGCTCACCGGCGGCGGCGCGATCGCCATCGCATCAGCCGCGGCCGCCCTCATCGACACCAACTCCACCGCCGCCGCAGACGCCGGCTCCATCAACCTCGGCTCCGGCCTCATCTACGCCCTCGGCGCGGGCGCGACCCTCACCCTCGACACCCGCTCCACCGACGGCCTCGGCGGCGCGATCGCCTTCGGCGAGATCGGCGCGGGGCCTGGCCAGCGACTCGAAGGCTTCACCGCCCGCTCCAGCGGCGGCGCAGGCTCCGGCGTCATCTCCATCGCAAACGACATCGACGTAGCAGGCGACATCCTCTTCGCCAGCGACGTCCAGTTCGCTGCGTCTGTCGGCCTCTTCACCGGTGGCGGCTCCATCGACTTCAGCGGCGCGACGGTCTCCGCCTCCGCCGCCGGCGTCGATCTCACCCTCGACTCCAGCAACGGCGCGGGCGCGGGCGGCGACGTCCGCCTCGGCATCTTCAGCAACAACGGCGGCCACTACATCAACGACCTCGCCATCGACACCTCCGGCTCGACCACCAACGGCGCGCTCCGCCTCTTCGGCAATCTCCAGTTCGACAACCACGCCGGCAACCCCGCCGACCTCGGCTCCATCACCCTCGCCGGCGGCGGCGACGTCGTCATCCACGCCTCCATCACCATCGACACCAAGGCCGGCGCAACCGGCGACGTCGGCGCGATCAACTTCGGCGCGTCGAACTTCTACGCCGCGTCACCCGCCCTCACGCTCACGCTCGACACCACCACCGCCGACGGCGCCGGCGCGGGCGGCGCGATCACCTTCGGCCGCGTCGACGACGGCAGCGGCGCGGGCGCGTTCTTCTCAGCCTTCACCGCCGACTCGCGCGGCGGCGCATCCAGCGGCGCCATCACGCTCGCCGACGACCTCCTCGCCGACGGCGCGATCACCCTTGCCGGCAACCTCCGCATCGGCGCATCCCTCGCCATCGACACCGAGCAGGGCGACAACGGCTCCGCCGGCACGCTCGACCTCACCAACGCCGTCATCAGTGCGACCGGTGCGGGCTTCACGCTCTCGCTCGACACTTCCACGACCGCCGCCGCCGCGACAGCGGGCAACGTCCTCCTCGGCCGCGCCGATGACTCCGGCGGCGCGTTCCTCACCGCGCTGAACATCGACACCCGCGCGGTCAGCGGCACGGCCGGCTCCCTCGTCCTCAACGGCAGCGTCCAGGCCCTCGCCATCGGACTCGCCAACGTCACCGGCGCGGTCACCGTCGCCGCGGATTCCTCCCTCACGACCACGAACAGCGACATCAACCTCGGCAACTCCACCGGCATCAACGGCGCCGGCACGGGCGAGCAGACCCTCGCCCTGAGCGCGGGCACGGGCGCGATCACCCTCCCCGGTGTCGGCCAGACCACCGCCCTCGGATCGTTCAGCACGACCACTACCGGTGCCGGCTCCACCATCCTCAACGGCGACGTCACCACCGCCCCCAACGGCGGCGCGGGCACGACCGGCAACCAGACCTACGCCGGAACCGTCACCCTCGGCGGCACACGCACGCTCCGCGCCGGCACGGGCACGATCTCGTTCGCAGACGCCCTCCAGGCCGGCGCCAACGACCTCACCCTCATCGCCGACGGCATCGAGTTCAACGGCGCGGCCACCGGCACGGGCATCCTCTCCCTGCGCCCCTCAACCGACGCCACCTCCATCGGCCTCGCCGGCGCGGCCGGAACGCTCCAACTCTCTGCCACCACGCTCGGCAACATCGGTCCGGGCTTCTCCGAAGTCCGCATCGGCGGTCAGACCACGGGCGCGCACACCATCACCATCAACTCATTCGCCATCGACGCGCCCCTCCGTCTCTTCGCCCCCGACGGCCTCATCGTCCTCTCCGGCACCATCACCACCAGCGGCGACGCCGTCCGCTTCACAGGCCCCGTCCGCCTCGGCGCGGCCGCGGGCGTCGTCACCACCAACGGCGTCGCCGCCGGTGCGAACATCACCTTCGACGAAACCCTCACCGGCACCACCGCCGACACCCAGTCCCTCACCCTCGACGCGGGCACGGGCGGCGACATCCTCTTCTCCGCCGCCGTCGGCGCGACCCGCCTCGGCGCGGTCACCATCACCAACACCCGCGACCTCACCGCCTCCTCCACCTTCGTCGCGCTCTCGATCACCCAGACGGACGGCCAGGGCCTCACCACCTTCGCCGACACCCTCACCGCCTCCGGCGCGGGCGGCGTCAGCCTCACCGGCAATCAGTTCTCACTCGCGGCCGTCAGCGCCCTCGCCGGCGGCGTGAGCGTGCAGTCCCGCATCGGCCTCACCGCCGGCGCCATCACCGCCGGCGGCGCGGTCAGCCTCGCCCTCGACACCGACGCCAACGACGCCGGCGCAACCGGCGCCCTCGCCGCCGTCACCGCCGACAGCATCACCCTCTCCGGCAGCGGCGACGACGTCTGGACCCTCAACGGCCTGCTCAACGCCACCGGCCCCGGCGGAATCACCATCGGCGGCGGCACGAACAACCTCAACGCCGACGTCACCGCCGACGCAGGCCCCGTCACCATCACCGGCACGACGATCATCAACGCCGACCGCGAGATCTTCGCCGGCTCCGGCACGCTCTCACTCGCCGCCACGCAGTTCGGCGCAACCACACTCACCCTCACCGCCGACGAGATCGACCTCACCGGCGGCGCATCCAGCATCACCGGCACCGGCTCCATCTTCCTCCGCCCCACAGGCGATGCCGTCTCGATCGACGTCGGCTCCCCCGCGGGCGGCACCGGCACCCTCGACCTCAGCGACACCGACATGGCCGCCATCGCCTCCACCGTCGCCGGCGTCACCATCGGCCGCGTCGGCACCGGCGCGCACGAGTTCAACATCGGCTCACTCTCCGTCACCTACCCCATCACCTTCGCCTCCCCCAACGGCCTCATCCGCCTCAGCGGCGACATCACCACCACCGGCGACGCCCTCACCTTCACAGGCCCCGTTCGACTCGACGCCACCGTCGCCATCAACACCACCAGCGGCTCGCCCGCCGGCGCGAACGTCACCTTCGCATCCACGCTCAACGCCCTCAACGCGGGCGTCCAGGGACTCACCCTCAACCTCGGCACCGGCGGTGACGCGGCGTTCGACGACGCCGTCGGCGCAACCACGCGCCTCGGCGCGGTCAACGTCACCAACGCCCGCAACGTCACCGCTGCCGCCGCCTTCAACGCCGCCTCATTCACCCAGTCAGCCGGCCAGGGCATCACCAGTTTCCTCAGCACGCTCAACGCCAACGGCGCGGGCGGCATCTCCATCACCTCGTCCTCCATCAGCCTCGCCGGCGCCGTCACCTCCACGGGCGGCGCGATCGCCTTCACCGGCCCCACCAGCCTCGGCGGCAACGTCCTCACCAACAGCCACGCCGTCGCCTTCAACGGCGCAACCACCCTCGTCGGCAATCGCTCCATCAACACCGCCAACTCCGGCTCCGGCGCGAACGTCACCTTCGCCTCAACCCTCAACGGCACCACCGACTCCGCCCAGAGCCTCACCATCAACGCCGGCACAGCGGGCGACATTGCGTTCTCCGGCGTCGTCGGCGGCACGACCCGCCTCGGCGCGGTGACCATCACCAACGCCGACGACCTCACCGCCTCCGCCGCCTTCAGCGCCCTCTCCTTCCTCCAGAGCGCGGGCCAGGGCCTCACCCGCTTCCTCAGCACGCTCAACCTCACCGGCGCATCCGGCGGCAGCATCAGCACCGCCTCCATCAGCCTCGGCGGCACGGTCACTTCGACCGGCGGCCCGCTCGCCTTCAACGCCCCCACAAGCCTCGGCGGCAACATCGTCACCAACAGCCGCACGGTCGCCTTCAACGGCCCCGTCACCCTCGTCGGCAACCGCTCCATCACCACCGCCAACGCTGGCTCCGGCGCGAACGTCACCTTCGCCTCCACACTCGACGGCACGGCCGACGCCGCCCAGAGCCTCACCATCAACGCGGGCACGGCGGGCGATATCGCCTTCACCGGCGCGGTCGGCGGCGCGACCCGCCCCGGCGCGATCGCCATCACCAACGCCCGCAACGTCACCGCCTCCGCCGCCTTCCGCGCCCTTTCCTTCGCCCAGGCCGCGGGCCAGACCGCCACAACCTTCAACGGCATCCTCGACACCTCCGGCCCCGCCGGCTTCGCCTTCACCGGCGCGGCCCTCACCTTCAACGACGACGTAACAACCTCCGGCGGCGGCGCAATCACCGTTGCCAACTCCGGCCTCTTCACCATCGCTTCGGGCGCGCCCGTCAACGCCTCCGGCGGCCTCTCGCAGACAGCCTCGGGACCCGTCAGCGTCGGCGCGAACGTCACCGCCGCCGGCGCGCCCATCTCCTTCGCCGGCCCCGTCACCTTCGCACAACCCGTCGAACTGCTCGCCGGCTCCGTCACCTTCCTCAACTCCGCCGCGGCGGGCAACCGCGCCATCACCCTCACCGCCGACGAGATCAACCTCCTCGGCGGCGCGAACTCCTTCAGTGGTTCCTCCTCGCTCCTCCTCCGTCCGACCGCCGCGACCGTCTCGATCGACATCGGCTCGCCGACAGGCGGCTCGGGCACCCTCGACCTCAGCGACACCGACCTCGCCGCCCTCGCCGACGGCTTCTCCGCCATCACCATCGGCCGCGCCGACGGCCAGCACACCATCGTCATCGGCTCCGCGACCTTCCGCGACCCCACGACCATCCGCACACCGTCCGGCGGCAGCATCACCGTCGCCGGCGCGCTCACCAGCGCCGGCAACGCCTCCTTCCTCCTCGACGGCTCGGGCGCGACGACCTTCCTCAACGCCCCCATCATCACCGACGGCGACAATGTCACCATCGACGACACCGTCATCGTCGGCGCGGGCGCGAGCATCGACACCGGCGCAGGCCCCGGAAACGTCCTCATCACCGGCCCCGTCGACGGCGCCAACGCCCTCCCGATCACCGCCGGCGCCGGCACGGTCACGCTCCAGCAGGCCCTCGGATCGACCACGCCCCTCGCCTCCGTCGCCTTCTCCGGCAGCGCGATCAGCCTCCCCTCCGTCCGCACCACAGGCTCGCAGACCTACACCGGCCCGACCACCCTCAACGGCGACCTCACTACCCTCACCTCGGGCGCGATCACCATCGACGGCCCCCTCACCCTCGCGGCCGGCGCGGCCCTCACCACCGCCGGCGCATCCGGCGACGACCTCACCGTCACCGGAACCACCGACGGCCCGCACGCCCTCACAGTCAACGCGGGCGGCGGCATGACCACCTTCGCCGGGGCGATCGGCGCCTCCGCACGCCCGACCTCCATCAACGCCACCGCCGCGATCATCTCGCTCCCCTCCGTCGATACCGACGGCCCGCAGACCTACACCGGCGCGACCACGCTCAACGGCGACCTCACCGCCCACGCCGCCGGCACGATCACCCTCGCCGGACCCGCGACACTCGCCACCGACCTCTCCATCACCACCCGCGGCCAGGCCGGCGACGACACATCCGTCCAGTCCATCGACGGCCCGCACTCCCTCGCCATCGCCGCCGGCGACGCCGCCTTCACCGCTTCCGGCGCCATCGGCGCCGCCACGCCCCTCACCCAGTTCTCCGCCGACGCCGCCTCGATCGACGTGCAATCGATCACCACGACCTTCGGCCAGACCCTCACAGGCGCGCTCACCCTCCGCGGCGACCTCACCAACCTCGACGAAGCCCCCATCCTCCTCGACGGCCCCGTCACCCTCGAAGCGCCCGTCATCATCACCAACAGCGGAACCGCGCCCGCCACGGTCACCATCACCGGCACGATCGACGGCGCGAACCCACTCACCATCAGCGCACCGGGCGCTGTCGTCTCGCTCGACAGCGAAGTCGGTGCGACCACGCCGCCCACCGCGCTCACCATCACCGCCGCCTCGTTCACTCCGCCGCGCATCACCACCGCAGGCCCGCAGGCCTACAACGCCGCCGTCTCTCTCGGCACGACACTCACCACGCTCGGCTCTGGATCGATCGCCTTCAACGGCCCCGTTTCGCTCTTGGCGGACAGCACGCTCGCCACGGCAGGCCGGGCGACCGACGGCATCTCCTTCGCCGGCACGCTCGACGGCGCATTCACCCTCACCCTCTCCACGGGCGCAGGCCCGATCGCCTTCGCCCAACCCGTCGGCGCATCCACGCCCCTCGCCTCGCTCCTCGTCCCTTCTTCCGGGGCCATCGACTTCGCCGCCCCCGTCGCCATCGCCGGCTCCGCCACCATCACGAACGCCGGCACGATGACGAACGGCCCGGCCGCGCCGCTCGCCATCGGCGGCGCGTTCACCCAGAACGGCGCCGGCTCGACCGTGCTGCTTTCATCCCTCGACGCCGCCACCGTCTCCTTCGCCGGCCCCGTCTCCCTCGGCGGCGATATCGCCTCCGACACCGTCTCCTTCGCCGCGCCCGTCACGCTCATCGGCGACCAGACAATCACCGCCGACACCATCCTCTTCGCCGCCGGCGCAAACTCCGACGCCACGCCCCGCCTCCTGACCACCGACGCCGCCACCTCCGTCCGCCTCACCGGCGGCGTGGGCACGGCCAGCCCCCTCCGCTCGTTCGTCCAGCGGGGCGCGGGCGTCGTCATCCTCGACGGCGACCTCACCACCACCACCGGCCTCACCTTCGCCGTCCCCGTCCTCGTCGCCTCCGACTCCATTGTCCAGGTCCTCGGTACGCCCACGCTCACGGACTCCATCGTCTTCCTTGACACCGTGGACAGTCTCGCCGACCCGCGCTCGCTCACGCTTCTCGTGAACCCGTCGCTCGGCGAGGCGACTCCCGGCCTCCCGCTCCAACTCAATCTCGCCCGTGTCGAGTTCCACGGGCCGGTCGGCGGGACCGCGCCCCTCGACAACCTCCACCTCATGTTCTCCGAGTCTCGTGCGGTCAACGGCCGCATCGGCGTTCCAGCATGGGCCACCATCTGGGCGCCGAAGGGCATGTCGGCCACCGTTGTCGGCGACTTCCGAATGGGCCAGAACGAGAAGCTCAGCGCACTCGGCGCGATCTCACTCACTGCCGGCGGCAGCGTCACACTCGGCGACCTCTCCGCGATGACGAGCATCGCGGTCAAGGCCCCCGACATCTTTATCCTCTCACGGGCTTCTTCACAGTTGCATACGGATGCGGGCATCCTCGACGTTGATGACGGCGTCGACTTCGTCGCGGGCCAGAGCATCACGTTCTCGGTCCGGCCTCTCGTCCTGGGCTCTGGCCCGAATCCCACCTTCGCTACCGACGACGGCGCGGGCGGATCACCGACTGTCACGGGGTTCCCCTTCCGCGCGTTCGGCGGCGTCACCGCGGAGGTCTTCGGGCCTGGGCTCGATCTCCGTTCCAGCGGCCCGACCAACGCGAACGTTTCCGAGGCGATTGCAGGCGCTGCCCCTCGCGAGTCACAGAGCGCGCGCGTCTCGCAGGACACCGCCGTCGGTCGTGCCGCACGGGACGAACTCGAACAGCTCGGACTCGCTCCGCGCGATCCAGACCTCGGCACGCTGATCGAGGCGCTCATCGGCCGCGCCCTCTACAACGATGTTCCCAGGCTCGCAGCGTCCTCCAGAGCCGAAGTGACCGTCAATCGTCTTTCCAGCGAGGTCGTCCAGGCCGTGCTCGACGCATACCGTGAACTCCTGCTCGGCGTTCCCGATGATGATGATGCCACGGACGGAGAGGGCACGATCGACCTGCAGAGAAGGCTACCGCTCATCGCCGGCGCTCTCACCCGTGCCATCGACGCCTACGACGCTCTCGAAGCCGGCGACGCGTTCGATCCCGTCGAGTTCAGGCGCTTCGTGGCGAGCACCCCAGAGCACGCCGATGCGGCTCGCTATCTCGAAGGCATCGACCGCCTGCTCAGGAATGTCGAACTTCTGGGGCTTAGCCCGCGCGAGCGGCAGATCGTCCGCAGCACGCTCTTCCGCGACGTCAGCGACGGTCAGGCGACGCTCATGCAGACCCTTGAGACCCTCGTCGGCGCGGCCCCCGTAGCCGTGGGTTCACGCTGATCCGACAGCGTTCAGCCGCCGTTCATGTCGTGCATGTCGCCCGTTGAGGACGAACCCGTCGCCGGGGGTGGCGGGGGTGGGACAGGCGGGGAATCCACGCGAGTTGCCGCCGCGGCGTGGGTGTCGGCAGCAGTCGGCTTCCCGCCTGGAGGGAACTCCGGGTAGGCGCGAAGCGTCACGTCCACACGCCGTGATGAAGGCGGCGGCACGGAAATGCGGTTCGTCAGTCGCCCGTACCGTTGTCCTGCAGGCATCAGCCGCCACCGCATCACCCCGGACATCCAGTCCTCGCTCTGCACGTCCTTGTCGTCGAAGTTGATCACGAGCTGCTTCCCGACCGGCACATCCATCGCAAAGACCGACTCACCTGTGCGGGTGTCAACGACCGTGATCGTCTGCGGTGTGTGCGGTGTGCTGACGTAGGTGTACTCGTCGATCGCAGCCCCAGACCCGCCCGGATC
>JAHCJE010000079.1 GCA_026128865.1 Phycisphaeraceae bacterium | reverse complement strand
GCCGACCTGCGCGGGCGCATCGGCCGAACCGAAGAGCAACTCCGCATCGCCGAGACCAGCGAGCGCGAGCGCCGACTCGCGGACGAGGCCCGTCGCCAGTCCGCCCAGATGCAGCAGGACCGCGAGCGCAAGATCGTCGAAGCCCTCGACCGGGTGCGCGCGCTCCAGGCCGAACTGAAATACGAAGAGGCCCTCCAGATCGTCGACGACCAGATCCTCTTCCTCGACCCGATCAACCCCGCCGGTCTGCTGCTCAAGGACCTGCTCCGCGACGCGATCATCTACCGGCACATGAACAAGATGGCCCAGGAGCGCAACTTCGGGTTCATGTACCAGGGCATGGAGAACGCCGAGGCCTCGATCCCGCCGCGCGGCATCATCAACTACCCGCCGGACTGGCCCGCGATCAGTTTCATGCGCGGCCAGGGCATCGGCTACGCGGAGAGCGCGGAAGACCGCCGCGTGCTCGCGCTCATGGACCGCCAGCGCGTTCCCGTCACCTTCCAGAACAACACGCTTGCCGACGTGTTCGCCTTCATCGAGCAGGTCGCGCAGGTGGACATCGACGTGGACTGGGACTCACTGGAGGAGATCGGCATCGAGCCTTCGACCACCGTCTCCCTCAACCTGCGCAACGTCCCCCTCAAGTCCGTCATGGACCGCGTTCTCGACAAGGTGAGCTACAGCCCGATCACACGGGCCGGATGGGCCGTGAACGACGGCACGATCCAGGTCGCAACCGAAGAGAAACTCCGCCGACACACCATCATTGAGATCTACGACATCCGCGACCTTGTCTTCGAGGTGCCCAACTACGACGAGGCGCCGGAGATCGACCTCCAGTCCGTCCTTCAGAGCGGTCGAGGCGGGGGCGGCGGCCAAAGCCCCTTCCGCGACAATCAGCAGCAGGACATCGATCGCGAGCCGCTCCAGGACCGCATCGACCGCATCAAGGACATCATCACCCGCAACGTCGACGAAGAGAGCTGGCCCGAAGGCGGCGGCACCACCGGATTCATCCAGGAACTCGGCGGCAGCCTCATCATCCGCAATACCCCCAAGAACCACCGTGAAATCCGCGGACTGCTCAGCAAACTGCGCGAAGTCCGCGCTATGCAGATCAACGTCGAGACCCGCTTCCTGCTCGTCAGCCAGGACTTCTTCGAGCAGATCGGATTCGACCTCGACGTGTACTTCAACGCCAACAACAACCAGTTCAGGGCTGCCGGAGCGAACGATCCAACCCTGCGAACCAGCGACTTCTTCGACTTCCCCGGCGGCCTGCGCGGCAGCGTGACAGGGCAGGTCGCCCCGACCGGTCCCGTCACCGGCGGTGCGGATGGCACGCAGATCACCCAGGGCGTCGTCAGGCCCAGATCGTGGTCACCCATCGGATTCCCGCAGAACTCCCTCGGCCTCGCCACCTCGCTCATGCCTCAGGAAGGCATCGCCGGCGCGGTCCTCGGCTCCGCTCCCGCGTTGGGCATCGCCGGCCAGTTCCTCGACGACATCCAGGTGGACTTCCTCGTGCAGGCCACGCAGGCCGATCGCAGGTCGATCTCGCTGACCGCCCCTCGCCTCACCTTCACCAACGGCCAGACCGCCAACATCTACGTCGTCACCCAGCAGTCCTTCATCTCCGATCTCCAGCCGGTCGTCAGCGACTCGGCGGTCGGCTTCGATCCGACGCTCGACGTGGTTGCCGAAGGTGTGGTCATGGTCGTCGAGGGAACGATCTCCGCGGACCGTCGCTACGTCACCCTGAACGTGGACACCGCGACTTCGCAGATCGTCGGCATGGGCAGCGAGGAGGTCGTGGCGGTCGCCGGCGGCCAGCTCGTCAGTTCGCAGATCGCGCAGTCCGCGATCCAGCTGCCGATCGTGACCGTCACTCGCGTCCAGACGACCGTCACCGTGCCAGACCAAGGCACCGTGCTGCTCGGAGGCCAGCGGCTGGTGAACGAGACAGAGGTCGAGACGGGCGTGCCGGTGCTGAGCAAGATCCCGATCCTCAACCGATTCTTCTCGAACCGTATCGAGGCCCGCGAGGAGCAGACGCTGATGATCCTCATCAAGCCCACCGTCCTCATCCAGACGGAGCAGGAGGAGCGTGCCTTCCCGGGCCTCGGCGAGTCCCTGGGCGTGAACTTCGGCGGCTGATCGCCGATCATCGACACGTGTCGTTCGGGCGAACGGCATTCGCTCCGCCTAGAATCCGCCGTGGCGGGTAACTGCGCCACGCCACGGTGTGGCGGGCGCGGCCGGGCCGGCAGGAGATGTACGATGGGCTCCGCGGATTCAAGGCTCCGCGTCCGCAGGACGGACGGCATCACCCAGATCGAGTTCGTCGATCGCAACATACTCGACGAGGCGAACATCCAGTCCATCGGCGAGGAGATCGCCTCGATCATCGAGGCAGAGGACAAGCCGAAGCTTCTCATCAGCTTTGCCAACGTCGATCACCTCTCCTCCGCAGCGCTCGGGACGCTGATCACCATCAACAACAAGGTCCGCGGCCGTGACGGCGAGCTTCGACTGGCGGACATCGACCCCCAGATCTACGAGGTCTTCGTCATCACGCGGCTCAACAAGCTGTTCCAGATCATGGACTCCTCGGAAGAGGCGATGAGGAGCTTCTGACCGCCCGGCCGGCCGTCGGGCTGCGCGGGTCAGGAGACCCGTGCCCCGTGCGCGCCGCTCCGGTCGGCGCAAGGCACGCCGATGTCGCAGGGCGAACACTCCACCCCGGCCTCCGCCACGATCGAACTGGTCAATGACCGGGATGCGATCGATGCGGTCGAAGATCGCATCGTCGAACTCGCCGAACACGCCGGCTTTTCAAAGAGCGCTCGCTTCGCCCTTCGGCTCGCACTCGAAGAGGCGATCATCAACGCCTTCAAGCACGGGCACTCCGGCCTGCCGCCCGACACCACCATCACCGTCGACTACGAGGTCGGACCTTCACGGATCTTCGTCGCCGTCGAGGATCAGGGGCCGGGGTTCGTGCCCGATGCTGTACCCGACCCCACGCTCGACGAAAACCTGGAACTTCCCTCAGGGCGCGGGCTTGTCCTCATCCGCGCGTACATGACTTCTGTCACCTACAACGAACGAGGGAACCGCGTGGAACTGGTTCTCGAGCGCAAGGCGTAGGCGGTGCGCCAGCTTGTCCCGGAAAGGCCACTGCCATATTATGGAATGATTCTAAAACGCAAAGCCGGCCGTGCGCCGGATGGGGATGCTGCCATGCCGAAACTCCCGATCTACATGGACCACGCCGCCACGACGCCCTGCGACCCGCGGGTGGTCGAGGCGATGCTGCCGTACTTCACCGAGAGGTTCGGCAACCCCGGCAGCCGCAACCACAGTTTCGGCTGGGAGGCCGAGGAGGCCGTCGAGCGTGCCCGCGAGCAGGTGGCGTCGCTTCTCGGCGCGGACCGCAAGGAGATCATCTTCACGTCGGGCGCGACGGAGAGCAACAACCTGGCGATCAAGGGCGCGGCGAGCATGTACGCCAAGGCGCCGGCGGGCAGCGACAAGCGCGGGCACGTCATCACCTGCCGCATCGAGCACAAAGCCGTGCTCGACCCGTGCAAGCGCCTCCAGAAGGAGGGCTTCGACGTCACGTTCCTCGACCCTCCCCGCGACGGCGTGATCACGCGGGAGATGGTCGAGGCCGCGCTGCGCGACGACACGATCCTCGTCTCCCTCATGTGGGCGAACAACGAGATCGGAACGATCAACGAGGTCCCGGCGATCGGGGCGCTGTGCCACGAGCGGGAGATCGTCTTCCACACCGACGCGACGCAGTGGGCGGGCAAGATGCCGACGGACGTGGAGCGCGACGGCGTGGACCTGCTCTCGATGAGCGGGCACAAGATCTACGGGCCGAAGGGCGTGGGCGCGCTGTACGTCCGCCGCCGCCGACCCCGAATCCGCCTCACCGCGATCCAGGAGGGCGGGGGGCAGGAGCGAGGGTTCCGCTCGGGGACGCTGAACGTGCCGGGGATCGTGGGCCTGGGCGCGGCCGCGGAGATCTGCCGCGCCGAGATGGACAGCGAACGTGAGCGTCTGCTGCGGATGCGTCAGCGTCTGGAGAAGGCCATCACGACGCGGCTGGACGTGGTGCAGGTGAACGGGCACGCGGAGAAGCGGCTGCCGCACCTGACCAACATCTCCTTCGGGTTCGTCGAGGGCGAGAGCCTGATGATGGCGTGCAAGGACGTGGCGATGAGCAGCGGTTCGGCCTGCACGTCGGCCTCGCTCGAGCCGAGTTACGTCCTCAAGGGCCTCGGCGTGGGCGACGACCTCGCCCACAGTTCGCTCCGCTTCAGCCTCGGGCGGTGGACGACGGACGAAGAGGTGGACTACGTGATCGACAACGTGGTGAGGGCGGTCGAGAAACTCCGCCTGCTCAGCCCGCTCTACGACATGCACCAGGAAGGCATCGACATCACGAAGATCGAGTGGCAGGCTCACTAGCAAAGGGCCAAAGTTCCAAATGGCCAAATGGCCGGAGCGCCAAACTGCCACATCGAGACAGACGGTTGAGAGTACGATTCCGATTTGGCCCTTTGGCCCTTTGGCCATTTGGCTCTTTGGAGATTTGACATGGCGTACAGCAGCAAAGTCATCGAGCACTACGAGAACCCGCGCAACGTCGGCTCCTTCGGCACGACGGGCGAGGTCAAGCAGCGCAAGGACGTCGGCGTCGGGCTGGTGGGGGCGCCCGAGTGCGGCGACGTGATGCAACTCCAGATCCGCGTCAATCCCGACACCGGCGTCATCGAGGACGCCCGCTTCAAGTGCTTCGGGTGCGGGTCGGCGATCGCGTCGAGTTCGCTCGCGACCGAGTGGCTCAAGGGCCGCACCGTGGACGAGGGACTCACGATCAAGAACACGCAGATCGTGGAGGAACTGAGCCTGCCGCCGGTGAAAATCCACTGCTCGGTGCTGGCCGAGGACGCGATCCGGGCGGCGATCGAAGACTACAAGCAGAAAAACGGCCTGGGCGCGGAGGCGGCGAGCGACGCCCGCGCCCACTGACGCCCGCGAACCCGCCCCGGCCCACCCCGCGTAGAATGAGCATCAAGGGGCCGAGGCCCGAGGAGCCACGCATGAGCGCAGCCGACACCCAGACGACCGGCATCATCCTGTCCGAGACCGCCGCACGCGAGATCCGCTCGATCATCGAGCAACAGGAACTCGACGCGGAGAAGGTCCGGCTGCGGGTCGGCGTCAAGGGCGGCGGCTGCTCCGGGTTCAGTTACGTCCTCGACCTGACCGAGACCCAGAAGGAAACCGACGAGGAGTTCGAGCAGCACGGGATCAGGATCATCTGCGACCCCAAGAGCCTGCTCTACCTCGGCGGCACCACCATCGATTTCCGCGACGAGATCATGGGCCGGGGGTTCGTCTTCCAGAACCCGAACGCCCATACATCCTGCGGTTGCGGGTCGAGTTTTTCCGTCTGATCCTGGTTCGGCTCTCTCCCCGGCTCGTTCGCTCGTCAACGCAGAACCTCGGCCACCTTGCCGTGCAAGTCTTTGAGTTCCTGCGCGCGGGCCGCGGGCATCACCAGCGTCGCCTCGTCGGTCTGCACGACGATGAGGCCTTCGCAGCCGAGCAGCGCGATCGTGTGGCCCGGCCGCCCTCCCGTGACCGCCAGCGAGCCGCGGCATTCGTGGAAGATCGCCTGACCCGTTCCAGCCGCGCGGTTGCCGTCGGCGTCCGGTTCGAGCGTCTCCGCGAAACTCGGCCAACTCCCCACGTCCAGCCAGCGCACCGGCATGTCCACGGTGCACACCGTCGCCGCAGGGTCGCGCGAGGCCGGCTCCATGATCGCGTAGTCCACGCTCACCTTCGGCAGCGTCGGGTAAACCTCCGCCAGCGTGCGCGCGCGGTGCGGCGTCTCCCACGCCGCCTGAATCTCCCGCAGCCCGGCCGCACTCTCCGGGCGGTGCCGGTCCAGCAGCCGCATGAAGTGCGCCGCGTGGAACACGAACATCCCCGAGTTCCACCCGTACTCCATGCTCTCCACGTAGCGCCGGGCGGTGTCGGCGTCCGGCTTCTCCTTGAACTCCCGCACCACGAACGCACGACCGCCGAACCCCTCGATCGCACGCCCGCGCCGCACGTAGCCGTAGCCGGTCTCGGGGCGGGTAGGCGTGATCGCGAACGTCACCAGCCGAGACTCGTCCTGTTCGACGAGCCGGAACCCGGTGTCCATCGCCTCGCGGAAGACCTCCTGCGGCTCGATGACGTGGTCCGCCGTCAGCACGGCGAACACCGCGTCGGGGTCGAGCCGTTCGAGCACGGCCGCCGTCAGGCCGACCGCGTTCACCGTGTCGCGCCCCTCCGGCTCGCCCAGGATGTGCTCGTCGTCAAACACCGGCAGCCGCTCGCGCACGATCGCCCGGTATCGTTCGGCCGTGCAGATGTAGCGGCGATCCGCGGGCACCACTCCGTCCAGGCGCTCCGCCGCGAGTTCGAGCAGCGAGCACGGCGTGCGCCCCTCGCGTGCGATGAACGGGATCAGTTGCTTGGGCATCTCGCGCCGGCTCATGGGCCAGAGCCGGGTGCCCGCGCCGCCCGCCATGATCATCGCGTACCGCATCCGCACCTCCGCGCCGAGCATAGACGAACGACGCACGCCGCGCCTCAGCCCTCGCCGCCGAACGCCGCCGCGAGAATCTGGTCCGCCGTCGTCAGCGTGCCGTTCGATCGGCGCACCGCCCGCTCCACCAGTCGCTCCGCCGCGTCGCGGGTCTCGCCCAGCGCGATGAGCGCCCGCACCGCCTCGGCCGCCTCTGGTGAGATGCCGATCGAAGGCTCCGCCAGCGAACCGGCCCGCCGTTCCAGCGCATCCGCGGTCACGAAGGCGTCGAGTTTCCCGCTCAGTTCGACGATCACCGTCTCCGCGACCCGCTTGCCGATCTCGGGCAGCCGCTGCAACCCCTTCGCGTCCTTCGACACCACCATCGCCGCCACCTCGCCCGGCGGCACGGCCAGCGCGCGCAGCGCTCGCTTGTTCCCCATCCCCTTCACCGTCGTGAACACCTCGAAGAACCGGCGGTCGTCGCGCGACTCGAACCCGATCAGCCGCGGCACGAAACTCGTCCCCTGCCCCTGGGCCTCCAGGTATTCGAGCGTGTGCAGGATCACGCGCCGCCCCACCTCCGCCGCGAGGCGGTCGGCCAGGTACGCCGGGAGCAGCACCTCGTACGCCAGCCCTGTCCCCTCGGGCTGAACCACGCCCCCACGAGCGTCCATCGAGACCAGCGTGCCGGCGATGCGGGTGATCATCGCCCCATTGAAGCACAATCCCGCCACCGAAGCGCGAACAGGCAGCCCCGGTCCAGCCGATAACCCCCAAGCCCGACGCGGGCAGGAGGACCCACATGCCCAGAGCCACCATACCCGCCCGCGCGGCCGTCGAGGTCACTCCCAGGCCCGCAACCGATCGCGCGATCCTCATCGGCACGCCCGAGACGATCCCCGCCCTGCGCCGCCAGTTGGAGGCCGCGCCGGGCATGGTCCTGCCCGTGGGCTGCCTCGTGTTGACGGAGGACGGGTCAGTGCCCGACCGAGCGCCCGGACTGGCTCCCGTGGAGGGGCTGGACTCTCTTGCAAGGGCACGCGACGGCCTGGGGGCGCGTATCGCGGTGGTCTGCCTCCCCTCGTCGATGTGGTCGCAGGCACGCCGGGTGCGCGCCGAACTGGCCCGGGCGGGCATCGCCGAGCGCGTGGTTCCTCCCCTGGCCGAACTTCTCACCCGTGCCCCAAGCCCGCCGCACACCGGTCTGGCCACGGCGCCGGTGCTTGACTTCGCGGCGTTGATCGGCCGCGAGCCGCACGCCATCGACCACGAGCGGGTCGGATCGCTCATACAGGGTCGGCGCGTGCTCATCACCGGCGCGGGCGGGTCGATCGGGTCGGAACTCGCCCGCGTCGTCGCCTCATACTCGCCCTCGCTGCTGGTGCTCATGGAGCGCTCGGAAAACGCCCTCTTCGAGATCGACCGCCGCCTTGGTGAGCGATTCCCCGGCGTGCCGCGCCGCGCGGTCCTGCATGATGTCGTCGAGGCCGAGAGCACGAGGCGTCTGGTCGCGGACCTCGCCCCGGACGTGGTGTTCCACGCCGCGGCACACAAGCACGTCCCGCTGATGGAGGACCACCCCGCCCACGCGATCACGAACAATCTGCTCGGCACGCGGGCGATCGCCGACGCCGCGGCCGCCGCGGGCACGCAACGCTTCGTCATGGTCTCGACCGACAAGGCGGTGAACCCGACGAGCGTCATGGGCGCGACGAAGCGCTTGGCCGAGTTGTACGTCGCGGACCTGCACGCGCGGCTGCGGCGGGGCACGCGGGCGGGCGAAACGCCGACCTGCTTCTCGATGGTCCGCTTCGGCAACGTGCTCGGCTCCGCGTGCAGCGTCCTGACCATCTGGGCCGCCCAACTCGCCGAGGGAGGACCGCTCACCGTCACCGATCCGCGCATGACGCGCTACTTCATGACCATCCCCGAGGCTGCCGCGCTCGTCGCCCAGGCCGCCGCCATGAGCGACCCCGCGAGCGACCGCGCCGGCGTCTTCGTCCTCGACATGGGCCAACCCGTCCGCATCCTCGACCTCGCCGAGCGGTTCCTCCGTGCGCACGGCGTCGAGCCTCGCCTGATCCCGGCCGGAGCACCCGACACGCAGCCGGTCTCCGACGCCCTCCCCACCGTCGGCATCCACTGCACCGGCATCCGCCCCGGCGAGAAACTGCACGAGGAACTCGCCTACTCCAACGAGGACCTCTCGCCCACCGACCACCCGGGCATCCGGGCGTGGCGCGGCGGCCCCGACGTGGCCACCGACATGGCCGACGCCGTCGATCGCCTCGCCCGCGTCCGGTCGAGCACGGACCGGCTCGCTGTCCTCGACGCGCTCCGCCGGTACACCCCAACTCTGAGCGAACCGTCATCCCCTCTTCGGAAGGCCGTCTGATGTTTGGTCTTTGAAAGGCATCGGTTGACCAAACCCCGGAACCTGCGACAATGCGCCGACGCCCTGGAGGGGCGGAGCATGAGACAGGCCGGTCGGTGATCCGAAGGATGGATGGAGCCGAACCATGCCAGCGACCATGACGGAACGCCACCAGGTGCTGATCGAGACGACCGCGGCCCGAGACAAGGCCGAGGCCCTGTTGCGCGGTCTCCAGGAGGCCCGAGCCCGTTCCGAGCGTCACCTGCGCGAGATCGGCCAGGCTGACGCGATGAAGGCCGTCACAGGCAGGAGTTCCATCGAGAACGCCATCGCCAGCACCCAGCGCATGATCGACACGCTCAACCGCAGCCTGCTGCAACTCGAGCAGGGGCTGACGGACGAGGATCTCGCCCTCATCGAGTCGGCACGCGAGTTCTGATCGCCAGCGGGCACACACGACCACCGACCGCGGTATCGTGTCGCCGTGCAACACGACCTCAAACTCCGAGTGCTCCGCCTCGACACGCTGGCGGTCCTGCCGGCGTACCAGTCCGACGCCGCGGCAGGCATGGACCTCGCCGCCTGCTTGCCGCGCGGCGAGTTCGACAGCGAAGCCGTCACGCTCGCCCCACGCCGGATTCTCCGCATCCCCTGCGGCATCGCCGTCGCCATCCCGCCCGGCTTCGAAGGCCAGGTCCGTCCACGCTCAGGCCTGGCGACGAAGCACGGCGTGACGATCCCGAACGCGCCGGGCACGGTCGATGCCGACTACCGGGGCGAGATGTTCGTCGCCCTCATCAACCTGGGGCCGGAGCCGTATGTGGTGCGGCACGGCGCGCGCATCGCGCAGCTGGTGATCGCCCCAGTCGCACGCGCCGCTGTCGTCGAAGTCCCGACGCTCGATGAAACGGCGCGCGGCTCCGGCGGGTTCGGGTCCACGGGCGGCCACTGACGCTCACTTGCCCTTGCCGCCGGGGAAGAGTTCCTTCGGCGGATCGCGTGCCGGCCAGCCGGTCCACCCGACATAGCGCCGCCGCAGGTCGTCCGCGATCTCGTGCGGCTTGAGGCCGCTCTCCGCGTAGTCGAGCACTGGTTTGAACGTCACGAGCGATCGGCTCCGGCGCCACAGACTCCCCCACGCCGGGTCCACCTGCGGCGTGCCCTCGATGATGACCGGCAGGACGCGAACCCCCGCCCGTTTCACAATCAGCCCCACGCCCGGCAGGAACGGCATCACGCTTTGGGCCGGCCGCTCCAGCGTCCCCTCCGGGAAGATGCCGATCACCCCGCCGTCTTGCAGATGGCGCAGCGCCTCGCGCGCGGCTACGACTTCACGCCCGTCCCGGTCGACCGTGATGATCTCCGTCCAAGCCCACAGCCACGCCAGGGCGTCGAGTTTCATGTCCTTGGCCATCATCCAGCGGATGAAGAACGGGCATGCCGCCTGCACCAGGACAGGATCGACCCCGGCCGTGTGGTTTGACACGACCAGGAGCGGGCCGGGCGCGCCCGACCGGGGCAGGTTCTCCAGTCCGTTGTAACGCACGCGGTGCATCAGGCGCGCGTAGAGCCGAAGGAACCGCCAGACCAGCCCGCTCTCGACGTCCCCCCTCGGCCCGGCGAGGAGCCGCCGCGCCGCCACCGCCCACAGCAACCACAGAGGCACGGCGATGAGCCAAAGGGAAATCGGCACGGCATATGTTAGCGTCTGCAAAGATGCAATCTACAATGGGTCCAGGCTCCGTTGAGCCATGAAACCCGTTCGGATCCCCAACATCCGGGGTGTACAATCCGTGCGATGACCGACCTGTGGGCACCCAAGCGCGAAGCGGCAAGGCAGCGCGTCGAGCCGCTCGCCGTGCGGATGCGCCCGCGCACGCTCGACGAGTTCGTCGGTCAGCAGCACATCCTCGGCCCGGGCCGCCTGCTGCGCCGGATGATCGAGGCCGACGCCATCACCAGCATCATCCTCCACGGGCCGCCCGGCACCGGCAAGACCACGCTCGCCCGGGTAATCGCCGCCCAGACGCGCCGCCGCTTCGTCGCCGAGAACGCCGCCGGCGTCGGCGTGAAGCGCATCCGAGAGGTGATCGACGAAGCCACCCGCGCCGTCGAACTCGAGGGCCGCCGCACCATCCTCTTCCTCGACGAGATCCACCGCTTCACGCGCAGCCAGCAGGACGTGCTGCTCAACGACGTCGAGCGCGGGCTGGTCACCCTCATCGGCGCGACCACCGAGAACCCGCTCTTCGCCTGCAACTCCGCCCTCGTCAGCCGGAGCACGCTCTTCCGCCTCGAACCGCTCAGCGAGGCCGAAGTCGCCGATGTCCTGCGCCGCGCCATCGCCGACCCCGAACGCGGCTACGGCCGCCTCGACCTCCGCGTCTCCGACGACGCCGTCCGCGTCTGGGCCGTCAAGTCCGACGGCGACGCCCGCCGGGCGCTCACCGCGCTGGAAGTCGCCGTGCTGTCGTGCATCAAGGAGACGGGACATGGGCTCGATTCCGGGGATGGTCTTAGCAATCGGGATCGTGGCTCTTCTCGTCCTGGTAGCGATCGATCTGGTGCATTGGGTGCGCGAGAGGAGACACCAGCGTCAGGACGAACAGGAACAATCGGAACGGCTCAATCGTTGGGCGGAAGAGAAGCGCCGCAAGCGATCCTGATCGACCGCCCCATCGCCGAGGACTCCATCCAGCAGAAAGCCGCCGTCTACGACGGCACCGGCGACGAGCACTACGACGCCATCAGCGCGATGATCAAGAGCATCCGCGGCAGCGACCCCGACGCCGCTGTCTACTGGGTCGCCCGCATGCTCGACGCCGGCGAAGACCCCCGCTTCATCGCCCGGCGCCTCGGCATCCTCGCCTCCGAGGACATCGGCAACGCCGACCCGCACGCCATGCCGCTGGCCGCCGCCTGCTGGCACCTCGTCGAGCGCGTCGGCATGCCCGAGTGCCGTCTGACGCTCAGCCAGTGCGCCATCTACCTCGCCCTCGCCCCGAAGAGCAACGCCTCGTGCGCCGCGATCGACGAGGCCATGGCCGACGTGCGCGAAGGCCGCACCGTCCCCGTCCCCCTCTACCTGCGCGATCCCAACTCCTCCCCCATCGGCGAGGGCGTCAAGATGCGCGACCGCACGGGCGAGAAGTACGAATACAGCCACAACGCTCCCGGCGCGTTCACCGGGCAGGACTACCTCGGCGTCGAGAAACGCTACTACCGCCCCACCGACCGCGGCGACGAGAAACGCCTCGGAGAACGCCTCGCCGAACTGCGCCGAATGCGCGAACACCTCCGCGGAACGCCCCCGCGAGGCGAGCCATGAACGACACCGCCGCGGCCAAAGCCTCCCTCCGGCGCGAGATGCGCGAGCGTCTGCATTCGCTCACTCCCGCCGACACCGCCGCGTGGTCGGCCGCGCTCTGCGAGCGGCTGCTCGCCTCTCACCTGCTCGACCGGCCCGGCCCGGTCATGCTCTTCGCGCCCTTGCCCGGCGAAGTCGATCTCTCCACCCTCGCGGCAGCACTCCACGCCGACGGGCGAACGGTCTGCCTGCCCCGCGTCGGCTGGCAGGACGGCACGCTCCGACCGGCCGTCGCCGGCTGGCCATGGGACCACCTCGCCCAGACCCGCCACGCCCTCCGCGAGCCGCCCGACGACGCGCCCGCGATCCCCCCGGCCCAACTCGCCGCCGTCATCGTCCCGGGACTCGCCTTCGACGAACTCGCCAACCGCCTCGGCCGCGGCGCGGGCTTCTATGATCGATTCCTCTCTCACCCCGGCCTCGCGGCACGCAAGGTCGGCGTGGGATTCGATTTGCAGGTTGTCGCCCGCGTCCCGACCGATGCACTGGATGTGCCGCTCGACGCGGTCGCGACCGAACGCCGGATCGTCGGTCCGGCCGCCCGGGTGTGATGGAACACGCTCCAACCGCAGGCAGACACGGAGGAGTACCGCATGTCGCTCCCCTCGCAGTCCCCCCGCCCGAACAAGATGGGCCGAACCTACGTCCGCAACCACCGGCGGAGGATGGGGCGACGACCCCTCGCCGCACTCGTCATCGTGGTGGTCGTCGGCGTCGTCGTCTCCGCGTGGGCGATGGGCATCGGCCGCGGTGAGCCGGCCGGGGCGAGCGCTGCCGAGACAATGCTCAGCGACCCCTTCGTGCCGGATCCGACGGCGAATCAGGAGACCGCGCGGTCGACGGCGCAGCCGGCGCGGCCGGAGCAGGAGCGGCAGGCGCCCAACAATCCGCCCCCGCTGGAGATCCGGCAGGGCCGACCGAACCAGGCGCAGCCCGGCGCGAGCGAGGGCGTGCAGCCGCCGGCGCGGGAGTCATCGCCACCGGTCGTGCGGCCGCCCGAGACGAGTACCGCCGTTTCGCCCGCCGGCCTCGGCGACGCCCTCCGCGAAGCCGAGCCGCTGCCCGGAGGCGGGAGCACGCCGTCCGTCACCGACACGGCCCGGAACCTGCTCGCCGCCGCCGAGCGCCGCCTGACCGAGAACAAGCCCGTCGTCGCACGCGAACTGCTCAACCGCGCCCTGCTCGACTCAACCCTCAGCGAGGCAGACCGAGCAGCCGTCCGCGACCGCCTCACCCGGCTCAATGACGACCTCGTCTTCTCGCCCAAGGTCCACACGGACGACCCGCTCAGCGCGACTCATGTCGTTCAGCGTGGCGACAGCCTCGAACGCATCGCACGCCGCAACGACCTCGCCGTCGATTGGCGCCTGCTCCAACGCGTCAACCGCCTCGCCAATCCCAACCGCATCCAGGAGGGCCAGTCGCTCAAACTCGTGCGCGGCCCGTTCCACGCCGTCGTCTCGAAGAGCACGTACCGCCTGGACCTCTACGCCGGCCCCCCCGCCGACGAGTCCGCGTGGGTCTACATCCGCTCCTTCCCCGTCGGCCTCGGCGAGGGCGACAGCACCCCGACCGGCCGCTTCGTCGTCAAGCGCGGCAGCAAACTCATCAACCCCCACTGGGTCAACCCCCGCACCGGTCAGAAGTTCGACGCCAATGATCCGCTGAACCCGATCGGCGAACGATGGATCGGCATCGAGGGCCTCGGCGACGACGCCGTCAAGACCGGCTACGGCCTGCACGGCACCATCGAGCCGCACAGCATCGGGCGGCAAATGTCCATGGGCTGCGTCCGCCTGCTCGCAGACGACGTCGAACTCGTCTACGAGATGCTCGCCGAGGGCGTCAGCAGGGTGTACATCCGCGACTGACTCGTTGCACGCGCGCGGCCTCGGCTACCCTGCCGCATGGCGCACGCACGGGACGAACGCCGGCCGCCCGCACCCTTCCGCACATGGGGCCGGGTCGGTGAGCACTTCGACAAGGCCTCGCTCCAGCAACTCCGCGACGCCTGCTCGCTCCCCGTCGCTGCGGCGGGCGCGCTCATGCCCGATGCGCACGTCGGGTACGGCCTGCCAATCGGGGGCGTGCTCGCCACGCGCGGCGCGGTCATTCCATACGCCGTCGGCGTGGACATCGCGTGCCGCGTGAAGATCAGCGTCCTCGACCTGCCCGCGACCACGCTGGACGACGAAAGCGGGCGGGAACTCCTGCGCGACGCCCTCGAGCGCGAGACCCGCTTCGGCGTGGGCGCGGAGTTCACGACGCCGCGCGAGCACGAGGTCATGGACCGCGACTGGACCGTCTCGCCCGTCACCGCGGAACTCAAGAACAAGGCGTGGCGGCAACTGGGCACCAGCGGCTCGGGCAACCACTTCGTGGAGTTCGGCGTGCTGACCCTGGACAGGCCGGAACTGGAGCTGGAGGCGGGCGACTACCTCGCGCTCCTGAGCCACTCGGGCAGCCGCGGCACGGGTGCGGCCGTGTGCGAGCGCTATTCGAAACTCGCCGCCGACGCACACCCGGGACTCGAGGGCGCGCTGAAGCGGCTGGCGTGGCTGGACCTTCGCTCGCCGGCCGGGCGCGAATACTGGGACGCGATGAACCTGATGGGCGAGTACGCCTCGGCCAATCACGCTTGCATCCACCGGCACGTGGCGACGCGCCTTGGAGCGACGATCGTGGCGGGCGTCGAGAACCACCACAACTTCGCCTGGCTCGAAACGCACGACCTGGGCGAAGGACCCGAGGAGGTCGTGGTGCATCGCAAGGGCGCAACGCCGGCGGGGGAGGGGTCACTGGGCGTGATCCCCGGCTCGATGGCGTCGCCCACATTCATCGTGCGCGGGCGAGCCGGGCCCGAGTCGCTCCGCTCCGCCAGCCACGGCGCGGGGCGCATCATGTCGCGCACGCAGGCGAAGAAGACGCTGAACTGGCACGACGTGAACCGGGAACTGCGAGAGCGTGGCGTCGAGTTGCTGTCGGCGGGCATCGACGAAGCCCCCGATGCCTACAAGGACATCCACGAGGTCATGCGCGCCCAGCACGACCTCGTCGAGCCGATCGCCCGCTTCGAGCCGCGCCTGGTCAAAATGGCCCCCGGCGGCGAGCGGCCTGAGGATTAGAACGGAGCGGAACGCGGAGGAAACGAAGGAAAACGCGCAGGCCGCGCGGAATGAGGGAGGAGTTGGGACAGGGCGCGATCACGAGGCCTTCGCGCGGCGCCCCGGCCCTCTCTCTTCTCCGCGAACTCCGCGCTCCGCTCCGTGCCCTCCGCGTTCCGCCTTCGCGTTGGTGCTCATACCTCGACGATCTCCCCGAACCCGGGAAGTTCGGCCTCCACGCCGAGGTCGGCCTTCAGGCGGTCGGCGAGGGCGCGGCGGGGCTTGTCTTCGCCGTGGTTGAGAAAGATGCGCGGGCGGCGGCCGTCGGCGGCATCCCCCCCCACCACCGCCTCGGCCCAG
>JAHCJE010000078.1 GCA_026128865.1 Phycisphaeraceae bacterium | reverse complement strand
CGATGTGCCAGTTGTAGACGGTCGGCATGGTCACGCTCCTTGCGTGCGATGGTGCTTCGAGGAGACGCCGGCGCTCGCGTGGACGGTCAGCGTCGCCGGGGTGAAGCGGTCGTGCCGCTCGACGACGCGCAGCGTGCATGTGCCCACGCGCGAAGCAGCCTCCGTGATCACGCCATCAACGCGGGTCTGACCCATGGCACACAGCGCGGCATGTAAGCCCTGGTACTCGCCGTCGCGGGCCATCCGGCGCAGTTCGTCGGGCGTCAGGCCCGCCATGAGCAGTTCCTCGACGAGGCACCGCAGCATGAAGTCCGTGTCGCCGAACACGACACCGCCTTCGAGCGACATCGGGTGCTCAGGTTCGAGGGGGCGCAGGCTCGGATGGACGGCGTGCGAGTCGTCTTCGTGGTGGTGCCGCATGGCGAGTCCTTTCAGGCGCCGCGTACGGTCGTGAGCGATCCGAGCAGATACGCGTTGTTGACCGGCGTCTCGGCGGTCGGGCCGAACTCGGCGTTGCCCGGAGCCCAGGCCCCGACGCCGCCCAGCCCCCCGTCTTCGGCCTTCACGATCCGCACCAGCGTCTCCTTCGGCACCGTGTTGATGGCGTGGTTGTCCGCCTCCCCACCGAAGATGAACGCCATCGCGCCCTTCGCCTTGTGGAAGAGCGTGTCGGTCTGGTGCATGGGCATCAGCCAGTTGCGAGTCAGCGACTGGTGCCCGCCATAGCGCAGCGTGGACTGGTACCCGGTGCCCGTCGAGAGGGCCATGCCATCGGGGCGACTCTCATGCGCCAGTACGCTCCTTTCTGTGGCGATCCACGGCGAGTGCTTCATCATCACCACGCCGCGCGGCCACGCGGGGTTGATCGTTGCGCGCAGCATGCATCGCGAGACACGCACCAGGAAGGCCGCCCGCTCGCGCACCGCGGGGTCATTGCTCCTGAGGGCTTCCTGCCAGCCGCGGAACGGCCTGTCCTCCGGGTTCGACTCGATGTAGACGTAGTCCCCGTTCGCGATGCCAAGTTCGCGGGCGTCGTCGGGATGGATGTGCAACTGATGCTCGCCCAGCCCGGGCGTGCGCTTGTCCTTCCGGTGCGGATCGGCGAAGTTGGACTCCCACATCTGCGTCCACTCCGACACCGCCCACGACGAGTGAACGCGGTGCCGTCCCTTGGGCGTGATGCCGTAGAACCGGAAACCGGCCTCCCACAGCGGGTTCTTCGTCCTCTTTACCTCGCTCCACGGCAGGCGGATGTTGCGGATCGTCCGTTGGTCCCAGTGCATGGCGTCGCGCGCCAGGCCGAAGTCGTCGGGGCGAATCAGCGGGTTTGATGACACGATGACGTTCGGCAGGAAGGGTGTCGCTTCGGGGCCTTCGCGGTGAACGACGAAGTTCTCGCCGTGCGTGATCGCCTCGGGGATGTCGCAGTAGGCATTGAGGCGGCCAGTGTCGGTCCAGAAGGGGAGGTCATCGTGCACGTTCTCGTAGAACGGCATGCGCGGGTACGTACGGAACAGGAAGAGGCACACGCCAGGCTCGCCGTACTTGCCGTCGATGATGTCAGACACTTTGTAGCCTCGCGTCGTGGTCGAGGCATCGAGAATCCGCTGGATGTACACGCGCACGCCCTCGCGGGGGTCATCGAGCACGAACCGCCAGAAATCGGCGAATCGCGAGTCGCCGACTTCGCGTCCGAGGGCCTCGGCGGTCTCGGCGAGAATGCGGACGTCATCGCGCCCGTCGTGTACCGGGTCGATCCCGCCACGCCAGATCTGGAGGAAGGGGTTGCTGCACGAGCCGGTCATTTCCCACGTCTGGAACTCGGGCCAGGAGAGGGCGGGGAGGAGGATGTCGGAGTACTCGCAGGTCGAGTTGAGTTCGATGTCCTGCGCGACGATGCAGTCGATCTTCGGGTTCACGTTGAAGAACATGTCGTATGCGTGCTTCGCGTTGTTGAAGAGATTGACGTTCGTGAACCACAGGAACTTCGTGGGGGTGGGCATGTGGGTCTTGCCGGTCAGGCAGACCCTGCCGTGCTTCGGCGTCCGCACGATCAGCGGCATATCGCCGTGGTTCCAGTAGGCAGGCTCCTCGTCCTTCGTGCGCTTGACCGGCCGGATCGTTCCGCCGTCCGTCTTCGGGTCGAGGTCGGGTGCGAAGGGGTCCTCGTTCAGATACGCTCCCAGCCCTGCGCCGACGCCCTTCGCTCCCTGGAACAGCGCGGCCTTGTAGTTGCCGGCCCACGTGTGGCACCCGGTTCCAGGCTTGCCGATCGCGCCCGCGAGCATGAGCGGCAGGTAGAACGCACGGTTAGCGAGCGTCGCGTGGAACCAGTGGTTGATCCCTTCGCCGATGTGGATCGCCACGCCGCGACCGCTGCTGGCGGTCTCCCAGATCTCCTGTGCGAGCCGCTCGATCAGCGATCGGTCGCCGCCGGTGATCTCGACGACCGTGTCGAGGTCGTAGTCCCGCAGGTGGACGCGGTAGGCGTCCCAGAGCGTCATCGCCTCGACCTCGGACCCGTCGGCGAGGCGCAGCGACCCGGTCCACGACAGCCGAGGCCCGACGCCGGACGCCTCCATCCGCCCGCCGATCTGGTCGCGCGTGATCGCCCGCGGCTCGCCCGTCCGCTCGTCGATCACGACGAAATCGTGGCCGATCCTCGCGTACTGCTCGTCCGTGATGTTCTGCTCGCGGTACGACGGCCCGTCGCGGCTCAGGCCGGGCTGGTAGCCGGCGAACACGTCCGCTGCGCGCACACGCCGCAGCGTGTCGGTGCGCACAAGCAGCGGGAAGTCGGTGAACTTCTCAACAAAGGCACGATCGTACCACCCGTTGTCGATCATCAGCCTCGTAACGCCGAGGAACAGCGCTGTGTCCGTAATGCCCGGACGCACGCGGATCCAGTAGTCCGCCTTGGTCACCCCCGGGGCGTACTCGGGCAGCACCATGACGATCCGACCACCACGCTCCATCAACTCGATGAAGAAATGCGCCTCGGCCATCTTGTTCTCGACGAAGTTCGTTCCCACCGAGACGTGCAGTCCGGCGTTGCGAAGGTCGTTGAGGTCGATGTCCGAGGTCTGCAGCCCGTGCACGAACGGCATGCCCGGCGCCTGATCGCCGTGCCAGGTGTAGTTCGACCATGTGCGTCCTCCGAGCGCGTCGCCTGTCGGCACGCCGCGCACGTGCTGGTCGAGCAGGGCGAGCATGTTTGACCATCGATAGATGCCGTACTTGCCCATGACGCCGAGGAGGCCCATCCCGCCCCGGAGCTTGAAGCACCGGGTGCCAGCGCCCTGCGTCTCGTCGATCATCTCCGGCTCGTAGCCATCCGTCAGCAGTCGGCGTGCGCCGTCTTCGCCGCTGTAGGTTCGAGCGATCGCGACGGCGGCTTTCGCGTGGTATCGGTACACCTCGTCCCACGTCACGCTCACGAACTCGTCTTCACCGCGCGTTGTGAACTTGTACTCGTCGCGCAACGCGGGGTTGTCGGAGAGAGAGGGGAAGCCGTCGTCCGCCCAGCGCTTCCAACCCTTGCGGATGAGCGGTCCCGTCAGCCGGTGCGGTCCATAGACACGCCGCTGCATCTGGTAACCCTTGGCACATCCGCGCGGGTTCCACGCTGCTGTCGCGCGGTTGCCGTAGAGATCGCCGACTCGCTGCGTCTCGTAGTTCTGCTCCGCCCGCACGAACACGCCGTTGCGCACGAACGCGCGCAGCCGGCAGTTCGCGGTGTCGTTCGGCGCGCACACGAAGGTGAACGTCCGATCGTATGCGTACTGATCGCGGTACACGCGCTCCCAGTCGCGCATTGGGTAGTGCTTGAGCGGGTTGTCCACGCCCGGCCCGGCGACGAACCCGCCCAGCCCGGGGCGCCACGCGAGTGTTACCGCGCCGGATGCCATCGCGGCCTGAAGAAACCACCGTCGTGTGACGCTCATGCTGTCGCCCGCCGGAGTTGCTTCGTTGCGCATCCCGTTGCTCCTGCTTAGCGGTCGCCGGCTGCCGCGCCGGTCGAGGGTTCGATTACGAGCCAGTGCCATCCCGAGACCAGCTTCACGCCTGCGCGGTCCCCGCGTGAACCGTCCCATATCGCGAACGCCACGGGCACACGCCGTGGTGTCGTAAGGTCGATGTCGCTGTCATCCCCCGTCGAGAGCGTTCGGAACGTCGTCACGAACCACCTTCCGTTCGCCCACAGCGCGGAGGCGTTCGTATGCTGGAGGTCCGGCGGTTGATACGTCAACGTGCCGAACCCGAGCGCATTCGCTTCCAGGACGGCGTGCCGCACGATCGAGGCGTCAGCGTGCGGATTACCGGCTCGCATGGCCGCCAGGTTGTACGGGTCGAGCAGCCGCAGGTCGTCGCCGCGAGCGGACACCAACGACGCGATCGGCTCGCTACCCGGCGTTGGCGCGAACAGGAAGTAGCCGTCGCCGTCCAGCGTGCTAGGATCGGTCGCGTCGTGGCGACGCCCCGTCGAGGTGTCGTACTGACGGCTCGCTTTCCACTGCCAGACGTTCACAGGGGAGGCGGGGGTGTAACCGGGCACCTCGACGCCCATCGGCAGCGGGGCGACCTCGTCGCCCATCGCGAACATCACGGCTGCGGCGTCCGGGAAGTCGCCTGAGTCGTGATCCACGTCGCACGTCGCGTCGCTCCACACGAGCCTGAACGCGACACGATCGCCTGCCCGCAACGCCGTGACACTCACGCTCCTGATCGGCTCAGGTCGCTGCCACAGGGGACGGAGTGAAATGCTCGTCTCCCTGACGCCGCGCCATGCCTGGTGCGCCGAGTCTTCGAACATCGCAGGGTCCGCCGCCCGGGTCAGTACGATCTCCGCACCCGAGTTCGCGGCGGTCTCGGATGGCGGTGGTGCGAGGCTCATCACGTACGCAACCAGCGCCCACGCCTTGCGATGGCCTACGGACGAGCCGGGCTGGCCTTCGAAGAGCATGTCCGCATATGCCGGCATGGGCGTGCCGGGCACACCGTTCACTATCACGCGGTACAGGTCGTCAGGAGTTGAACCGGCCTTGTACTGTCCTGAGGCGAGATTTGCGGGGTGGATGGGCCTGCCGAGAGAGTCCACCAGCCCCTCCATCGCGGTCCCGTCGCCGTACCCTTTTTCGCCGTGGCACGTCACGCACCCCGTCGAGCGGAACAGGCTTGATCCGTAGGTCACCAGCCCTGCTGTGAACTCGGGTGTCTTGGCGGCGATCAACGGACCGCGCGCGCGGGGCACCGGTATGTCGCTCCCCAGGTCGTGCACGTACTGTGCGATCCCCCGAATCTCCGACTCCGTCAGTACCCCACCGAAGCCCGGCATAGAACTTCGCGGCATTCCCTCGCGGATCGTCCTTGCGATTGCATCGAGGACACGGTCCTCGCCCGATCCCGTTGAGGCGAATCGCATTGGGCTATCGCTGAACGCCCGAGGCTTGGGGTAGAGATGCTGGTTCGCCGGTCCGTCGCCATGACCCTCTGCGCCATGGCAAGCAGCGCAGTGGCGGACATACAGCGTTCTGGCTGCCTCGGCGTCAATCGGGTGTGCGGTGGCCATCGACTTGACTGCCGCAGCCTCTTCGCGGCTCGTGCAGCCGGGCAGCGTGCCCAGCGTGGTGAGCATCATGCCGGTCCAGAGAGCAGGCATCTGCCTGACTACCCGCCATCCACTCGAGGCATGAGTTCTGTGCGTTGCCATGCGTGCTCCAGCCGTACAAATGGATAAATAGAGCAGGAAATCTGATTACTATGAAACACATGCGGCACCTGCTTGTCAAGCGGCTGTTGAAGGGCAAATCCGTACAGGTTGCAAACTTTGCTGCGAATCAGCCGGGGCGATCTGCCAGCGGCATGATCCCGGCAGCGTTCACCGGCGCGGGGCACACGCCGTGGCATACTCCGCACCCCGTGCAGACCGACTCGACGATGATCGGCCGGCCCTGCTCAAGCGTGATCGCGCCAGGCACCGGGCACCGCTCGGAGCAGACGGTGCAGAAACTCCCCGTCCACGCCAGGCAGTTCATCCGGTCGATCCACGCCGTGCCCATCTTCAGCGGCCGTCCCGCGCGGAGCACGCCCGGTTCGCACGAGGCGATGCACGGCGTGTCCGCGCACATGACGCACGCCGTCGTGTGCGCGTCGATCATGGGCGTCCCGGCCGCTTCGCGAAACCGCGCCGGCGCGAGAACGATCGCATCCACCGGGCAGGCCTCGACGCACGCCCCGCACCGCGTGCATCCGGCCAAAAACTCCGCCTCAGGCGCCGCGCCGGGCGGCCGATGCACCGGCAGCGGCACGCGCCGTTGCGAGTCCGACCGTCCCCCGGCGCCGGAAGCCGGCGGCGAACGGCGCGAGCCAACGCGCCCGCGCAGCAGGTCACGACGCGAGATGTCCCCCGGATCGTTCATCGCATCACGGCCGCGGTGAAGTGAACACACGCAGCAACTCCTCCCCGAACACCGGGGAGAGTTGGTCGAGGCTGGCCGCGGGCGCATGGCACTGCACGCAGTTCGTGCGGTCGAGGTGGTCGGGCTTCCACCCGTCGTACCCGTGCTCGCCGTGGCAACTCACGCAGTTCGTCCGCATGAACGTCGTATGCGGAATGACCGGCGGCGCGCCCGCCCACGCACGCGTGCTCCCGTACCCGCTCGCTCGAAGACCCTCGAACGAGTTGGCAGGCCCCGCGTCATCGCCTAGGAACATCCCCGCCGCCTCGACGTGGCACTGGGTGCAGTTCGTCAGGTGCGTGTGCGACGCCATCCGCGCGACCTGCTCACCGGCCCGAAGCCCCTGCGCATGGCACGCCCGGCAGGTCTGGTACTTCAACTCGCCCACAGCGTGCGGGATGACCGGCGGAGCGCCCTCGTACGCCCGCAGCGAGGCGCGTTCCTCCATCGAACGCACACGCGCCGTGAACTTGTCGTCCGTGCTCCCGGGATTCGCGCGCTCCGCCGGCACGACGTTCGCCGCCGGTTGCGAGAGCAGCCACGGCGTGCTGGCCGCCGGCGCAGCGCGGTCGTCCGCGCCGACCGGCATGGGCCGTGTGGTCCCCGCTCCCGCCGAAGCCAGCGCCACCGCCGCACAAAGGCCGACGACCATGCCCGTCCACGCGATCTCACCGCGGAACCACCGGCGTGCGTGCTCGTGTGACATGGGCATCTCCTACGCCTTGCGCACGATCGCGACCGCGCACTTCTTGTAGTCAGGCTGACGCGAGTACGGGTCGTACTCGTCCAGCGTGACGAGGTTGATGAGTCGGCCCTCGTCGAAGAACGGCACGAAGACCTCGCCCGGTTTCGGGTCGCCGCGCCCGCCGATCCACACAGGCAGGTCGATCTCGCCCCGCCGGCTCTTCACCGCGACGACCTCGCCGTTCCGAACGCCCAGCCGCGCCGCGTCGTCCGCGTGCATCTCCACGTAGGCCTTCGGCATCGCGCGGTGCAGTTGCGGGATGCGCCGCGTCATCGTCCCCGTGTGCCAGTGCTCCAGCACGCGCCCCGTGCACAGCCAGAACGGGTACTCGGCGTCCGGCATCTCGGGCGGGAACTCGTGCGGTCGGAACCAGATGAGTGCCTTGTCGTCTTTCGTCACTGAGTGGTAGAACTGGTAGTCCCTGCCCTTCCCCACGTAAGGGTCGTCGAACCCGCTGAAGCGCCAGCGCGTCTCACGCCACGAACCGTCCGACTGCTGCACGACCGGCCACCGCAGGCCGCGGGCCTTCACGTACTCCTGATACGGCGCGAGGTCCTTGTGCTTCAGCCGCGTGAACGGGCGGTACTCCTCGAACATCCGCTCATCGACGTTCACGTCGTAGTAGTGCTCCCACTCCCAGATCGGAACCTCCCTGCCCGCTTTGTCCGTGGTGTGGAAGATCCACTTGCCGTCGCGGCCCTTCATCCCCTCGTGGCCCATGTCGAAGAGCCGGCGCGACACCGCGATCATCTGCCAGGCGTCGCCGCGAGCCTCTCCCGGCGGCTCCACCATCTTGAACCACTGCTGCGTGCGGCGTTCGCTGTTGCCGTACATCCCGTTCTTCTCGACCCACATCGCGCTCGGCAGCACCAGGTCGGCCAGTTCCGTCGTTGCTGTCGGGTACACGTCGGACACGATCAGGAACTTGTCCGCCAGGTCCTTCTTCCTGCGGAAGTTCCGGTAGAGATTCGGCAGTGTCTGCCCGGGGTTCGTCACCTGCACCCACATCGTCGTGATGTCGCCGCCCTCGGCCGTCGGCGTGTTGAACCGCTTGAACATCTCGACCGTGTGGTACCCCGGCGTCGCGCCGATGCGGCCCTCCGGCACGTTCCACAACTCCTCCGCCTCGCGCCGGTGTTCGGCGTTCGTCACCACGCGCCCCCCCGGCAGCAAGTGGCACAGCGTCCCCACCTCGCGCACCGTCCCGCACGCAGAGGGCTGACCCGTCAGACTCGTCGCCGCGTTGCCCGGCGTCCCGATGTGCCCCGAAAGCAGGTGGATGCCGTGCACCAGGCAGTTGATCGCCGTGCCCCGCGTGTGCTGGTTCATGCCCATGCACCACAGGCTGTTGATCCGCAGGTCGCGGCGCCCGAACATCTCGCCCAACATCCTCACCTTGGCCGCGGGCACACCCGACAGTTCCTCGACCCTCTCCGGCGTGTACGGCTCGACGGCCTTCGCGTACTCGTCGAACGTCATCGGCTCGCCCAGCATCGCAGGAGGCGAGCCGTCCTCCGACGCAGGCCCCAGTTGCCGGAAGTTGCAGTGCTTCTCCACGAACGCCCGGTCGAACGTCCCGTTCCGCACCAGCAGGTGCGCGATCCCGTTCGCGATCGCCAGGTCGCCGTGCGGCTTGAAGAACAGCACCTCGTCCGCGAACTCGCTCGTCCGCGTCCTGCGCGTCGTCAGGTCGATGATCGTGACCTTCTCGCCGCGCGTGCGTCGGTCCACCAGGCGCGAGAACAGCACCGGGTGCATCTCCGCCATGTTGTTGCCCCACATGATCGCCACGTCGCACCGGTCGAGGTCGTCGTAGCACCCCGGCGGTTCATCGACCCCGAACGTCGACAGGAAGCCCGTCACCGCCGACGACATGCACAGCCGCGGGTTGCCGTCGATGTGGTTGCTCCCCAGGCCCGCCTTCATGAACTTGTTGCCGATGAAGCCCTCCCCGATCGTCCACTGCCCAGACCCGTACAGCGCGAACCCCTTCGGGTTCTCGGCGATCTTGTCGGCGACGATCCCGATCGCCTCCTCCCACGAGATAGGCACCAGACGACCGTCGCGCCGAAGCATCGGCCTCGTCAGCCGGTCCTCCCCGTACAGAATCGCCCCGACGTGGTACCCCTTCACGCACAGCAGCCCCTTGTTCACGTCCGCCTTCTGGTCCCCCTGGATGGCGACAACGCGACCGTTCTCAGTCGCCACCATCACGTGGCACCCCGTCCCGCAGAAGCGGCACGGCGCCTTCTCCCAGCGAAGCCCCGAACCCGGCAGCACCGGGAGCGCGAACGACCGCGTCGTCCCCGCCGCCGCCGCCGTCGCCGCAGCCATCGCCGCCGACTTCACGAACGTGCGCCTGTCAACCGTCAGCATCACCGGCTCCTTCCTCGCCGCTCCCGAACTCAACGAACGCCACGTCGACGAATCGCACCCCGGGCGTGCTCTTCAACGCGGCGTAGACCTCCTCGTCCTCGAACCGCGATCCCGTCTCCACCACGATCGCCAAACGCTCGCCCGTACGCTCGCCGAGCGTGATGCGAGCATCATGCCGCAGCACGCGGATCGCGCTCTCCGCCAGCGGCGGGTCACCATCAAGCGTCAGCACCAGGCCGCTGATCGACACGCGCCATTCTCCTCTTCCCCATCTTGCCCGATCCGCTCGTGGCGTGCTTGATCGGCCATCCATTCACGATATCATCATCGACTACTCGTTTTATCCACTGACTGTAGGCTTTCAGGCTGCATGCCGTCCTCACCCGGCCACTCGCGATTGCCCCGCTTCTCAAGCCCGGCATGGGCCGGGTGGCTCATCCCGCCCGGCTTCCTCCTCCTGGCCGCATTCATGTTCGTCGACCCCATCGGGCCTCGAGTGCCCGAGGCCGAGCCTGTCATCGTCTCAAGACACGACCTCGACACAGGGTCTCGGCGATCCGCCATGGACGACCCGCCCTCCGCCCGCATCAACGGCGTCGCCCAGGGCTGCCAGGACTGCCACAGCATCTTCGTCTCCGTCGACAAGCCCGTTTCCGAACTCAGCATGCACCACGAGATCGTCCTGAGCCACGGCCTCAACGACCGCTGCTTCAACTGCCACGATCGAAACGACCACGACCGCCTCCGCCTTCATGACGGCTCCACGATTCCCTTCTCGCAGGTCGCCACCCTCTGCGCACAGTGCCACGGCACCGCCTACCGCGACTGGCAGCGTGGCACCCACGGCAAGACGCTCGGCTACTGGAACCGCGACCTCGGCGAGGCCCTCCGCCTCCGATGCACCGAGTGCCACGACCCCCACTCGCCCCGCTACCCGCCGTTCACGCCGCTGCCGGGGCCGAACACGCTCCGCATGGGCGAGCAGAATCCCCACGGCCACCACGCGCCGGGTCGCCATCACCCCCTCCTGCGGCAGATCGGCGAGCCGGACCCGCACCCGCCCGGGGGAACGCCATGAGACTCCCAATCCTCAAAAGCCCGTCGCAAGGCAACGGCAACGGCGGAGGCTCCTGCGGCAGCGGCTGCGGGTGCGCCTCCGGCAACGGCTCGCCAAACCCGGACAACGGACCCGGCATGTCGCGCCGCAGTTTCCTCCGCACCGGCACCGCGGCAGCGGGGGGGTTGACCGCCATCGCCGCCGCCCTCAGCCCCCTCCGCGAACTCGAACGCGAAGACGCCCCCTCCCTCGAGCAGTTCCTCCAGAAGCACTACAAGGAAATGACCCCCGAAGACATGGAGCGCGCACTCGAACGCATCCGCGCCCAGGTCGAACGCCGTTACGGCATCCGCCCGGAACTGCGCGACTACAAGCCCATGGACGGCGTCGAGTTCGTCTACGCACTGAACATCAGCCGCTGCATCGGATGCCGCAAGTGCGTCCACGCCTGCGTCGCCGAGAACAACCAGAGCCGGTCGCCCGAGGTCCAGTACATCCGCGTCATCGAGATGCCCCGCGGCACGATGGACATGGAAAAGGGCAACCACCACTACGACCGCCCGACCGTCCCGGACGAGGAGCACTTCTACCTCCCCGTCCAGTGTCATCAGTGCGCCAACCCGCCGTGCGTCAAGGTCTGCCCCGTCGAAGCGACCTGGCAGGATGCCGACGGCATCACCGTCATCGACTACGACTGGTGCATCGGCTGCCGCTACTGCGAGGCCGCCTGCCCCTACTGGGCGCGCCGATTCAACTTCTCCAAGCCCCGCCTCCCCGCCGACCAGGTCAACCCGAACATGGGCTACCTCTCCAACCGCCCGCGCGACAAGGGCGTCATGGAGAAGTGCCACTACTGCCTCCAGCGCACGCGGCAGGGCCGAATGCCCGCCTGCCTCGAGGTCTGCCCCACCGGCGCGCGCAAGTTCGGCAATGTCCTCGACCCCGAGAGCGAGGTCGCTCAGATCCTCCGCACAAAACGTGTCCTCGTCCTCAAGGAGGACGCAGGCACGCTCCCCCGGTTCTTCTACTACTTCGACGAGCGATACCCCAGCGGCCTCGACCCCGAAGCCGCCGAGATCGCGCGCCGGCTCGAAGCCGAGGAAGGCGAACGCTACGGCTGCCTCCCCGGCGCGGACGGCCCCGAACTCCGCTGGAAAGACCTCGCGCCGCCCACGAAGGGGGCGCTGGCGTGAGAACCTATCTCACCTTCCTCTGGCGGTGCTTCCGCCTCTCCTTCGTCGGCGACCGGCGGTACTACGCCTGGATGTTCTTCCTCACCGCCGTCGCTTTGCTCGGCCTGAACGCCTACTGCCGCCAGATCGTCCACGGCCTCGCCGTCACGGGCATGACCGACCAGGTCTCCTGGGGCCTCTACATCGCCAACTTCACCTTTCTCGTCGGCATGGCCGCCGCCGCCGTCATGCTCGTCATCCCCGTCTACATCTACCGCAACCGCGAACTCCACGACCTCGTCATCTTTGGCGAACTCTTCGCCGTCGCCGCCCTCATCATGGCCCTCCTCTTCGTCACCGTGGACCTCGGCCGACCCGATCGCTTCCACCACCTCTTCCTCCGCTTCAACTTCCCAATCTCCATGCTCACGTGGGACGTCCTCGTCCTCAACGGATACCTCCTCCTCAACCTCCACATCTGCGGCTACCTCATCTACTGCGCCTACCGCGGCCGCCGACCCGGCAAACTCTTCTACCTCCCCTTCGTCTTCATCGCCATCGTCTGGGCCGTCAGCATCCACACCGTCACGGCCTTCCTCTACAGCGGCCTCGGCAGCCGACCGTTCTGGAACTCCGCCGTCATCGCCCCCCGGTTCCTCGCCTCCGCCTTCGCCGCCGGACCGGCCTTCCTCATCCTCACGCTCGGCGTGCTGCGACTCATCAAGGCCTACGAAGTGCCCCCGAAGGCCTTCCTCACCCTCCGCAACATCGTCACCGTCGCCATGACGATCAACATGTTCCTCCTCGGCTCCGAGGTCTTCACCGAGTTCTACACCGACTCGGCACACACCGCCTCCGCCCGCTACCTCTACCTCGGCCTCGACGGCCGCTCCGCCCTCGTCCCCTGGATCTGGTCCGCCATCGCCATGAACACCGTCGCCCTCGTGCTCCTCTATCTGCCCGTCTCGCGCCGCGAACGGTTCCTCCACCCCGCCTGCGTCCTGATGATCGTCGGCATCTGGATCGAGAAGGGCATGGGCCTCATTATCCCCGGCTTCGTGCCCACCCCCCTCGGCGAGATCGTCGAGTACACGCCGACCCTCAACGAATCTCTCGTCTCCGCCGGCATCTGGGCCTTCGGCCTGCTGCTCTTCACAATCATGGTCCGCATCACCGTGCCCGTGCTCTCCGGCCGGCTTTCCGAGCACACGGGGTACGCACCCGATGCACCGCCGCGTGCTCCCGATGACTCTCACGCCGGCGCGCCCGAGGGTGCAGCATGAAGCCGCACCTGCCCTCCCCCGAAGATGCCCGCGTTGCGCTCCACGAGCACCTCGTGGACAAGGCCACCAGCGCGCGCCTCCGCCACGGCCTGCTCATCGACGCCGAAGCGATCCTGCGCATCCTCACCGACCGCGAGACCGTCCGCTACCCCGTCGAGATCGCCTTTGACACATCGCCCCTCGAACCCGGCGAGTTCGCCTACCCGCAGCCGCTCGGCGAGCATCCCTCCGACGGCTTCCGCCTCTGCCTGCACCCGTGGTTCGAGCCGACCCCGGAGGTCTGGCCGCTCCTCATCGCCTATCACCTGCCGACGATCAACTACGGCGAGATCGCAGGCCCCGCCGAGGCCGAACTCTTCGGCGCGGCCCTGCTCGGCATCGAGCGAGAAGAGTACTACAACGCATTGTGTGAACTCGCGGACTCCATCCCGGGGGAGAACTGAGCGCAGCAGATGATTCGCAGCAGAAGCGGGAAGCGTTCCTGGGCCGAGCCGTACCGCATCAAGATGGTCGAGCCTCTCCGCATGACCACGCTCGAAGAGCGCGAGTGCGCCATCGCCGAGGCCGGATTCAACACCTTCCTCCTCCGAAGCCGCGACGTCTACATCGACCTCCTCACCGACTCCGGCACCTCCGCCATGAGCGACCGCCAGTGGGCCGGCATGATGCTCGGCGACGAGGCCTACGCCGGATCCGAGAACTACTACCATCTCGAAGAAGTTGTCCAACGCCGATACGGCTTCCGCCACCTCATCCCCACCCACCAGGGACGCGGCGCGGAGCACATCCTCTGCCGCCTGCTCGTCTCGCCCGGCTCCGTCATCCCCGGCAACATGTACTTCACGACCACCAAGGCCCACCTCGAGCTCGCCGGCGGCCGCTTCGCCGACGTCATCGTCGATGAGGCCCACGATCCGCTGAGCGAGGCGCCCTTCAAGGGCAACGTGGACCTCCGCAAACTCCAATCCCTGATCGACACTGTCGGTCCCGAGCGCATCCCCTTCATCTGGGTCCAGTGCAATGTCAACATGGCCGGCGGCCAGCCCATCAGCCTCGCCAACCTCCGCGCCGCCGCCGAACTCTGCCGCGCCCACGGCATCCGCGTCATCCTCGACGCCACCCGCGCCGTCGAGAACGCCTGGTTCATCTCCCAGCGCGAGCCTGACCAGCGCGGCCGCGCCATCCCCGACATCCTCCTCGACCTCTGCGCCTGCGCCGACGGCTGCACCAACTCCGCCAAGAAGGACTGCCTCGTCAACATCGGCGGCTTCCTCTGCCTCAACGACGACGCCCTCGCCGAGAAGGCCCGCAACCTCGTCGTCGTCTTCGAGGGCCTGCACACCTACGGCGGCCTCGCCGGGCGAGACATGGAGGCCATGGCCATCGGCATCGAAGAGTCCATCCAGGAAGACCACATCCGCGCACGCGTCGGGCAGGTCGAGTACCTCGGCTCCCTCCTCCGCGAGGCCGGTGTCCCGATCGTGCTCCCCGTCGGCGGGCACGGCGTCTTCATCGACGCCGCTCGCTTCCTCCCCCACATGCCCCGCGAGCAGTTCCCCGCTCAGGCGCTCGCCGCCGCCCTCTACGTCGAGTCCGGCGTGCGCGCCATGGAACGCGGCGCGGTCTCCAGCGGCCGCAACCCGGACACCGGCGAGAATCTCTTCCCCGCACTCGAACTCATACGGCTCACCATCCCACGCCGCGTCTACACCCAGGCCCACATGGACGTCACCGCCGAGTCCGTCATCGAACTCTTCGAGCGCCGCGACCGCATCGTCGGCCTCCGGTTCACGCACGAGCCGGAGTACCTCCGCTTCTTCCAGGCCCGCTTCCAGCCCGTGGTAGGATCAAAGGTGCTGCTCGACACCGAGCGCGAGGCGCCGGCTCACGCCTGAGCAGCAACGGAGCGACGATGGGCTACGCCCTGCCACTGCTCGAAGACCCGACAACGCGCGAAAGCCCGCTGCGCCCACCGCCCGCGCCGAGCGCGGCGATCTCGCCCGGCCGCATGATCGACTCCCACGGCCGCACCATCCGCGACCTGCGCCTCAGCCTCACCGACCGCTGCAACTTCCGCTGCGTCTACTGCCTCGAGCCCGACGCCCGCTTCATGCGCCGCCTCGACCTGCTCACCGACGACGAGATCGTCCGAGCCGCCGCCGCGTGCGTCCGCCTCGGCGTCGAGAAGATCCGCCTCACAGGCGGCGAGCCGACCCTCCACCCGCGCCTCACCTCCGTCATCGCCCGCGTCGCCGCGCTCGGCGTCTCAGACCTCGCGCTCACCACCAACGGCACGCGCCTCGCACCGGCGGACCTCGCCGAGTGGCGGGCCGCAGGACTCACCCGCATCACCGTCAGTCTCGACAGCGTCCGCCCCGATCGCTTCGCCGCGATGACACGCTCGCGAACCACGCCCGAGCAGGTGATCGAAGGCGTCCGTCGCGCGATCGACGCCGGCTTCGCCCCTGTGAAGATCAACGCCGTCCTCATGCGCGGCTTCAACGACGACGAGATCGTTCCCCTCGCAGCCCTTGCCCGCGAACTCAGCGTCGAGATGCGCTTCATCGAGTTCATGCCCCTCGACGACGCCCGCGGCTGGGACCGCTCCCTCGTTGTCCCCGCCTCCGAGACGCTCGAACGCATCGCGGCGCGCTGGCCCATTGTCCCGCAAGGCCGCGACACAGATTCTGCCACCGCTCTCAACTTCGTCTTCGCCGACGGCGCGCCCGGACGCATCGGCCTCATCGCGCC
>JAHCJE010000077.1 GCA_026128865.1 Phycisphaeraceae bacterium | reverse complement strand
GCGCAGATCGCGCAGATGGTGAACCAGGAGGCCGCGTCCCGCATCGCCGCGGACGACCTCGAGCGCACGACCATCCGCTCGCCGATCGACGGCGTGCTGCAGAGGGTGGATCCGAGGCCGGGCGAACTGCTCGGCGTCGGCGCGCCGGTGGCACGCATCGTCGATCTCCGGCGTGTCGAGGCGCCGCTGAGGCTGCCGGTGTCCGCGGCGGCGTCCGTGGCGGTCGGCGACCGGGCGGAACTCGTCGCGGACTCGCCCGCGGCGACGCGCTGGGACGGTCGCGTGGTGCGGATCGCGCCGGAGGCGGACGCCCGCACGCGGACCATCACGGTGTTCGTCGAGGTGGAGCAGCGGATCGACTACGGTGCGGACGACCCGCTGGCGGGCGCGCGGACGCTGCTGCTGCCGGGGCAGTTCGTGATCGGGCGGGTGTACTCGGGACGCTCCGAGCCGCGGGTGCTGGTGCCGCGGCGAGCGCTGGACAGCGACCGGGTGATGGTGGTGGTGCGTGAGGGCGAGGGTTGGAGGGTGCGCGCGCGGGCCGTCGCCCCCCCCCGGTTCATCGAGGCCGAGTTCCCGACGCTCGACCCGGACGAGACGCAGTGGGCTGTGATCCCGGCCGGGCTTGAGGACGGCGAGCGCGTGGTGCTGGCCGGACGCGACGAACTGGCCGACGGCATGGCGGTGCGCGTGGGTGACGCCCGCGCCGCTCGGCCCGCGAACGGCGACGCCCCGAGGGCCGGCCCGTGAGAATCGCTGCCTTCGGCGTGCGCCGCCCCGTCGTCGCGAACCTGACGATGTTCGCCGTGCTGGGCGCGGGGCTGATCTTCGGGCTGCGCCTGACGCGGGAGTTCTTTCCCGAGGTGCGGCCGACGCAGGTGATGATCGCCGCGCCCTATCCCGGCGCGGCGCCGGACGAGGTGGAGCGGTCGCTGGCGATCAAGATCGAGGACCGCATCCGCGATCTCGACGACGTGAAGGAGATCAACACCACCGTGACCGAGAGCGCGGCGGTGCTTCGGGTGGAGTTCCGCGACGGCAAGGACATCGAGGCCGCGGTGGCGGAGGTGAAGCGCGAGATCGATGCACTGCAGGACCTTCCGGAGCGGTCGGAGCGGATCACGGTCACGAAACTGGAGCCGAAACTGCCGGCGGTGATCCTGTCGCTGTACGGCGACGCGGACGAGCGGGCGATGAAGGAGGCGGCCCGGCGCATCCGCGAGGACCTGCGGCTTCTGCGCGGCATGGGGGACGTGGAGATCGGGGCCACGCGGGGGGACGAACTGACGGTGGAGGTGAGCCCGGCCGCGATGCTCGAGCACGGTCTGAGCCTGCCCGACGTCGCGCGCCGGATCGGCGCGGCGATGCGCGAGCAGCCCGCGGGCACGGTGCGCGGGCCGACGCAGAGCGTCTCGGTGCGGACGGTCGGCGCCAAGGAGCGGACCGACGCGGTGCGCGAGGTCGTGGTGCGGGCCGACGAGGGTGGGCGCGTGCTGCGGCTGGGCGAGATCGCCGACGTGCGCGAGGGGTTCGTGGACACGGACACCTCGGCGCGGCTGAACGGCAAGCCGGCGGTGTCGCTGACGGTGTTCCCGGTCAAGGGCGTGGACGTCGTCACGGTGGCGGAACTGGTGAAGGCCTACGCGGCGGGGCTGCGCAACGAGCCGCTGGCGATGACGACGGGCGAGCGCATCCGGTCGGTGATGCGTCGCCCTGGGGACACAAACCCCCCGTCGGAACGCATCCGCGCTTACGAACTCGGGCTGGCCGCCCCGCCCCCGCCGTGCGACGTGCGGATCACGACGGACCTGGCGCGGTTCGTGGTCGGCCGCCTGGACCTGCTGACGCGGAACGCGATCTGGGGCGGGATGCTGGTGTTTCTGACGCTGGTGTTGCTGCTGAACTGGCGGGTGTCGTTCTGGGTGGCGGTGGGTCTGGTGATCGCGATGTCGGGGACGCTGGCGGTGATGCACCTGCTCGGGGTGTCGCTGAACCTGCTGACGATGTTCGGGCTGATCGTGGTGATCGGGATTCTGGTTGACGACGCGATCGTGGTGGCGGAGAACATCACGGCGCGGCACGAGAGCGGCGAGGGGGCGATCGACGCGGCGATCAACGGGACGGGGCAGGTCGGGTGGCCGGTGGTGGCGACGGTGCTGACGACGGTGTGCGCGTTCCTGCCTCTGGCGCTGATCGAGGGGAACATCGGCGATTTCCTGAAGTGGCTGCCGATGGTTGTGACGTGCGCGCTGGTCGCGTCGCTGCTCGAGTCGCTGTTCATCCTGCCGGCGCACATGGCGCACAGCCTGAAGAAGGCGGACCGGCTGCGTGCGGAGGGGCACGTCGGCCGCCTGCGCCGCGTCGAGAACGCCTTCGACCACGCCCGCGACACGCTCTTCTCGAAGTTCCTGGTGCCTGGATACCTGCGCGTGCTGCGGCTGGCGCTGCGGCGGCGGTACGTCACGCTCTGCATCGCGGCCGCGACACTGATCGCGTCGATCGGGATCGTCGCGGGCGGGCGGCTGGAGTTCATCTTCTTCGAGACCGAGGACGCGGAGACGATCAACGTGCAGTTGCGGATGCCGATCGGCACGCCGGCGGCGGAGACCGACCGCGTGCTGACGCGCATCGAGCGTGCTGCGCTGAACCAGCCGGAAGTGCGCGACGCGTTCACGATCGTCGGCGCGATGGGGGACATCAACGGCGAGGGGGGCGACGCGGTGCAGAGCCACCTCGGCCAACTGATCCTCGAACTCCACCCCGTCGAGATGCGCGAGCGCACCAGCGGCGATGTGGTGGACGCCATCCGCGCCGAGGTCGGCGAGATGCCCGGCGTGCGCTCGCTGCGCTTCGACGCCATCGGCGCGGGGCCGGGCGGGCCGGGCCTGACGTTCACGGTCGTCGGTGCGTCGCAGTCGGCCATCGACGCGGCGGTGCGGCGGGTGAAGGAAACGCTTCGCGGCATCGACGGCGTCTTCGACGTGACCGACGACGCCGACGCCGGCCAGCCCGAGATACGCCTCACGCTCCGCGACGGCGCGAGCGAACTCGGGTTCACCGAGGCGTTCCTGGGCGAGCAGGTGCGGGCGGCCGTCTTCGGGCTGGAGGCGTACACCTTCCCCGGCGACCGCGAGGACGTGGACGTTCGGGTCATGCTGCCGGTCGAGTTCCGGCGCAGCCCCGCCGCCCTCGAACGCATGTTCGTCATCGCGCCGAGCGGCGAGCCGGTGCCGCTCGGCGAGGTCGCGCACGTGACGATGGCTCGCTCGTACGCCACGGTGCGCCGGCTGGACGGGCAACGCGCGGTTACCGTCAACGCCGAGGTGGACCGCAAGGCCGGCGTGAACCCGGAGCGGGTGACGATGGCCGTGCGCCCCGACCTGCGACGCATCGAGGCCGAGGTGCCCGGCGTGCGCATCCTCGAACGCGGCCGGCAGAAGGAAGTGCAGGAGTCGTTCAGCACGCTGCCGATCGGCATGGCGGTCGCGGCGGGACTGATCTACGTCTGCCTCGCCTGGCTCTTCGCGTCGTACTCGCAGCCGCTCGTTGTCATGACGGCCATCCCCTTCGCCATCATCGGCATGATCTGGGGGCACCTGATCCTCGGCTTCAGCATGACGTTCCTCTCGCTGATCGGCTTCGTCGCGCTCTCGGGCGTGGTCGTGAACGACTCGCTCATCTTCATGGACTTCTTCAACCAGAAGCGGGCCGAACTGCCGAGCACCTGGCACGCGGCCATCGAGGCCGGGAGGGCGCGGCTGCGGCCCATCCTGCTCACGACCATCACGACCGTGCTTGGACTCAGCCCGCTGATGCTGGAGCAGTCGTTCCAGGCACGGTTCCTCATCCCGATGGCGATCACGATCTCGTTCGGTCTGATGTCGGCGACGGTGCTGATCCTCGTCGTGCTGCCGTGCCTGCTGCTGATCCTCGAGGACGCGGCGCGGTGGCGTCGCATCCTGTGGACGGGCGTCTACGAGCCGCCGCCCGCGCCGCCGGAGCCGGACGGCACGCCGGGGCTCGCCCCGGAAGACACCGCGGACTGATCACCAGCGAAGCACCCCCTCACCCCGCATCCCGCCACGAACGATGGCGATCGCCAGCCGACGGTCACGCGCACGATCAATGGCGCGGCGCAACTCCTCGACGTCCCTCACGCCACGCCCGCCAACCGACACGATCACGTCCCCGGCCTCAAGCCCGACCTGCGCCGCGGGGCCGCCACGATCCACCCGAAGCACCAGCAGCCCCTCAGACGGCGCGTTGCCCGTGCTACGAAGCTCGGGTCGCATCGGCGCGACCGCGAAACCGACCGCGTCCAGCCACGCCCCACCGAGCGCCGCAGTACGATCCACGATTGTTGTGCGCACACGCGACTGTCGGCCATCACGGACGACGTCCATCTCAACCTCGCTGCCCGGCGGGGTGAACTGCACCGCACGCACCAACTGATCTTCGCTCGTTACAGCGCGCCCGCGGTACCGCGTGATGATGTCGCCCGTCTTCAACCCGGCGCCTTCAGCCGGGCTTCCCGGAACGACTCGTGTCACCACAACGCCGTTCCCGCCCGCTGTTGCCACCTCCTGCTCCTCGAGCGGACGCATCTCGACTCCGAGCCAGCCGAAGTCCGCGCGGCCGCCCCGCACGATGTTGTCCGCCACGGAGCGGGCGAGCTCGGAAGGAATGGCAAAGCCCAGGCCAACGGAACCACCCATGCGCGTCGAGTAGATCGCGGTGTTGATCCCGATCACTTCTCCGTCAACGTTGATGAGCGGCCCTCCGGAGTTGCCGGGGTTGATCGCCGCGTCGGTCTGGATGAACTCCTCTGCCTCCTTGAACTCATCCGCCCCGATGCCCAGGCCACGACCCTTCGCGCTCACGATCCCCGCCGTCGCTGTGCGAGCAAACCCGTACGGACTGCCCACCGCGAGCACCCATTCACCGACACGGACTCGGTCCGAATCTCCCCACGTCGCTGCCGTCAGACCACTCGCCCGCACACGCAACACGGCGAGATCGCGCAGCTCATCCGTCCCAACGACACTCGCCTCGACCTCGCGACTGTCGGGAAGTCGGACGATCAGTTGTGTGGCACCCTGCACGACGTGGTTGTTCGTCAGGATCAAGCCGTCCTCGCTCACGATCACGCCAGATCCAAGTCCCGATCGCCGAAACGTCCGGTTCTGCGGCCTCCCGAAGAAGTCGCGGGCGACCAACTGCCGCTCCTCCACTGAAGTGATGTGGACGACCGACTCCTCGACACGCGCCACCGCGCTCTCGAACACGCGCGACAGCCCTCGCGCGTACTCATAATCAGCGGCGGATGGCCCCTCGCGCTCGGTCTGCCCGAACACCGGCGCAGCCACGATCACAGCCGCCGCGAACAACGCCAGACGACCACGCCATGCCATGCTCGATGCCATGCTCACCGTTCTCCCGGTTCCAAGCCGTATTCCGCCCATGATGACGAAGTCTCCCACACACGCACGCGCTCAACCACCAGGTCCGCGGGCAGGGTGTACCGGTGCCCCTCGGCGTCCGCGTACGAACAACCCGCCCCCACCTCCCCCCTCAGATGCTCATAGATGCGCCGCGCCAACGCCTCCGTCGTCGGATCCTCGCCGTCAAAGACCACCAGCCTGCCGCCGACCGAGTCCCGCAGGCCGCGCAGGGCGGGATCGTCGCTGTTCACTAACATCGCGTGATCCAGAACGTCAAGGTACGACTCCAGCGCGAGCCGAAGGGCCTTGAAGTCGCAGACCATGTCGTGCTCGTCCAGACGCCGGCGCGCGACCACGACCTCAATGCGCCTGGTATGCCCGTGGGGGTGTCGGCACCGGCCGGGGTGCTTCGAGAGCATGTGCCCGCTCTCGATCTCGAACGACTTGCAGACGCGATACCACATGGTGACAGTGGACAATCAACCGTGGACAGTGGACATTCGGACTGCGGAACGAGAACGAACCGACTCCGCACACACATTCTACGCAGCAATCTCCCGCTCCTTCATGTCCACCGTCCGCTGCTCTTCTCTCACGTCCCTCGCGTGTTCCCGAACAACTCGACGTGGAGGCGGTGGCAGTACCGCCAGCCGCGACGGAGGCACTCGTTCACCGCCCACCGCACCGAGACGGGGTCGGGAACGGTGATTCCTTCCGGCATGAGCATGATGTCGCTCGGCGCGAGGCCGCTCAGTTGTGAGAGGAGGTCGTCAATCTCATGCAGGTCCGCCGGCGACGAGACGACGAACTTCACCTGCCGATCCGGGTGCTCGTCGATCAGACGCTGCAGCACGGGGAGGTTCAATCGACGCACACCGTGCCGCGCCGCCCATTCACCGCTCGGGTCGCGCGGATCCCCCACCGGCGTCGAGTTGCCCAGTTTCGGGCTGAGGCTCAGCAGGTCGCACGCGACCTCCCGGTGCACCGTCCCCGCGGTCTCGACCGTGACGTGCAGACCAGCCTCGCGCAGGGCACGCGTCAGGGCGGTGACCTGTGCAAAGATCATCGGCTCGCCCCCGGTCACGACCGCGTGCCGTACGCCGCACGATTCGGCGCCGCGGACGAGTTCACCGATCTCCACGGCCTCCCCCTCCGGCGACCAACTTGCGTAGGGCGTATCGCACCACACACACCGAAGATTGCACCCGCTCACACGCACGAAGTACGAAGGCACGCCGGTCAGCTTGCCCTCGCCCTGGATCGAGAGGAAGGTCTCCGCCACCGGGATGGACGCGCCGCTGTTCACAGACGCACGAGGCTCCTCTCCGTCACTCAGTCACTTCCCACTTCCGCATAGTCCGTGGGGTCTGGCACGCCCGCGGCATCAAACCCCCGGCGGCGAATCGTGCACGCATCACACGCCCCGCACGCGCGGCCGCGTTCGTCGGGGTCGTAGCACGAGCGCGTGAGCGAGTAGTCCACGCCCAGGCGCACGCCCTCGCGGATGATCTCGGCCTTGGTCATGGCGAGGATGGGCGCGCGCACCGCCACGCCACGCCCCTCGACGCCGGCCTTCGTCGCCAGGTCCGCCGCCCGCTGGAACGCTCCGACGAACTCGGGCCGGCAGTCGGGATAGCCCGAGTAGTCCACCGCGTTGACGCCGACGTGCAACTCAGCCGCCCCGACGACCTCCGCCAGCCCCACGCCGATCGAGAGGAAGACGAGGTTCCGCGCCGGCACGTACGTGGCCGGGATGCCCCCCCCGATCTCCGGCTCGGTGCGCCCCTTCGGCACGGCGGCGTGGCCGGTCAGCGCGCTCCCCCCGATCGCACGCAGGTCCACCCGCACGACACGGTGCGACGCGGCGCCGAGGCTCGACGCGACCCGTGCCGCAGAGTCCAGTTCCCACCGGTGCCGCTGCCCGTAATCCACGCTGAGCGCGTGGCAGGCGAGACCGCTCGCTCGGGCCATGGCCAGCACGGTTGCGCTGTCCAGCCCGCCGGAGAGCAGCACGACCACCGAGCGTCGATCGTTCGAGTCCGCGTTCGCCACGCGCAACTGTAGAGGCCCGATGCGCCCTCACGCCGCCGCGCGGTGGCCATGCCTGCCCGCCCACCGGGCGCAGGTTCTCAGCAGTTCGACCCGGTCGATCGGCTTGCTGACGTAGTCGTCGCACCCGGCTGCGAGGCAGCGGGCACGGTCCTCAGCCATGGCGTGAGCGGTGAGGGCGATGATCGGCAGCCCGTAGCCCACGCGCCGGAGCTCCTTCGACGCCGCGTAGCCGTCCATCACCGGCATCTGCATGTCCATGAGAACGACGTCGAAGGGCCTGCCCTCGTTGACGGCCGCGACCGCCTGCTCCACCGCGGCGCGCCCGTTGCCGACCGTCTCCACCTCGGCCCCGACACGCCTGAGGTGGTGAACGATAAGCCTCCGGTTGTCCTCGCCGTCCTCCGCGAGCAGCACGCGCGCCCGCAGGCTGACGCGATCCACGGACGCCTCCTCCCGCTCACCCTCCGGCGTCTCGAACAACTCGCCGGGCGAGGAGATGAGGTCCGCCGCCTCCTCCGCGCTGACGGGCAGCGTGAGCGTGAACTCGCTCCCGACGCCCTGTTCGCTGCGCACCTCGATCGATCCGCCCAGCATCTCGACCAGCCTGTGCGAGACCGTCAGCCCAAGCCCCGTGCCGCCGAAGCGGCGCGACATCGTCTCGTCCGCCTGCATGAAGGGCTCGAAGAGCGTCGCGATCTTCTCGCCGGCAATCCCGATCCCCGTGTCCGTCACGCGGAAGCGAATCACCCGGCCGGATTCGTCGTCGCCTCCCATCGCCACCACCACCCGGACTGATCCACGCTCGGTGAACTTCACGGCGTTGCCGACGAGGTTCAGCAGGATCTGCTTGAGCCGTCGGGCGTCCGTGCGGATGCGCCGAGGGGCCTGCCCGCCCATCGACCACTCGAGATCGAGGCCCTTTTCGACGGCGCGCACGCGCAGGAGCGAGCAGACTTCCTCGACGATGCGCATCGGCTCACAGTCGCCCGGCTCGACCTCCAGCCGTCCGGCTTCGATCTTGGACAGGTCCAGGATGTCGTTGATGACCGAGAGGAGATGGCGTCCGTTCCGGCGGATGACACGGACGGCCTCGGCCCGGCCCGCGTCGTCCACCGAGGGGTCGTCCAGGAGGTCGGCGTAGCCGAGGATGGCGGTCATCGGCGTGCGGATCTCGTGGCTCATGTTGGCGAGGAACGCCCCGCGCACCGCAGCCGCCGCCGCAGCCGCGTCGCGTGCCCGGACGAGTTCGCTCTGCATCCTCATGCGTTCGGCGAGTTCGTCGCGGGTGCGCGTGACGACGACAGCGGCGGCCAGCAGGACGCCGCACAGCCCCCCCACGTAGCCGATCACCCGCCAGCGTGCCGCGGCGATGCGCGCCAGCCATTCCTCCGCCGGGAAGTCCACGCCGAGCACGGCCTCGACGTTGCCATCCTCGTCGTACATCGGGTGGAACGCGCTGACCCAGGTGCCCCAGCGGTCCTTGACGATCTCGTCGTCGAAGCACGGGATGCCGGAGAACGCGCGCTCGAGCGCGGTGTAGGACTCCTCGTAGACCTCGCCGATGGCGGTGCGCGCCTCTCGCTCGCCCACGTACCGGCCGTCGCCGTCGTAGTCCGTCTCCGAGTCCACAACGAGCACGATCGTCCCATCGTCGAGACGTCGAAACGTATACACGTCGGCAATCTTCGGATTCACCGCAAGCCACCGGATCTGCGCCTCGATCATCCGCAGGTACTTCGGGTCGTCCGGCGGCGTGTCAAGCCGAATGTCCGCGTGTCCGAGCCGCGTCATCTCCATCGCGAAGGTCGGCGCGAAGCCCTGCACCATCGATTCCAGCCGCTGCCGCTCCTCCCGACCCGCCCACTCCGTGAACGACCATCCGAACGCCACCACCGAGCCGATCAGCAGCCACGCCGACGCCGGCACACGCCCACGACCGGGATGACGGCGAAGCCACCACGAGAGCGCACCGACACCCGCGACACACGCGACCACGAACACCGCATAGTCAAGCTCCATCCAGACCATCGGCCGCTCCGGGAGCGCCCGGACGCCCCATATCAAGATCGGACCGGCAGTCGCACCTCTTCGGCAAATGTCCGGGAACGAGCTCCCCTCGGCCCCCTTCAAACGCGCATCCCGAGATAACCCGACCGGACCTCAGCAGTCCGCTTTCGAAGGCACGCCGCCCGGAAACGCCGCCCTTCCGCCCGGAACTTACGCTCGAAGTTCGTCCCCACCAGTTCCCCGTCCCCCACCCAATCCGGTGGCTCGAACTCCACACGCTCAAACGGACCGACATCCCCCCCCGCTGCCTCGCCCAACAGCCCCCACGCCTCCCGGCCGGTCCACCGCACGAAGTGCTCCTCGTACCACTCCCACAGACCGTCGTGGTCCGTGACGACGCGCAACTCACCCCCACGCTCAAGCACTCGCCACACGTCCGAAAGAAACCGATCCTGCACCACCCGCTTCTTCCAGTGCCTCCGCTTCGGCCAAGGGTCGGAAAAGTACAGGTGGACCACACGCACGATCTCCCCCGGCACACGCCACCGAAGGAACTCCGTCGCGTCCGCGTGCAGCAATCGCACGTTCAGCGGCGCGCCAGTCGCGGCGCGACGGCGACGCACCCGGTCGGCCGCATAGGCGTAGAACTCCCCCGCCCACTCGATCCCGAGATAGTTCGTTCCACCATCCCCCTCCGCCTGCGAAAGGATGAACGTCCCCTTCCCTGACCCGATCTCGATCTCGAACGGTCGGCTCGGAACAGGAAACCACAGCCGCGGATCCAGCCGTCCGGCATCCGGCCTCTCAACGACGTCGTCCGGCAGCGGCGGCAGCTCGGCCGCCGACACCCCGACGACGCCCTCCGCTACGTCCACGACGCCCCGACGACTCAGCGACGAACCCATGGATTCACTCTAGTGCCTCCCTCGCCCATCCAGATTCCGACAATCTCGCACCACCACCGGCGATCCAGCCCAAGGCAGGCAGCGTATAGCCGTTCGGAGGCCGATCGTTGGGGCTTTCTTGTCCGTCGTGCCGGAACCGCCGATAGGACGAGTTGGTACAGCGCATGGACTGGCCCTCGGGCCGCCGCATGGAAGCGACGGGCCGACGCCGCAGGGCGTCGTCCGGGCATCGAACGTTCTGAGCCGTCGGCATCTCCCCGGAGTGGAGGGAGACGCACGCCGGGAGGAGGAACGCGATGTCCGAACTGCGCCACCCGTCATCCGATCATCCGAGCGAGGGCGAGCGCGGCGCGGGCCGCGACTTGGCGGAACTCATCGCCTCGCGCATCGATCGCGCCTCGCACCACGACCAGAACTGGACCGGCTCCTTCTGGGACTACCTCGACCTCTGCGCCCAAAGCCCCGCCGTCGCGCGCAACGCATACCAGCGCCTCTACGACGCCATCCTCGCCCACGGCTTCGAGAAGTACCGACTCTTCAAGCGCGACTGCATCCGCTACCACTTCTTCTCCGACCCCTTCGACCACGGCCAGGACGCCATCTTCGGCCTCGACTTCGCCCTCATGGAACTCGTCGACGTCCTCCGCTCCGCCGCCGAGGGCTACGGCACCGACAAGCGCATCCTCCTCCTCCACGGCCCGGTCGGCTCCAGCAAGTCCACCATCGCACGCCTCCTCAAGAAGGGCGTCGAGCACTACTCCCGCACGCCCGAGGGCGCGCTCTACTCGTTCTCCTGGCTCCTCGACGAGCGCTGCGAGGTCACGCCGCAGGAGGGCAACCACGCCGAGGCCGCACGCACGCACGCCTTCCCATCGCCCATGCACGAGGACCCGCTCGTCCTCGTCCCCCGCGAGGCCCGCGCCCCGCTCCTCGAGCAACTCAACGCCCACTACCGCCCCCGACACCACCACGGCAAGGTCCGCATCTACGGCGAGCCGGACCCCTTCAGCCGGCGCATCTACGACGAACTCATGCGCTTCTACGACGGCGACTGGAAGCGCGTCATGGAGCACGTCCGCGTCCGCCGCGTCGTCCTCTCCGAGAAGGACCGCGTCGGCATCGGCACCTTCCAGCCCAAGGACGAGAAGAACCAGGACTCCACCGAACTCACCGGCGACATCAACTACCGCAAGATCGCCCTCTACGGCTCCGACTCCGACCCCCGCGCCTTCAACTTCGACGGCGAACTCAACATCGCCAACCGCGGCGTCTGCGAGTTCATCGAGATCCTCAAACTCGACGTCGCCTTCCTCTACGACCTCCTCGGCGCGACCCAGGAGCACACCATCAAGCCCAAGAAGTTCGCACAGACCCACATCGACGAGGTCATCCTCGGCCACACCAACGAGCCGGAGTACAAGCGCCTCCAGTCCAACGAGATGATGGAGGCCTTCCGCGACCGAACCATCAAGATCGACGTCCCCTACAACATCCGACTCGACGACGAGATCCGCATCTACCAGAAGGACTTCGGCCCCGAGCGCATCCGCAACGTCCACGTCGCCCCGCACACCCTCGAGGTCGCCGCCATGTGGGCCGTCCTCACGCGCCTCCAGGAGCCCAAGAAGGCCGGCCTCTCCCTCCTCCAGAAGATGAAACTCTACAACGGGCGCAGCATCCCCGGCTTCACCGAGGACGCCGTCAAGGAACTCAAGGAGGAGGCCGCCCGCGAGGGCATGACCGGCATCAGCCCACGCTACATCCAGGACAAGATCAGCAACGCCCTCGTCAGCCGCCAGGCCCTCGACGAGAAGTGCATCAACCCGTTCATGGTCATCAACGAACTCGAGGGCGGCCTGAGCCACCACTCCCTCATCACCGACGAGGAGACCCGCAAGCGCTTCCGCGAACTCCTCTCCGTCGTCAAGGAGGAGTACGAGGACATCATCAAGGCCGAGGTCCAGCGCGCCATCAGCGCCGACGAGGAGGCCATCAAGCGCCTCTGCGCCAACTACATCGAGAACGTCCGCGCCTACACCCAGAAGGAGCGCGTCCTCAACAAGTACACCGGCAAGTACGACGAGCCGGACGAGCGCCTCATGCGCTCCATCGAGGACAAGATCGACGTCCCCGAGAGCCGCAAGGACGACTTCCGCCAGGAGATCATGAACTACATCGGCGCCCTCGCCCTCGACGGCAAGAAGTTCGAGTACAACACCAACGCCCGCCTCTACAAGGCCCTCGAACTCAAACTCTTCGAGGACCAGCGCGACACCATCAAACTCAAGAACCTCGTCTCCTCCGTCGTCGACGACGAGACCCAGCAGAAGATCGACGTCGTCAAGCAACGCCTCATCAAGCAGTTCGGCTACAACGAGACCAGCGCCACCGACGTCCTCAACTACGTCGCCAGCATCTTCGCCCGAGGCGACACGAAAAAGTAGCGCCGACCGCTTGACGAACCCCCTATAGTTTCGCCGCCCCGCCACCCCCGGGGCCGCACGCACGCGACGCCGCCAGGGGGGCCGGGCGGCGCACGCATCGGCGCCGCGGCTTGGGCCGCAGGCGCGAGAGGGGAGTCCCATGACCGTGAAGACCTGGACCAAGGCCGAGTTGCTCTCCCGACCCGTCGAGCACGTGGACGTCACCGCGTTCGACGCCCGCCCGGTGATCGACGCCTACCGCTCGATGGCGTTCTCGGCGCGCACGCTGGCGCAGGCCGCGGACGTCTACGACCGCATGCTGGCGGACACCGGGTGCGCCGTGATCCTGACGCTGGCCGGCTCGCTCGTCTCGGCGGGCCTGAAGCGGGCGATCATCACGCTCGTGCGGCACAACATGGTGGACGCGATCGTCTCCACCGGGGCGAACGTCGTGGATCAGGACTTCTTCGAGGGGCTGGGGTGCCGGCACTACATCGCGCCCGGCTCGCCCGAGGCCCCGCCGGTGGACGACCGCACGCTGCGCGACCTGATGATCGACCGAATCTACGACACCTACATCGACGAGGACGAGTTGCGGGCCTGCGACGACGCGACGCGGCGCATCTTCGACTCGCTCGAGCCGGGGGCGTACTCCAGCCGCGAACTGATCGACGCGATGGGCGCGTACCTCGCCGAGCATCACGGCGGGAACGAGTCCTTCGTGCTCGAGTGCCACCGGCGCCGCGTGCCGATCTTCTGCCCGGCGTTCAGCGACTGCTCGGCCGGGTTCGGCATCGTGCTGCACCAGACCGAGCGGGCGGCGGCCGGGCGTGCCATGGTCACGTTCGACTCCGGGCGCGACTTCCGCGAACTGACGGACATCAAACTGGCGGCGGGCGACACCGGGCTGCTGATGCTCGGCGGCGGCGTGCCCAAGAACTTCGCCCAGGACATCGTGGTCGCGGCGGAACTGCTGGACGAGGCGCGGGGCGGGTCGGCCCGCGGCGGGATCGCCATGCACAAGTACGCGGTGCAGATCACGGTGGCGGACTCGCGCGACGGCGCGCTCTCCGGCTCGACGCTGCGCGAGGCGTGCTCGTGGGGCAAGGTGGACGTGGTGCACGAGCAGATGGTCTACGGCGAGATCGCCTCGCTCTTCCCCATCCTCGCCAGCGACGCCTACCACCGCGGGTCGTGGAAGAAGCGCACGGCACGGAAGTTCGCGGACATGTTCGCGGGCGTGTCGGCGAGGGCTTGAGCCGTGCGCACGGTCTACGTCGAGACGACGATCCCCAGTTTCTACACGGACACGCGGCGGTCGGCGACGATTGTTGCCTGGCGGGAGGCGACGCGGACGTGGTGGGATCACTCCAGGCACAAGTATCGCCTTTGCACGTCGGCGTTCGTGCTCGCGGAACTCGAGCGGATTCCCGGACCGCGCGGGGCGAGTTGCGTCCGCATGCTCGAAAGCGTGCGGTTGCTCGATCCGACACCCGACTTCGACGACGTCGTCCGAGCATACGTCCGACACCGGCTCATGCCGCGTGATGCTGCGGGTGATGCGGCGCATCTCGCGCTCGCGTCGCTGCATGGGATCGACTTTCTTCTCACGTGGAACTGCCGACATCTGGCGAACATGAACAAGGCGGTGCATCTCGGGCGGATCAACAGCCGGCTCGGGCTTCACGTGCCTACACTCACGACGCCGTTGACGCTCATGCCGGAGCCGGAGCGATGAGTCGAACCGACAGATTGTCCGCTGCGGAAGAGGCGGTCGAGGAGATTCGCGAGATTCGCAGGAGGCTGTGGAAGGAACGCGCTGAATCCCCGTCCGAGCTGCTTAGGCGTTTGACGGCCGAGCAGCGAGCCAGGCGCCGGGCCTCGTCGCGGTCGCGCGGGCGACGGAAAAAGTAGGGGGCGTTCATTCTCGTCCGTGCGACTCCCCGGTGCGCAGCCCGCGGCGGTATGGCACGGCCGCCGCAGGGCGAAGCCCTGATCGTGCGTAGCCGGGGGTGGAGGGAGCGGAGCGGACGACACCCCCGGATGAGGGCGCACGGTGCACGCGACCCTGCAGGGGTCATCGCGGCGTGCGCCCCGACCACGGCCACTCCTTCGGCGTGGGGGAATCCTCACGGCCTTCAACCGGGGGTCGCGCTCGACGACTCGCTTGACCCCCGGCTACGAACGTCAAGCCCTCCGGGCTTTGGCCGCGCACGTCCCGCTCCTCAACGCCGGTGGCGTCGAGCCTCTCCCCGTGCCGCGTGCTCCGAGGCGCCTGACGGGCCGCGTCATTCCCCACGCGCGGCGAGCGCCTCCTCGACCGCCGCACGCTCCACCGAGGGCGTGCATTTCCCGATGAGTGACCGCAGCCAGTCGCGTTGGCGGTCGTCGCCCGTCTCGGCCAGGCGCGCCAGGACGGCCGCGTTGTGCCCCAGGAAGTCATCCGGCGTGCCCAGCAGGGCGATCGCCTCGGCGAGTTGATCCGGCTCCATGTCGTGGCGGAAGCAATACAGACATGACACGGCCCACCACCGAGCAGCCTGATCTTCGCTCGTCGCAAGTTCCAGCAATGCAGAAATGAGCGGCCTCGGGTCATCCGCGTACCCGATCAGCATCGACAACCCGCCGCCGCGTGGACGCCCGTTCCTTGCTGCCGCGATAGCACGGTTCGCCAGCAGCCCGCGCTGCCAGCGCGGCAGCGCGCGCTGGACACCAACGCCCGGCTGATCGTTCCCGTTGAGCCGCAACGAGAGCGTGTCCGGTTCCGACGTCCAGTAGTCATCAACGTGCGGCAGGAGCAGGATCAGCACGGTCGTCGGCAGCCGCTGCTGCCACCCGCCGCCGCGCAGGTTCGGATAGTCGAAGAGCACGACGCCCGCCACCGCCGCCAGCAGGCCCACCCCCGCCCAGCGCCAACGCCTGCGCGTCCGCCGCAGCCCCCGCTCGCGCGCGATCCGCCCGCCGCACTCCGGGCACAGCCACCCCCCGCCCTCGCCGGCCGGGACGCCCCGCATGTCGTACCAGCACTTCGGGCACCGCACCCGCCCCCGCGCCCTGTCCCACCCCAGCGCCCACGCGACAACCAGCACGCCGCCCAGAGCGACCGCCCCGCCGCCGGCCATGAAGAGCCACACGCCCATCGGTTCGTTCTAGAACCTATCCCCAAACCCATGATTCACCACAGAGGCACAGAGGGCACCAAGA
>JAHCJE010000076.1 GCA_026128865.1 Phycisphaeraceae bacterium | reverse complement strand
AGCGCGCGCGAGATGGAGAGTCCAAGCCCGCTCCCGCCGAAGCGGCGCGCCATCGATTCGTCCGCCTGGACGAACGGCGTGAAGAGACGCTCGACCTGGTCGGCCGCCATTCCGATCCCCGTGTCCTCGACCGCGATGACGAGCCGAGCCGTCGATCCCGCCCCCATCCCCACAGCGACGCGAATGCCGCCGCGCTGCGTGAACTTGATCGCGTTGCCGACGAGGTTGATGACGATCTGCTTGAGCCGCAGCGGATCGGCCATCACGCGCTCGGGCGTCGTGCCGTCCGTCTCCACCGCCACGGTGAGCCGTTTCTCCTCCGCCTTGGGGCGCAGCAACTCGACCGACTCGCGCACGATCTGTCCCGGCGAGCACGGCCGCTTCTCCATCGTCATCTTGCCGTCCTCGATCCGTGAGAGGTCGAGGATGTCGTTGATCACGCCGAGCAGGTGGTCGCCGTTGCGCCGGATGCCGTCGATCGCTTCCGTCCGGTTGGGGAAATCCGGGTCCGCCAGCAGGTCGGTGTACCCGATGATCGCCGTCATGGGAGTGCGGATCTCGTGGCTCACGTTGGCGAGGAAGAGCGACTTGGCGCGCGAGGCCGCGATCGCCTCCTGCATCGCCGCCCTCAGTTCATCGGACGAGACCGCCAGCGCCCGCTCCAGCGTGTACCTGTCCTCGTCCGTCTGGTCGTACGCCGCGCTCACGCGGTCCAGCAGCGCACGCCACGTGGCCATGTCCGGTGGGGCGTCCGCCGATGCGCCGAGGCGCTTGAGTTGGCGGACAAGGACGGGATTCATGACGCTCCCCCGCGCGTGGCGGTTACTCCTCCGTGATCGTTGTGAGCGTCATGGTCTGGTTGTGCAGGTCACAGGAGCCTGTGACGTACGGGCTGATCTCGCCGTAGGAGTAGAAGCCGATCATCCCGCTGCCCTCGGGCAGCGCGTCCTGCACCGCTTCCAGCTCCTCCTCGGTCCGCTCGCCCAGCACCAGCCGCCGGCCCACGCAACTCACCGCGACCGCGAGGCACGGCATGGAGCGTTCAAGCGCACCCGTCAGCGACGCCGCGGAGCCCGCGCCCGAGATCAGGCGGTCGAAGTTCGCGCGCATCAGTTGCGCGCACGATCCCTGCGCGATGTCGCCCGCGAAGGTCATCGACTGGTCCTTCTCGTCCACCGCCAGCAGCGTTCGCACCAGCACCTTCTGGTCCTGCGGGTTTGATCGCAGAGCCAGCGGGAAGAGCAGCCCCGTCGCCGGCAGCCCGCTCGCCCGCTCGCCGAGGTACGTCTTGTACAACGCCAGCGCGGGCTTGCCGTCCAACTCGTACAGCACGTTCCCCTTCGAGCGCGTCACCACGCGCTCGGGGCCGAACGAGTCCCACCCGCCCATCGAGCCGTGGCCGACGCGCACGGAGTCCCCGTACAGGCCCGCGGCCACGACGAAGCCCTCGCGCGGCTCGCCGTTTCGCACCACCCACGTTCGTTTGAAGGCGGTCCCGTCGCCCGCCAGCCCGCCCGTGACCACGGCGCGGCCGCGCAGCACGCCGTTGATCCCGTTCGCCAGTTCCGTTCCGTTCACGTTCAGGCCGTCGGAATAGACCAGCACCGCCGCCAGGTCCGGCGCGTCGAGTTGCTCTCCGAGCAGTTGCCCTGCGCGGCACGAATCGGCCGCGTTCCGAACCGGCGCAGACGCGGTGCGCACCTTCGTCCGGCTGAAGCGGAACGCCGCCGCCGACAGCCCACCGTCGTGCAGTTCAGCGCCGTGGATCTCCCCGCTCGTCGAGCATCCCAGCACGTGTCCTTCCGGGAACGCGGCCGCGACCTCGGCGAGCGGCGCCGGGTCATCGTGCAGGTTCGAGCCGCCGAACGCGAGCACGAGCGTAGAAGGGCCGTCGAGTTCGCTCGGCAGCGGCGTCGCCCAGCCCCGCTCGGAGTCGAATCGGGCCAGCCGGAACGGTTTCTGGACGCCCTTGAGCACGGCGGCACCTCCTGATATCGCGTCTATCGACCGGAGGAGCTGTTCGCATCATCCACACCTCAGAACGCTCGTTTGAAACTCCCTTCGCGTCAGGTCCGATAGAACCATCGAACGCAACGTACGGTACAACATCGGCTCACAGCGTCAAAGCGGGACGGGCGTCCCGCCAGCGATGCGGAGCCAGCACATACCTGCATCGCCACACCACTCGATCGGGGCAGACCACCCGATGGGCGCCACCGCGGAGACTGCTACGAGGCACGCATGCCGACGAGCCTCAGGCGTGATCGCGGGCGAGCGTGGCAGGAAGGTGGAGCCGTCGCGGCGTACACAAGATCACTGCTTCCGGCGCATGACTCGTGCCGCCATCCACGCGATGACCTCGACCAGAGCGTGCACGCGCAGGCGCAAGCGCAAGCGGCGCAGTGAGGGATCGTCCGGGTCGATGCGGCAGGCCTGTGCGGCCCAGTACCTCGCGCGCGTCCACTGCCCCTGCTCCAGATACGCCAGCGCGAGGTTGTGCATCGGCGCGACCATAGTCGGCTCGAGGCGCAGCGCGGCACGTGCCGACTCCATTCCCCCCGCAAGGTCGCGGAGCCTGAAGCGGGCCACGCTCAGACCGTGGTGAGCGTCGGCGTCGTTGGGGCGCTTCGCCAACACCCGTGAGAAGACCGTCACGGCCTCTTTGGGGCGATCCGCGTCCAACAGGAGGCGAGCCAGTTCCGCCGCATCTTCCGGGTCGGAGCGGTCCGGGTGGCGAGCCTGGTCGGCGAACTCTTCCAGGAGCATGTCCGCGGCGCGGTCGGCATCGCCGGGCTTGTCACGCTGCATCAGGCATTCGGCCAGGGCGCAGCGCGCCCCCGGAAACTCCGCGTTCAGACGCACCACGACGTCGAACTGCACCAGCGCGCCGGCACGGTCGCCCTGCCGCTCGGCCAGCTCGCCGAGGTGGAAGTGCGCGTCCGGGTTGTCCGGCTCCAGTTCCAGCACGCGGCGGAACTTCTCACCTGCCTCGGCGTAGCGGTTCATGTCCGTCAGCAGGCAGCCGAGGTCGAGGAGCGTGTCGATGTCGCCGGGGTCGCGCCGCAGCTCGAGCAGGTACAACTGGCGAGCCCGCTCGTGCCGCCCCGTGCTGGCGTAGGCCTCGGCGAGCCTCGCCTGCACACGCGGCAGGTCCGGGTCGAGCCGCGCAGCCTCGCGCAGGCACCAGACGGCCTTGTCGTGCAGGCCGCGTTCGAGGAGCGAGTCCGCCATCGCGGCGTAGATGTCGGCATGGTCAGGGGCGAGCTGTTGGGCCATATAGAACAGGAGTTCGGCCTGCTCGTGCCGACCGAGCCTTGCGTTCGCCTCGATGCGGTAGGTGAAGGCGTCCAGGTTCTGCGGGTCGATCGAGGCCGCCTTCTCCAAGAGCGGTAGTGCGGCGTCCGGGTCGCCGGCGCGGAGGCGGTTCAGACCGGCGAGCACGGCTGTAGGCGCATCGTCCGGTCGCAGCTCGGCTGCGCAGGCGAAGGCCTCGGCGGCTTCGCGGTACCGACCTGCGGCCTCGAGCGTCAGGCCGAGGTTGAACTGCCACTCCGCCTGGTACGGATTGCGCGACAGGGCCTTGCGCAACTCGGACTCGGCCTCGTCCCAGCGCCCGGCCTCGTACAGCTCGTGGGCGCGTTCAACGTGCTCTTCGGCGTCGAACCAGTCGTTCATGTCGCCTCGCCGATGGCCCCCGGAACGCGGGCCGACCGATGGTAGGGAGAGGTTGCAGCAACATCAATGCCGCGAGAACGGTAGGATCGGAACGGTGGGCAGGTGTTTGACGCCGAACACGCCCCGTGGGAGCCGACAACGGGTGGGACAGAGGCCGAACAGGTCAGTACAGCGGCGTGGGTGCGCCCGATCTGCGAGCACGCTCCTGCTCGCGCTCTGCTTGGCTGTCACGCACGCCTCCGCATTGCAGAACGGGACGGGTGCTGCCCCGGCAGCCGCGATCCCGGCGGCGACGCCGGAATCGCTCCTCGCGCTGCTCGACGACCCCGCCGCCCCGGCGGCTGACCGCGAGCGGGCTGCCGCGGTGCTCGTCGAGCGGTGCGTGGAGCCGGAGTGCATCCGGCTCGTGTCCGAGGCGCTCGCCCGCGCGGATGACGCGGCGGGTTCGCGCCGGCTGCTGCTTGCGGCGATGGCGCGTTCGCCGGCGGTCTCGGTGGACCTTGGTCCACCGTTGGGCGCGCTGGCGGCGGTCTCGACGCCGGAGCAGGTTCCCGCCGTGCTCGCCGCATTGGCGAGCGTGCGGACTCGCGAGGCGGCTCGCAGCATCGTCGCCTTCGTCGAGCCGAGCCAGCCTGCGCCGGTGCGCACCGCGGGCTTCGATGCCCTCGAACGCCTCGCCGCACGGAACGACCTGCCGCGCACGGTCGAAGCGTGGCAGGCATGGCTGACACGCGTCGAGATGCTCCCGGAGCGGCTGTGGCAGCGGGAGTTGATCGAGTCGCTGGCCAGGCGCAGTGCGGACCTGTGGCAGCGCAACGAGCGAGCGAAAACTCGCCTGGTCGATACGACGCGCAGGCTCTATCTCCTCGTTCTTGCCGAGGAGAGGCTGACGATGCTCGCATCTCTGCTGCGCGACGACCGCGACGAACTGCGCCGCCTCGGTTTCGAACTGGCCGCTCGTGAACTCTCGGCGACGAACACGCTGGGCGGCGAGGTCGCTGCGGCCGCCATCTCGCTGCTCGAGCACGCCGCCCCGGATGTTCGCGCCGAAGCTGCGCTGCTCGTGAGCCGACTCGCCCCGCCCGAGGCGGAGCCTGTGGTCGGCCGCGCCCTCGCCCGCGAGACCGACGCCCGCGCCGCCGAGGCGCTGCTCGTCGCCGCGACGCGCTGGCCTTCGCCCGTGATCCGCGGCCCTGCCTTGGCGTGGCTGGAGCGCGAGTCGAGTGCGCGGGCCGCCGCGGCTGACGCGATGCTGGCCCTGCACCGTGCAGGTCTGCTCGAGGATCCCACGGACCGGCAGCGCGTGGTCGAGTCGCTGCGCGCCACCCCCATTGACACGCTCAATCCCGCCTCGGTCCGCCTGCTGGCCTCGCTGGGTGACGACGACGATCGGCGTACCGTCGCGTCGCTGCTGGCTTCGACGCGCGCGGGTGTGCGTGCGGCAGCCGCGGACAGCCTCGCGCCGTTCGGGGAGTTCACAGGCGTGATCACGGGTCGGGCTGCCGACGATCCGGGCCTGTTCGCCGCCGCCTGCCGGGCCGTGCAGGCGCACCTGCCCGCGGTCGAGGCGTTCGAGCGGATGGTGCTGCTGCCCGCGCCGACGCCCGCCGCCCACGCCGCCGCGCTCGACGCGTTCGTTGAGTCGCTCGCTCCCGCCGACCGCGTCGCCGTGGCGCGCGTGATCCGCTCGCCGGCGCGACGTGAACTCGCGCTCGGCCCGCTCATCGAAGGTGCCAAGTCCCGCTACCTCGACGAGCGCGACCGCGCCGAGGCGATCCTGCTGCTCGCCGAGGCCAGGCTGGCGCTCGGGCACACCGAGACCGCTCTCTCCGTGCTGGACGTCTTCCCCGAAACCGCCGACGACGCCTCGCTCGCCCGCGCCGTCCGTGCGCGCCTCGGCGCGCTCATCGCGCTGCGCCGCTACGACGCCGCTGCTTCGCTGAGCGCGGATGCCGACGCCTGGCTCGACGTCCTCGAACGCGCCTCGACGCTCACGCACGCGACCGAGGCCGCCGACGCCTTCGAGCGCGTCTTCGCGGGCACCCTGACCGGCGTGCACGAAGCCCGTCTGACCACCCTTCGTGTCCGCCTCAGGACACCGCCGGGCGACGACCCCGCAACCGACGATGACGTCGGCGAAAAGTGACCCACGACGGCGCGGCTGCGCGTCGCGTCAATGCGGCGTCGTCGTTGCCTTCGCGTACAACTGAACAAACCGCCATGTGGTCCGACACGCCGCCGTGGGGGCTGGTCGGCCCGGATCACTCCCGGCCGACCCGCTCGATCACCACCGGCAGATGGACACGATGCGACCAGCCCGAAGGCGACTCGGCCCACCAGAGCACGGCCTCCATCGTCACGACGGGAGGCGTCGTTACCGGCTCGGGCAGCTCTTCGAAGACGGCCACCTGCCGCTCCCCGGCCGAAAGCCCGGCCAGCAATGCCGCAAGCGACGATCGATCGGTCCGTGTCTCCGCCAAGTACAGGACCAGCGGGGGAGGGTCCGCGGCAGGCCCGGCGCTCAAGTGCGGCGGCAAAAGGTCCATCCGCTCGAACGCCATGGCGTCCGGCCCGAACAACGGCTGCGGGACGACCGGCCCGCGGAGCGCATCTGCCACCGCGAGACGCACCGTGTCCGGCGTGTCGCGGAGCAGACGCCACGCTCGCGTTCGTTGCGAGCCGTTTGCCAGACGCTCGACTCGCTCGGCTGCCGCGACCGCGTCCGCAGCACGAACACGGATCAGCAGGCGACCCTCTGCCAGCAACTCCGCGGCACGATCGGCATTCGTAAAGAACAACGGTCCGCTCCGCTCGCGCACGCCTTCCGCGATCGCCGCGGCTCCTTCGCCGCCCTCGCCGCGGGCAGGATCCACCCCCACGATCGCGGGTGAGACGTTCCCAGGAGTCGGGTCGCGCGGGTCGGGCGTGACCGAACCATCGGCATCATTCGTCGCGATGGTGAACTCTGGACCAGTCGGCGCGGTCTGACGCTTGACGAGAAGGAAGAGACCGCCAGCCGTAATCGCAAGCCCCGCAGCCGCGGCCAGCCCGACGCCGAGGCGCCTCGGCCAACGCCGCTGCGAGTAGACCCGAGTGATCGGCGTCGGTGAGGAAACGTGTCTCCCCGTCGAAAGGCCGAGCAGCGCCTCACGCTCGAGCGCGGTCTCGACCGATTCGGCGAGCGCACGCGGTGCGGGCACGTCGTCGATCGAGCGGAAGACGGCCTTGTCGCGCACCACCGCCGTCACCCACGCCGCACGGGCGGGGTCGCGGGCAAGCCGGGCGCGGAGCGCGGCGGCCTTCGCGTCCGGGAGCCGACCCTCGATCAGGTCGAGGATGTCGGACTCCTCCGGCGTCAGGGGGGGGTCAACGTTGGGATTGATGCTGGTCACGTGTGTTCTTTCCCGCCACGAGGTGATTCGAGTTCGTTCCGCAGGGCGGCGCGGGCGCGGAAGAGCCGGCTCCGCACCGTGCCGACCGGGATGTCAAGCGTTTCCGCGATCTGCTCGTACTCCAGCCCGCGCGAATCTCGCAGGATCAGGATGGCGCGGTGCTCGTCGGACAGAACCCCCAAGGCGCCGAGCAGCCGCTCGCGCTCATCCACAGTTTGGACACGCGAGCCGGGCGGCGGTTCCCGGGTCTGGCGTCTGGACGAGGCGGGCAGGACGTCGTTCGTACTTTGTGGGGAATCGAGGCTCGGGTGGCGGCGGAGTTTCTCCTGCCGAAGCCGCGACAGGCAGGAGTTCATGGTGACGCGGTAGACCCACGTGGAAAGCCTTGCTCGATCGTCGAAGGAACCCAGGCCGCGGATGATGCGCAAGAAGGCGTCCTGCGAGAGGTCGGCGGCCAGGTCGCGGTCGTTGTTGACCATGCGGAGACAGAGGGTAAACACCCGGTCCTGATACCTGCGAACGAGATCGTTCCAGGCCTCGGAGCGCCCCGCGCGGATCGCCCGCACGAGCGCACGATCGGCGGCGTCCTCATCGGGCCGGGCGTCGGCGGGGATGGCGGGCGTGGGATCAGATCGCGGCACGGGTGGATGGTACGGGATCACTCAAGCAAGGCACGCACCGGAACGGAGCACGAAGCGCAAGCGAGTGCCGGCGCCCGACCACCCCAACCGATCAAACCCCGCTCCGGCCTCCGCCGCAGGTCCATGGCGCGTCGAAGGCACGGGATGGGCGGAGGCTGGCACTCGCTTGCGCTTCGTGCTCCGTTTTGGCGTGCTCCGTTGTGAGGCCCTTGCGTGAATAGAGTTGCCCGTGCCCGGCCCGTACGACACCTATACCTCGCCGCTCGCCACGCGGAACGCCAGCCCGGAGATGCTGCGGCTGTGGTCGGCGCGGCACAAGTTCAACACCTGGCGGCGGATCTGGCTGGCGGTGGCGGAGGCGATGCACGAGGTCGGGCAACGAGCCGCGAGCGTGAGCGAGCGGACGACCGGCGCCGACCAACCGCTCCCTCACGGTCGCGGCTCGTCAGGTCCGCTGGTGACGCAGGAACAGGTCGACGAACTGCGGGCGGTCGTCGAGAGGGGGATCACCGACGAGGAAATCCGCAAGGCCGAGGAGTACGAGCGCGAACTGCGGCATGACGTGATGGCCCACGTGCACGCGCTGGGGGACTCGTGCCCGAAGGCGCGGCCGATCATCCACCTGGGGATGACGAGCCAGGACGTGGTGTGCAATGCGGATCTCGTCCTTGTGCAGCAGGCATTGGACCTGGTTCATCACAAGATCGGAGTGGCGATCTGTGTACTCGGGAGTGCTGCCGACCGATGGAGCACGATCCCGACGCTTGGCTTCACGCATTACCAACCCGCCCAACCGACCACCGTCGGTCGCCGTTTGGCCAACTGGGCCGCAGACCTCAGCATCCGCGGCGAGCGGGTCTTGGACGGATGCATCTACCACTCGATGTACCGCGGTCTGCGAGGCGCCACCGGGACACAAGCGTCCTTCCTCGCCCTATTCGAAGGCGACTCCGCCAAGGTCGATGAGCTCGAATGGCGATTCCTGTGGCGAATGCAGCGGCTTCAGAACGAAGAGATCGCCCGGATCGATGACGAGGACGAAGAGTTTCACAACTACCACCCACGCTCAAGAGAAGTCTGCCCCCTCGATCGTGAAGAGCTTGAACGACTCTTTGCGGACCGAGCGTTCGCGCTGACTGGACAGACGTACCCGCGCGTAGTCGATGCCGAAGTTCTTGCAGGCCTCGCCTCCACCGCCGCCGTTCTCCACAAGATCGCCACGGACATCCGCCTTCTCTCCAACCGCAAGGAACTCGACGAGCCGTTCGAGTCAAAGCAGATCGGCTCCTCGGCCATGCCCTACAAGCGCAACCCCATGCGCTGCGAGCGGATCTGCGGCCTGACGCGCTTCGTGATGAACCTCGTCGGCAACGCCTACGACACGGCCGCGACGCAGTGGCTCGAGCGCACGCTGGACGACTCTTCAAACCGCCGCCTGTCGCTACCCGAGGCGTTCCTGGCCCTCGACGGCGCGCTGGACCTGATGCATAACGTCGCCTCGGGTCTGATCGTCCACGAGGCGATGGTGCGTCGCAACCTGATGGCCGAACTGCCGTTCCTCGCCACGGAGAACATCCTGATGGCGTGCGTGCGGCTCGGGGGCGACCGGCAGGACTACCACGAGCGCATCCGCGTGCACGCTCAGGCCGCGGGAATGCGCGTCAAGCAGCAGGGCCTCGACAACGACCTGCTCGACCGCCTGCGGGCCGACCCGGCCTTCCAGCCCAAGGCCCGCGGCGGGATGCTCGACGGCGAGATCGACTGGGACGGCCTGATGGACCCGATGAAGTACATCGGCCGCAGCGTCGAGCAGACCGAACGCTTCATCCGCGAGGTCGTCGAGCCGCTGCGGGAGCAGTACGGTGAGTCGATCGAGAAACTGGGCGAGAGCGGGCCGCGGGTGTAGCCGCGCGACACTATTTCAGCGTGGCCCACAGCGCGATCCCGAACGCCGCGTGCCCAAGCCCGACGAGCACGAACGCCGCCCACGCCCGTGCCCATTGCGCACGCGGCGTCACGCGCACCCAGGCTTTGGCGCAGTGGATGAGCAGGAGTAGCCCGCCGAGGCAGGCCGCGCTCATTGCGCCGAACGCCGTCACCACGCCGAACGGTTGGAGCCGGGGTGAGGGCGAGAGCGCGAGGGCGACGAGCAGAAGCACGGTCACCACGCCATCGAATCCGAGGGCGAGCGCGAACGAGACGACCGCGAGCGTCCACGGTCCCTTCCGGAGGTTTGATGAGGCGAGGCTCAGCTGGAGCGGCGTGGCGCACTCCGGGCAGCGCGCGGTTCGCAGCCCGTGAAGGCAGTAGCCGCAGACCGGGCACGGTGCATCGGCGCGCGCGAGCCACGCGGCAAGGAGGCGATCGTGGTGTCGGCGGGTGCCGTGCATCCCGGGCACGGATGGACTACGCTGCTTGTGAGCCGGTCGGTTCGTTGTCCGGCACGGTGCGGGCTTTGTTCGTGCCGTCCCCGCCTGGCATGGAACAATCGGCTTGGGAGTCGGTATCAACTTCTTCCGGGGCGTGTGGGCGTGTCGCCCACGGCCCGGCAGGTGAGGCAGAGGCGCGTCCACGCCGACCGGCGGAGGCGGCCCAAGGAGCGAGTCATGAAACGTGGATTGGTCGCGATGGCGGCGGTCGTTGCATTGGCTGCGGGCATGCCTGCGGCGGCGCAGGTCGGTGCGGCGGCCCAGCCCGCCAAGGCCCGCGAGGTCGCGCCGGGCGTGAAGGCCGAGCGCATCGCCGATCTCCAGGTCGGGGACAAGGCCCCCGAGCTGAAGATCGCCGAATGGGTGAAGGGCGACCCCGTCACCGCCTTTGAGAAGGGCCGCGTGTACGTCGTCGAGTTCTGGGCGACGTGGTGCGGGCCGTGCATCGCGGGCATGCCGCACCTCTCTGAACTCCAGAAGGAGTACAAATCCAAGAACGTGCGCATCATCGGTGTGAACATCTGGGACGACACGACGAAGGTCGCCCCGTTCATGTCCGAGAGGGGCGGCGATGAGAAGATGCAGTACACCGTCGCCATCGAGGAGAAGATCCCCGACACCGACGCTCGCCGCACGGGCTGGATGACAAGGGAGTGGATGGATGCCTCGGGCCAGCAGGGCATCCCCAGCGCGTTCATCGTCGATCAGCACGGCTTCGTCGCCTGGATCGGCCACCCGATGACCATGGACGATGCGCTCCGGGAGATCGTCGCGGGCGAGTGGGACATCGTTGCCGCTGCGAAGAAGTACGTCGATGAGAAGAAGGTCGAGGTCCGCTTCCGCGACTACATGATGGCCATCCGCGGCAACGACTCCGCCAAGGCCTACGCCGTCGCGAAGGAGCTCATCGACGGCCCCGCCTGGGACAACGCGCAGATGCTCAATACGCTCGCGTGGTACATCGTCGATCCCGACTCGACGATCGACCCGCGGGACGCCGACCTCGGCCTCCGGATCGCCGAGCGTGCGAGCGAGCTGTCCAAGCACGAGAACGCGATGATCCTCGACACCTACGCCTGGGCGCTCTGGTTCGCCGGTCATCAGGACCGCGCGCTCGAGATGCAGGAGAAGGCCGTCCGCCTCGCGCCGGAGAACATGAAGGAGCAGCTCGGCGAGGCCCTCGAGCGCATGAAGAAGATGAAGCGCGGCGGCTGAGCGGCCTAAACCAACCCCCCACGACTCCTCATGACGCCGGACGCATCCGCGCCCGGCGTTTTCATCGCGCGGCGCTTCAGAGCAGCGGGCTGAGCAGCCGGGCCGTGTTGTCCACGGCACGCCTCCAGACCGGGCGTGCGGCCCACGCCTGCCGCGAGATCACCTCGCACTCTCCGAGGTACTCGCGCTGGAGCCATCGCACGACGCTGGCGAAGTCGTCGTCGTAGATGATGAGCGTGGACTCGAAGTTGAGCCAGAACGAGCGCATGTCGAAGTTCACCGAGCCGACCATCGCCACCCGCCGGTCCACGGTCAGGATCTTCGAGTGCAGCAGCCCGCGCGAGTGCAGCGCGATCCGCACGCCCGCGTCGAGCAGGTCCTGGTAGTGCGAGCGGGCGGCCATCGCGACCACCGGCGTGTCCGTCGCCCGGGGCACGACGAGCGTGACCTCGACGCCCCGCATGGCGGCGGCGGCCATGGCGTTGCGGATGGCGTCGTCTGGGACGAAGTACGGCGTCGTCATCATCAGCTCTTCACGCGCCGCGTAGATCGCCGTCAGCAGGAGGTTGTGGATGGAGTCCGGCGCGATACCAGGGCCCGACGGCGCGGCCTGCACCGCCGAGCCGGCCTCGATCACGCCGAAGTCGGGCAGGTACTTCCCGATGTCCTCGATCGGACGACGGGACTCGACCTGCCAGTCGTGCAGGAAGGTCACGCCGAGGGCCTGCGCGCCCGGCCCCTCGACGCGCACCGAGGCGTCGATCCACGGCCCGAGGCGCGGGCGGCGCGGGTTGCGGAAGGTGTCGTCGGTGAGGTTGTGGCTGCCGGTGTAGGCGATCCGCCCGTCAACTTCGACGATCTTGCGGTGGTTGCGCACGTCGAGCCGCTCGAAGAGAGCGCGGACCGGGCTCACGGGCAGCGCGGCCACGACCTCGACGCCCGCCGAGCGGAGCAACGCGCACCGCGTCGAGCGCAGGAAGCCCTTGCTGCCCACGGCGTCGAGGAGGAGCCGGCACTCGACGCCGCGCCGTGCGGCGCGCTCCACCGCATCGGCGACTTCGAGCGAGCGGCCGTCCGGTTGCCAGATGTAGAACAGGATGTGCGCGTGGTGGGCGGCCGCGTCGAGATCGGCGATGATCGCGTCGAGGAAGGCGTCGGTGTCGTGCAGCAGCGTCACGCGGTTGCCGGCGAGCGGCGGCAGACCGGTGTAGGCGGTGGCGAGGCGGCGCAGAGCCACGTCTGTGTCGCCGGGGGCCGTCCAGTCCTGCGCGCCGCCCTTCCAGAACCGGGCGGCCCGCTCCTCGATGTCGCGGCCGGCCTCGAGGTAGCGTTTGGCGCGCTTCGCGCTCACGCGCGTCTCGCCGACGAGCAAGTACGCGATCGCCCCGACGATCGGGGCGAAGAGCAGCAGCACCAGCCACGCCAGCGAGACCGGGACGGCCCGGCGGCGCATCACCACGCGGAAGGCCAGCGTCAGCCGGATCGCCCAGTCCGCCGCCAACACCGTGATGGCCAGCCACGCCTGCACGCCTTCACCCTACCCGCTCTCGGCCGTCGCCCGTCGCCACCTGCCCCCGGACCCTCTCGGGAAGCCCTTGACCGGGACGGCCGGATCTGCTTGAATGATCGTTCAATCAGCGCCCGGAGGACACGACCATCTCCCCCTCGGACAGCCGAACCCGGATTCTCGAGGCCGCTCGCAAGCTCTTCTACGAGCAGGGGTACCACGCCACCGGCGTTGCGACCATCCTGCGTGAAGCGGATGTCAACTCAGGGACCATGTACCACTTCTTCCCGTCGAAGGAGGCCCTGCTGGTCGGCGTCCTGGAGTGGTATCGCGACAACCTGTGGACCGAGGTGCTGACCCCGGCCGAGCAGCGGGCCGGGGATCCGATCGAGCGGGTCTTCGCGCTCATGGGGCTGTACCGGCTCGGGATGGAGATGACCGGCTGCACGATGGGCTGCCCGATCGGGAACCTCGCGCTCGAACTCTCGGACGACCACCCTGCCGTGCGCGGGATGATCGATCTGAACTTCCGCAACTGGATCGCGGGTGTGCGCGGCTGGCTGGAGGCGGCCGAGGATCGCCTGCCTCCGGGCACGGACCTCGACGCCCTCGCGGGCTTCGTGCTCACGGTGATGGAGGGGGGCATCATGCGCAGCCGCGCGGCGGGGAGCCTTGAACCCTTCGACGAGTCCATCACGCAGCTCCGCGCGTACTTCGATCTTCTGCTCGGCGGGGTGGCTCACACACACACTCAAGAAGGAGGTCCGTCATGACGCTCGACTTCGCGTCCGTGAACTGGTTCGCGGCGCTCGCCGCGGCGGTGGCGTCGTTCGTGATCGGCGGCGTCTGGTACGCCCTGCTCTTCGGCAAGGCCTGGGCGCGGGCGTACGGGTATACGGACGAGCAGTTGAAGGCGATGGGCGCGAACCCCGCCCGCACCTTCTCGCTCATGTTCGTCTGTGACGTCGTGTCGGCGGCGGTGATCGCGGCGATCGCGGGGGCGGCGGGGGTGGGCGGCGCGGTCGGCGGGGCCGCGCTGGGGCTGATGCTCTGGCTCGGCGTGGCCGCGGCCAACGGGCTGCAGGTACACCTCGGTTCGGGCCGCCCGTTCAAGGGCTTCGTGATCGACACGGGCAAGCAGTTGGTCGCGCTGGTCGTCATGGGTCTCATCATCGGGGCGTGGCGTTGACGCCGGGCACTTGCAGGAGCATGCACATGAACCGCTGGATCGCCGTTGTCGTCGCTTTGTTCGTCGTTTGCACGTGCGCAGCGGCGCAGGATGCGCGGGTGAAGGAGTGGGTGGTGGTCGTCGATGGTCCGGTCGCGGAGGTGTGGGACGCGTTCACGACGAAGGAGGGGATGGAGTCGTGGGCTGTGCCGCTGGTGGGCGAGTGCGACTTCCGCGTGGGCGGCGTGATGCGCACGAACTACAACCCGGAGGCGGGGCCGGACGATCCGGGCTGGATCACGCACCACATCCTGGCCTATGAGCCTCGGCGGATGTACGCGGGCCGGTTCGATGCGCCGCCGAACACGCCGATGGTGAGGATCGCGGAGCAGGTCTGGAGCGTGACGACGTTCGAGCCGGTGGGCGAGTCGCGGACGCGCGTTCGGCTGGCGATGTGCGGCTGGGGGGAGGGGCCGGAGTGGCAGGCGGCGGAGGAGTTCTTCGAGCGCGGCAACCAGTGGACGTTCGAGCGGCTGCGGGCGCGGTTCCCGGGGGCGGCGCGCGCGCCGGCGGCCCGCGTGGGGGAGGAACTGCACCGTTTCGCGGGGGGGGAGTGGATTCTGGAGAATCGGCGCGCGGACGGGGGCGTCTTCCGCGTGCGCAACCTGATGACGAAGGGGCCGGGCGGGCTTGGGCTGGTGGCGCGCGGCTGGCTGGGCGACGCGCAGGGGATGTTCGAGCACGCCGCGATGCTGATCGCGGTCGAGCCGGGCACAGACGAGGTGCGGTTCGAGGGCATCTACGAGACCGGCGCGATCGCGCGGGGAACGGTGACCCTCGACGGGTCGGGCGCGCTGGTCTGGGAGTGGACGCACCTGGACCCGTCGGGCTTTGGCACGCCGTTGCACATCACCATGCGGTTCCTCGACGATGACCGGTACGCACAGATGATGCGGCGGCGTGCGCCGGACGGGACATGGGCGACGTTCATGGAGGGCGAGTTCCGGCGGGTCGATGCCGCGCCGGAGGAGTTCCTGCGGATGCGATAGCACTCCCTCACCCTCCTCTCCGCCCCCCGGTTCCGCTCCCTTGCCCGACCCGGACTCGAACCGGAACCCTGGCGGTTCGCAGCCGATCGGCCCCGGTCGGCTGCTGGGGGCGGCCGCGTGCGAAGCCGATGGAGGAACCCCCCTCCGGCCTCGAAGACTCGGCCACCTCCCCGCGTGGCGCGGGGGAGGGAGGGGCCGAGGGCCGAGTGTGCTGAACCTTCGTCCTTTCCTCTCTCACGCTCGCGCGGTGCTTTGCGCGTTCCCCGCAGTGACTCGGTGTTCGATGCAGTTCCGTGTTCGATCTCTACTTGGCGTTCTTCCCTGGCGTTCTTCGGTGCGTTCGCGTTCCGCCCCGCGGTGCGCGTGCAAGCGATTGTTCGACAAGAGCTTGCACTCGACGGCCGGACTCCCGGGTCCGCTCTCCGGCCGAAGCGGTTGGGGCGGCCGCGCCGAAAGGCACCGAAATTGCCCTGTGAGGCCCCCCGTGCGAGAGGATTTCCGGGGAGGAGAGGCCAATAGTTGTCCGCGTCAGGTCGCGGCCTGGGGAGAGACGTTCCGAACACAGGCACGCGAACACACCCTTCTCGTTCGGCCTTTTTTCGGAGTTCAATCCATGAAGAAACAGAGCATCTCTCGGTGGGTCTGCGCCGCGGCGGCCTCCGTCGCCCTCGTCGGCGCTCTCGGCATCGTCGGCTGCGAGCAGTCCGGCTCCTCCGGCATGCACAGGGATTCGGAGACGTGGCAGCGTGCCCAGAAGACCGGCGCGTCCCCACACGCCGCGGGCTTCTCCCACGGCATGGGCCGCAACGTCTCCGGGCAGGAGACCGCTCGCCCCGCGCCCGAACCACGGGCCGAGCAGCCCCGGCCGGCCCCCGCGCCGCGCACCGGCTCGGTGATCGCGGCGTACCCGACGGGCCACACCCGCACGCCGCAGCTCCTCGTCGAGAAGTTCGCGCCGACGCAGGTCGCGCTCGGGCAGGAGTTCACGTACGAGTACCGGCTGACCAACAACACCGATTCGACGATCGAGGACATTGTGCTCACCGAGCAGATGTCGCCGAACTTCAAGTTCTCGTCGTCCGACCCCGCCCCCTCGGGCCAGGGGCAGTGGACGATCGCCCGGCTCGCCCCCGGCGAATCGCGCACGATCCGCATCACCGGCAGCGCGAGCAACGCCCAGACCATCGCCGCGTGCGCCGACGTGCGGTACAAGGTGCCGCTGTGCAGCGAGACCGAGGTCGTCCAGCCCGCGCTGCAGCTCGCGCTGGTCGGACCCTCGACCGTCCTGCTCTGCGACGCGTTCAACCTCGAAGTCACCGTGCGCAACACGGGCACGGGCGTCGCGCAGAACGTGACCGTCGACGTCGCGCTGCCGCGCGGCGTGACCACGCTCGACGGCCGCTCCTCCGTCACGCTTTCGGCGGGCGATCTCGCGGCAGGGCAGGCCAAGTCCCAGACGATCCAGGTCAAGGCGGCCTCGACGGGCACCTACTCCTCGTCGGCCAAGGCCAAGGGCGGCGCGCTGACCGCCGACGCCGCGCCGGTCGAGACCAAGGTCGTCGCGCCGAAGCTGACGATCGCGTGCGAGTCGCCCGAGCGCCGCTTCGTCGGCCGCCCGGTTGACTTCGCCGTCACGGTGAGCAACACCGGCGACGCCCCCGCGACGAACACCGTCGTCACGCAGACCATCCCGGCCGGCGTCACCAT
>JAHCJE010000075.1 GCA_026128865.1 Phycisphaeraceae bacterium | reverse complement strand
GCCTTGAACTCCTGCTCGCCGGCGACGGCCATCGCACGCCGCTTCTCGGCCTCTGCCTGGAATCGGCGCTTGTCCGCTTCTGCCTGATCCGCCTGCAGTTTCGCGCCGATGTTCTCGCCGACGTCTATGTCCGCGATGTCGATCGACAGGATCTCGAACGCCGTCCCCGCGTCCAACCCGCGTGCCATCACGGCCTTGGAGATGCGGTCCGGGTTCTCCAGCACCTGCTTGTGCGAGTCCGCCGAGCCGATCGCCGACACGATGCCCTCGCCCACGCGGGCGATGATCGTTTCCTCCGTCGCGCCGCCGACCAGCCGCGGCAGGTTCGTTCGCACCGTCACGCGGGCGCGGGCCTTCAACTGGATGCCGTCCTTCGCAACGGCGTCGATCGTGGTGCGACCCTGGGCGGGGTTGGGGCAGTCGATGACCTTCGGGTTCACGCTCGTGTTCACGGCGTCGAAGATGTCGCGCCCGGCGAGGTCGATCGCTGTCCCCACGTTCCACGGCAGTTCGATGCGGGCGCTGTTGGCCGCGATGAGGGCGGAAACCACGTTCTGCACCCGACCGCCGGCGAGGTAATGCGTCTCCAGTTGGTTCGTCGTGACTTCGATGCCCGCCTTCTTGGCGCGGATTCGGCTCAGCACGATCACCCTGATGTCCACCTTGCGCAGACGCATACCGACCAGTTCGAGGATGCCCACGCGCGCATTGGAGAGAAGGGCCTGGATGTAGAGGTTGATGAACTGCCCGACAACGAACAGCAGCACGATGATGAACAGGAAGACGACGACCGCGATGATCAGGAGCACAGATCGCGGGATACCGCCCCCGCCGCCGGCGCCAGCGCCGGCCTGCGCGAGCGCACCCGCGGCCGGAACTGCCATCGCCGCGGCCGCCGCGAGGAAGCGTCCCGAGAATCGGAGTCCAGCGTTCGTCATGGTCGTGCCTTCCCTGATGCCGCCGGGTGTATCGCCAGCGGGCCGGGCAGTATACCGCCCCGGCCCGGTCGCGCGGCCGGCGGTCAGGCCTCCCGCACTTTGATCTGGTTGAACTCGACCTTCGTCACCCGGACCTTCGTCCCCGCCGCGATCACGCCCACCTCGGCCAGCGCGTCGTACCTTGTCCCGTCGATCCGCACCGCCCCGACCGGGCGAAGGTCTGTCATGGCCACACCCTCTGCCCCCACCAGCGCGTGCAGGGCGTCGCGTTCGCTCCGTTCCTTCAGCCGCTGGGCATCGATCTGCTCCTCCGTCATTTCGCCGAGGAGCATCTTGCGTCCCAGCGGCGTGTTCGGCCACACCTTGAGCGCGAATCCCAGCGCGGCCGGGCCGATCACCATCAGCGCGACAAGCCCCATCAGGCCCCACCACGGGTCGTACCGGAACAGGCTGACCACACCCACCAGCGCGGCGATCCCGGCCGTGATGGCGATCAGGCCCCCCGACGGCACAAAGACCTCGACCACGATCAGCAGCAGGCTCGCCGCGATCAACCCAAGCCCGAGCAGCAGCAGCCCTTCCTCGCTCACGCCCGCTCTCCTTGTGGTCCGGCCGCGACCTCCTCGACCCCGACACGGAACTTGCCGACGCTCACGACTCGGACCCGGCGACCCTCCGGGATGTACCCCATTTCCGCGACCACGTCCACCAGGCGGCCGTTGATCTCCACTTTCCCCGCCGGGCGCAGGGGGGTCACCGTCGTCGCCTCATCGCCCACTGACACGCCCACGTCGTCGGGGTCGCCCAGCGCGGCCAGGAACTCGTCGTCGGTGTCATCCGCGGGCTTGCCGATCGTGTCGCGCAGCACCAGCCCGCTCACGATGGGCAGCGAGCCGAAGTGCTTGGACAGGAAGTACACGCCGATGCCCGAGGTCGTCACCGCGAGCACGATCGTAAGCACGGCGTAGAGCATGTCCGTCTGTGCCTTCGGGCTGTCCGGGAACAGGCCGCCCGGCGTGTCCTCGATGAACGTCCCCAGAAGCCCGCCGAAGAGCAGGAGCAGGCCCAGCACGCCCGGCACGCCGAAGCCGGGGAAGACGAAGATCTCCAGGACGATCAGCCCGATCCCCACCAGGATCGCCGCGATCTCCCACCAGTTCGCCATGCCGATCAGGAACGGCGGGGCGAGCAGGGCGACCAGCGCGAGCATCGCCACGCCCTCGGGGACGAGCAGCCCCGGGTGCGTCATGGCGATGAACAGGGCGAGCACGAACACCACGATCAGCACGCCGCGCACGAACATGTTCGTCAGGAACTTGACCATCGCCTCCGACCACGAGGCGTCAAGTCGGCGGATGTTCGTCGCGCCGAACCACGCCCGGATGTCCTCGTCGGAGTTGAACGCCTTCAGCGCGCCCGTGGCGGCGTCCACGTTCGCGGCGAACCCGAAGTAGACGAGGTCGCGTTCCTTGAGGACGATCGGCCCCTCGCCGGTGCAGACGTAGTCCAGCAACTCGAAGCGCCCGCGATCCGCGCTCGTGATGACACGGCGCGTCGCCGGCTCGATCACGCCGCCGGAGATGTCCTCCGCCAGCCCTTGCAGGTAGGGCGAGGCGGGGACGAAGCCCTCGCTTGGCGCGCCTGTCGGGGACGGGCCGGTCTCGGGCGGCGGGGGAGTACCGCCCGCCGACGCCGACACCAGCCGGGGGCGGTCGCGCACCGGCTCGCCCTCGAAGAGCCGCCGGTACTCGGCCTCGTTGATCGCCATCCGCTCGCCCGTCTGCCGGTCGCGCACCCACCACAACTCGACGTGCCGGCTGACGATCGCCTGCACGAGGAACTCGTCCCACCCGCGCAGGCGAGCGAGGTTCACGACCTCCGCGATCAGCGGCGCGAGCACCTTCTGCCGCTCGGCCTCGGGCATGGCGTTCAGGAAGCCGAACGACGCCGCCACCGGAAGTGCATCGCCCATCGTCGCCGGGTCGGAGACGAGAATCTGCCGGCACGCCAGCGCGATGATCGCGCCGCCCGAGTAGGCGTTCGGATGGATCCATGCCACGATGTTGGGCACGTTCGAACCGCGGATCGCGTCGCAGATCTCGAGCACGGCCCCGACCTCGCCGCCGGGCGTGTTCAACTCGACCACGATCGCGTCCGCGCCGCCCTGTTCTGCCAGGCGCAGGCGCCGTGTGAAACTGAACGCCGTCACCGAGTTGATGTCGCCCTCGATGGTGATGATGGCGACGTTGTCCGCCTGCCGTCCGGCGGGCACGGTCGCGGCCTGGTCCGGCTGGGTCCACCCGGCGAACGACGACGCCAGAAGCACGCCGACGCAGACGATGCCGACAAGGCGACGCACGGCGTCCAGCGTCCTGCTGCGGGGCCAACCCAACCGATCGCCTGAACTCATCACGAACAAGTATACGAACGCCCGCCGCCGCCCCGGTTTCACCTCGCCCCCGGGCTCACCTGCTCGACTCGCCACGTCATTTCCGGCCCCGTGCAGTCGATGTGGACGGAGAAGAACCCCGGCTCCCCTCCCGGACGCGACGGCTCGATCCGCTCCACCAGCGGCCAGATGATCCGTCGATCCGTCTCCGGCAGCGGCAGCCCGCCCAGCGACGCCGGGTCGTGCCACTCCAGCATCCCCTCGTTCATCCGCCCCGTCAGCACCGGGATCGCCCCGAGCACGCGGAAGTAGAAGAGCAGCCAGTGCCCGTTCCCCTCGTACCCGGCCTCGCTGATGAGGCCGACCAGGCGCAGTCGGTCCAGCGGCACCTCGACCCCGGCTTCCTCGGCGATCTCGCGCTGGGCGCACTCGGCCGGCGACTCCCCGGACGCCATGTCCAGTTTGCCCCCGATCGGCGAGCACAGGCCCTCGTTCGGCGGCTTGGCCCGGTGCAGCAGCAGCACCCGCCCCGCATCGTCGCGGATGTCGCACAGGCACGCGAGGCGGTAGGGGAGTTCCGGCCGAGGTTCGTTCATCGCACGCGAGCATAGACCGATGCGTCAGGTGTTCGGGTTCATCGTGTTCAATCCTCGGGATTTCCGCACAGTTCACGCCGCCGCGCGCCCGGAACCGATACCCTCTGCCATGCGGCAGACCACACCCGCGCAGGCTGCTCCGACCGCGCCGTTCGCGCTCGTGGGCAGGCACGTCTACATGGTCGGCATCGGCGGGTGCGGCATGTCCGGGCTTGCCCGAATGCTCCGCTCACGCGGCGCGATCGTCGCCGGTTCCGACTCCTCGCCGAGCGACTCGACCGCTGCGCTCGTCGCCGAGGGCGTGCCGGTCGCATTCGAGCAGGCCGCGGGCCGAGTCCCCGATCCGTGCGATCTGGTCATCGCTTCGGCCGCCATCCGGCCCGAGCACGCCGAACTCCTCGAAGCCCAGCGGCGCGGCGTCGAGGTCATCACCTACGCCGAGGCCCTGGGCCGGTGCATGGCAGGCCGAACAGGCGTTGCCCTGGCCGGCACCCACGGCAAGAGCACGACCACGGCCATGCTCGGCGCGGCCCTGACCGACGCGGGCCTCGACCCCACGGTCATCGTCGGGGCTACCTGCGCCCAACTCGTTCGCGGGTCTCTTGCCCCGCCCGGCCGACCGGTCGGCTTCAGGCTCGGGGCGGAGACGATCCCGGCCGGGCCGCTCGCGGGCAGCCCCGGGCTGTTGCTCGCCGAGGCGTGCGAGTTCAACCGCTCCTTCCACCACCTCCGCCCGACTGTCGGATCGATCAGTTCCGTCGAGGCGGACCATCTTGACGTTTACGGGTCGCTGGACGCCGTCGTACAGGCGTTCGCGGAGTTCGCCCGGCTGCTCCCGCCTGCCGATCAGGGCGGCCTGCTGCTGATCGCCGATGAGGGTGCGCACCGCCGGCAGGTCGCCGCGGGCCTGAAGTGCCGCGTCGAGACGATCGGCTTCAGCCCGGCCGCGGACTGGGTCGTCTGGCTGGACACGCCGACGCGGCAGGTGACGCTCACACGGCGCGGGGCGGAGGTCGCTTCGTGGCGTGCATCGCTGCCGGGCGCGCACAACGCCATGAACGCCGCGACGGCGTGCGCCCTTGCCGTCTCGCTCGGGGCGAACGCGGCGAGGGTTGCCGAGTCGCTGGCGGCGTTCCGGGGCGTGGACCGGCGCACGCAGTTCCTCGGGGAGCGGGCGGTGCCCGGCGGCACGGTCCGCGTCTACGACGACTACGGGCACCACCCGACCGAGATCGACGCGACGCTGCGTGCGTTGCGTGACTTCGAGCGTCCGCAGGATCGGGGCGGCCGCCTGGTCTGCGTCTTCCAGCCGCACCAGCACTCGCGGACGCGGTTCCTGCTCGAGGAGTTCGCGGCGGCCTTCGAGCAGGCCGATGCTGTCATCGTGCCGCACATCTACTTCGTCCGCGACAGCGAGATCGAGAAGCAGAAGGTGTCGTCGGCGGACCTGGTGGATCGCCTCCGCAAGCGCGGCGTGCGGGCGATGCACCTGTACCCCTTCGAGGCGATCGTCGAGCAACTCGAGAATCTCTGCCGCGCCGGCGACACGCTCGTGGTCATGGGAGCAGGCCCGGTCTGGCAGGTGGCGCACGGGTACCTGGGGTTGGAAACGGTTGGTACGAGTGATTCACCACAGAGGCACAGAGAGCACAGAGAGAGAGAAACTGAAACGTGAAGTGGGCAAATGCGCTGACGATTGGGACAACGGCCCTCGGCGCTCACGTGCTCGGCGATTTCACCACGTTTTCCCCGCTGTGTCCTCTGTGCCTCCGTGGTGAATCTTGAGGAGTCGATCGTGGCGGTCTTGGCGAGCATCCCGGTCGAACGCGACGCGCCGATCCCGACCTGGTTCGGCGTCGGCGGCCGCGCCGATCGACTCGCCAGCCCTCGCACGACCGCTGAACTCCGCGCCTGCCTCGCGATCGACCCGGCCCTGCGCGTCCTCGGCGACGGGGCAAATCTGCTCGTGGACGACGACGGCGTGGCCGAACTCGTCGTCGTGCTCGACGCCCCGGCGTTCCGCGCCGTCGAGCGGATCGGCGATCGCTCAGGGGAGGCAGCCATCGTCCGGGCGGGGGCGGGATCAAACCTGCCGAAACTCATCAACGAGACCGTCCGTCTCGGCCTCGCGGGGCTTGAGGGCCTCGGCGGCATTCCCGCTACGGTCGGCGGAGCGCTCGTGATGAACGCCGGCGGCGCGTTCGGCCAGATCGCGGACGCCGTTGTCCGCGTGCACGCCATCGACCGCGAAGGACGGGAGGTCACGCTCGAACGGTCCGACATCGGCTTTGGTTACCGCCGCTCCGGCCTGGATGGCCTGCTGCTCACAGCCTGCGACTTCGCGCTCCACCCCGCCGAGACGAAGGCGCTGCGTGCTCGCCATCTCGAGGTCATGGAGTACAAGAAGCGCACGCAGCCGCTTGCCGCCCGATCTGCTGGTTGCTGCTTCAAGAACCCGACGCTCGACCGTGCGATCGAAGGCATCGGCGCGCCCAGCGAGCGCGTATCCGCGGGGCTGCTCATCGATCGCGCGGGTTGCAAGGGGCTTGCCGTCGGCTCCGCTCGCGTCAGCGACCTGCACGCCAACTTCCTCGTGCCCGAGCGCGACGGCCGTGCCCGCGATGTGATCGCTCTCATGGACGTGGTTGCACGCCGCGTGTTCGAGACCTTCGGCGTCCGGCTCGAACGCGAGGTTGTCGTCTGGCGGAGGGCCGGAGCATGAACCTGCCGACTGTCCTCGTCCTCGGAGGCGGGCCTGATGCCGAACGCGCGGTCAGCCTCGACAGCGCACGCAGCGTCGCGCAGGCTCTCCGTGACGCGGGCTTCGCCGTCCATCACGAAACCATCGACCGACCCTCTCTCGCCGATCTTCGGGGCATGCATGGCGACGTTGTCTTTCCTGTTCTCCACGGCGCGTGGGGCGAGGGAGGCCCGCTCCAGGACATGCTCAACGCGGACGGGCGTCCATACGTAGGCAGCGCCCCGCGTGCGGCACGGGTGGCGATGGACAAACTGGCGACCAAACTCATCGCGACCCGGCTCGGTGTTCCGACACCCGTGGCCGTCGCCTTGAACATCCGCGACGCCGTCTGCCCGCTCGATCTGCCGGTCGTCGTGAAGCCAGTTCACGAGGGGTCGAGCGTCGGCCTGCACCTGTGCCGCGACGACGCAGCCTGGGAGGCCGCGTTCGAAGACGCCCGCCGCGCCGCCCACCACAGCCCAGGTCGCGTGTGCATGGCCGAGAGGCTCATTCAGGGCCGCGAACTCACCGTCGGACTTGTCGCTCGGAACCCCGGCGGGCCGCTCTCCGCCCTGCCCGTGATCGAGATCGTGCCCGCGGCCGGCCCGTATGACTACGGCGCGAAGTACGAGCGAGACGATACCGGCTACCGAGTCGGCCCCGACCTGCCCGCGGACGTCGCCGATCGCATCAGCCGCGATGCCGAACGGCTTGCGGCAGCCATCGGCGTACGCGACCTCGCCCGGGTGGACTTCCTGCTCGACGCAGACGACCAGCCATGGCTGCTCGAGATCAACACCATGCCCGGATTCACCTCACACTCACTGCTCCCGAGGGCAGCCCGCGCTGTCGGCCTCGACATGCCTGCCCTTTGCGGTAGCCTTGTCCTCGCCGCGCTGGCCCGGCAACCTGCGGCGGCCCGTTCGTAACCCCACAACAAGGAAGGACGATGGGACGACATCGCCAAGCCCGACGCTCCGCACAGGTCAAACTCCGACCTCCCGCCGCGTTCCGCGTTCTGCGACTCTTCGGGATGGCATGCCTGGGAGGAACGCTCGCGCTCGCCCTGCTGCTGCTCACGCACAGAGTCTGGACGCACGCGGGCGAGAAGCTCGAAGCCCCCGTCTCGGTTGAGATCGTCTGGCCGCTCACGCCGGACAGCACGCCAGACAAGCCAAAGACGTGGCTCAGCGCGTACTTCAGAGATCGGCTCCTCGCCACGGCGCACGCCCGCGCCGCCGAATCTCCCGACCCTGTCCGAGGCGATGCCGTCGCCCGTGTCGGCCGGGCGATGGAGGCCAGCGGTTGGTTCGACGGCACGCCCCGCGTCGAGCGGCGCGGCGACGGCGTCATCGTGGTGAGCGGGTCGTGGCGGACGCCGGCATGCGTTGTCCGGCACAACGGCCGAGATTACCTCATCGACTGGCGAAGCCGACCGATGCCCGCGACGTACGACGCGGGGGGATCCGGCCTGCGGGTCATTCACGGGGCGTCCTCGCCCCCGCCCCGCGACACGAGCAGCACGCTCAACTACGCCGAGGCATGGCCCGGCGATGACGTCCGCGCCGGCGTCGAGACGCTCCGGCTCCTGCTCGCACAGCCGTATGCCAATCAGGTAGCAGGCGTGGACGTGCGAGACTACTTCGTTACACGTCGCATTGACATCGTGACGGACAAGGGCACTCGTGTCGTCTGGGGTGGGCCGCCGGGCGAGTTCATTCCCGGCGAAGCCTCGACCAAGGCCAAACTCGACCGGCTCGCCTACTTCTTTTCTCTCGCGGAGCGAGGTCGGCGCATCGACCTCGGCCAACAACGGCTCGAAATCTACAACGAGGACGCCGTCTACGCGGACCTAACGGCGAGCCGTCGATGATCGATCTCGACGAAGAACGCGGGGAGCATCCGAAACACACGCCGTCGGCTGGGGGCGGCGGCGACATCCTCCGCCACACGCCGAACAAGCCCACAAACTCGTCCCACAGCCGCGGAGAGCCTCGCTTTCTCGCCCTCGCATGGACAGTCTTTCTGCTGCTCTCCACGCTCGCCGCATTCGCAACCGTCGGTGCGGGTGGTGCGGGGAATGTTGATGCCTATCGCCCCGCCGCGCGAGGACTGCTCGTCACTGTCGCGGTCGGTGTCGCGCTCCTCTGGCCCATGATGCGTCTGGCGCAGTCGGTTCCCTCCGGAGGGCTTCGAGGCTGCGCGATCGCTACCATGCGAGATTTGGTCGTGCTGCTCGTTCCGATGCAGGCTGTGATCTGGCCGCAGGCGCTCCTTGCGCGTTGGCCTCTCGACGCGGTGGCTGCGATCGCGGTCTCTCTCGCGGTCTGGACGGTCCTCATCGGCGGCGTACTCGCGTTCTGTCTCGCCCTCGGCGGACGATCGGAAGGCAACGGGTGGCGCTGGTGGGCAATGCTCGGCATCGCTGTCCTTGTGAATGCCGTGCCCGCAATCGGTGTGGCTTTGGCGTCCGTGGCATCGTCGGCCCGCCCACGCGGACTCTGGTTGATGGCCTCACCGATGACCGCTGTGGTGGAACTCACGCAGGACCGCTCCTGGCGCGGCCGGTCGCTCGAAGTAGAGGGAACCCACTGGCGAGCGATTGTCGTCGTGGGGGGGATAGCATCCGCGGCGTGGTTGCCGCTCATCGGGGCGGCTGTGGCACGGCGTCCGGAAGCCGGCTAACAATGTCGGAAGACTCGCAAACGGGCAGCCCCCGAGGCGGCCCGGTTTCTTTTTGACCCCCGAACGGCAGGGGAGGATCGCCATGGACGTCATCACACGCGACGAACGCGAACGCATCGAGGCACGCCTGCGCGAGCTCATCCAGAACCGGCCGGTGATCACGCAGCGCATCGCCGAGGCCCGTGCGCTCGGCGACCTCCGTGAGAACGCCGAGTATCACGCGGCCCGAGAACAGCAGGGCTACGAGGAAGCCGAAATCCGCCGCCTCGAGGAACGGCTTGCGAAGGCCCACGTCGTCGAGGATTCCAAGGCCCACGGCGACGTGGTCTTCATCGGATCAACCGTCCGACTGAGGGAGGTGGGCACCAATGACGAGGATTTGTACCGTCTTGTCGGGGAAGCTTCCGGCGACATGTCGGCAGACTTTGTCGAGGTGACGACCACCAGCCCGATGGGCGAAGCGCTCATGAAGGCTCGTGTCGGCGAGACCATCAGCGTGCGAGCGCCGCGAGGCGTCAAACAGTTTCTGATCGTCGAGATCGTCTGACCGAGCGACCGAAGCGAGCACAACACGATACCCCCATGGTTTTCGGGGGACGGCGAGATGCTGCCGGATTGTCGTTCGGCGGTTCAGCAGCCTTCGTTGTAGAGATTCAGGAACGCGAGCAGATCGAGGGTGTTGACGACGGTGTCGCCGTTCACGTCCGCCGAGGAGTCTCCGGCGGAGTAGGCGTTCAGGTACGCGAGCACGTCCAGAGTGTTGACGACGGTGTCGCCGTTGAAATCAGCGATGCAGGACGGCTCGTGGCACTCGAAGAGGACGATGCGGAAGTCGTCGATGCAGGCCTCGACGAGAGACTGAGGGTTGTAATCGGAGGCGACGAAGCGAAACCGGACGGTGGACGTCGGCGAGACTACTTCACCCAGCCGACGTTCCTTGTAGAGCCAGCCCCCGCCGACTTCGGAGCCGGACGGCCCGACGGTCTCGAAGTTCGTCCAGGTCGAGCCGCCGTTGGTCGAGACATCGACGACGAAGACGTCGGAGTACGCTCCCGAACCGGCGTTGTTCGAGAACCATCGCCAGTAGCTGATGACCGGATCCATGCCTTCGAGGTTGAAGACCGGGCTGAAGAGCGTGGTCTTGCCGTTGTCGACGTCGTAGGTGCCCGCGCTCTGGCCCGCACGGCCGTCGGTCACCCAGCAGTTGGCGCCCGAGACGACCCAGCCGGGCTGCACGATCGCGCCGCCGGACGTGGTCTGCTGCGGCGGCATGCGGCTCCAGTGGCCCGCGGTTGCGTTGTCGTCAGGAGCGCCGGCCGTCCATCCTTTGTTGGTGTCGAAGTTGTCATGGAAGTGAACGACGATCTCACTGATCACCTTGGCGCCGACGACCGGCGTGGTAACGGTCGTCCCCTTGTCGGTCACCACGGAGGCGTAGTACTCCGCGTCGGCGAGACAAGCGAACCCGGGGAGGACGCCCTGGAACACGCTGTCGCCCTGGTCGGTCATGACCGCGACCTGCCACGACCCTTCCGCGGCGCGGTAGTGCAGCCTGACCGAGTCGGGGTTGTACTGGTCGATCAGGGGATTGACGACCACCCGGATCGGAGTGGCGACGTTCGGCGTCAGGATGGTCGGGGGGGCGCCCTCGTAATCGATGCTCACACCGTCGAGGCGGACGATGAACAGGCCGCGGTCGAGGTCGGAGATGAGGATGGTGCCGCTGGGGAAGTAGGGGTAGGTGCTCCAGGCGCCGTTGAAGCCGGAGGTATCGCTCTCGGGATAGGTGTCAAAGTAGGCGATCTGGACCGGCGCGGCGGGGTTGGACTTGTCGAAGACCCGGAGGCCGGACTTGTAGTTCGCCTCGAAAATCTTCCCCTGATGCGTGTAGAGATTGTGGTCGGTGGCGGCGGCCCCGGAGGTGAAGAAGCCGACGTAGACGGGGTTGTTGATGTCGCTGACGTCGAAGATGCGCGTCGTGGTGACCTGGACGGTATCTCCCTCGTCGAGCTCGTCGTTGATGTAGAAGTGCCTGCGGTCCTCGCTCAACCAGCCCTGGTGCGCGTAGCGAGCGCCGCTCCAGAAGGCCTGGCTGATCGTGAACATGTTGGACTTGTCGGTCACGTCCACGATCCGCAGGCCTGTGTTGTTCCAGCCGCCGTTGAAGCCGCTCAAGCAGAAGGCGATCTCGCGCCCGGCGAACGGCCCCTCGGTGTAGGTGACGATCTGAGCGTCGTGGACGTACATGGCGTTCCACGTACCGACGATGGTGGGGTTGTCCGGGTCCGCGGTGCTGACGGCGGTCAGCCCACCGTTGTTGATGTTCGTGCCGACGAGATAGAGGTACCCGGAATCGACGTTCGCGGCGATGTTGTGCGTGGAGGAGTGCCCGCCCTGGGTCTTGTTCTGGACGAGGGTGACGACACCGTTGTCGATCTGGCTCATGTCCATGACCTGGATGCCCGAACCGCCCTCGCTCACGCCGTAGGCGTGATGGCCGATGACTTTGACGTCGTGCCACAGGCTGTTCGGTCCGTTGATGACGCCGACGAGGACCGGGTTCCAGGGGTCCGTGATCTCGACGAACCCGAAGCCGCGTGCAAGCCCCATGATCGCGTACTCGCGACCTGAAGGCGAGACGTAGCCCCAGCAATCGTTTCCCGTGGAGTGGTTGCCGGGTGGGAACGCGCTGAGCGGCATCCACGCGTAGAGCGTCATGTTGAGGGTCGGGAAGGTGTTGCGCCCGCCGCCGGTGGGATCGCCGTGGCGGGGCATCCCCGCGATCGCGGGGACACCGATCGCTGCAGGCTTCTCACCGATGAGTTTGCGGAGGTCTTCATCCGCGCCGTGCGTTGCCTGCGTGCATATGCCCACGAGACCGGCTGCCGTGAGCATCACGGACAACGAACGCCGCCACTTGTTCTGAGCCATCCGAGTTCTCCTCGACGCAAGGCGACGGGCGCCGTGCTGTTCGGACACCGGCATCCCTGTGCGGACAACGGCCCGCACTGCCCCCTGCCTGCAGAATACATCGACTCGCCGTGCGACACAACGCCGCTTCTCGCCGGTACGCTGTTATGATGCTCGGGGTTGCCGGGTGGTTCCGCAGGACCATCCCCAGGCGGAACCTCATCCTGCCGCACGGAGGGCTTTGAGTGGCGAGGGAACCCGCAAGATCGAGGGTAATCCATGCCCTTGCGGCGGCTTGGATGGTGGTGTTCCCGGTCTCTGCCGCACATCCCGAGGCGGGGCAGGCTTCGTCCGTTTTCATGTTCGATGACGCCCGCACGCCCCGATTGGTCGTTGAGTGGACGACGGTGATGGGAGAGAAGACCCGGCTCGAGGCCGACTTGCCGTACGCGGTACCCGAGGATCGGCTGCCAATCGGCCACAACCTCGGCGTCTTTGTCGCCGCGGGCGGGGTCCGGCTCGAGAAGGGCGTGGGCCACCCGGAGGGGCTGATCCTCCGGATGGGACTCGTGAAGCAGGATGACAAACGCCCGATGTTCGAGGGCGTCGCGCACAACAGCGAGATCGTCCTCGAACTGCAGAACGTGGCGTTTACCTCTCCCGGCGTGCCACGGGTGGAGTCGGTCATTCAGCGGTTGCAGTACCGGCTGGACGACGTGCTCGCGTGCGGGCTGCCGAGTGACCAGGCAGATATGTACAACCTCGCCAGCCTGACCGACGATCTTGCAGGGGCTATTCCTCGCTCACGAGGGAGGTTCGGAGCGCTCAACGGGGCACAAGGCGCCCTCGGTCGAGTCGAGTTCGCCTCACAGCCGGACGGTTCGATCACGTTCCGAGTCAGGTTCGCCTACCGAGCGCTCCGGCATCAGGGGGATCCATGGCGGCTCGAGCTGCCAGGCACGTTCTTCGAGCCTTCGCAGTTCCATTTCGAGTTCGAGGCGGTGCCCGTCGAAGTCGCGAGCCTGCAGTTCGGCCTCAAGCCGCTGTGAGGCGGCCAGGTGCGGGACATGACTCCGCTCAGATCGTGACCAGGCCGATGCCGGCGTCAACCCCGATTCGGGCAGCGGTCTTCTCGATCACCTCGTCCTTCGTGACGCCGGGCGCCAGTTCGGTCAGGACGAACTGCCGCTGCTCGTAGTCCATCCGCAGGACGCACAGGTCCGAGATGACCATGTCCACGCACCGGCGGCCGGTGAGCGGGAGCGTGCATTCGGGCAGGATCTTGCTCTCACCCTTCTTGTTGCAGTGCTCCATCATGACGATGACGCGGCGGACGCCGGCGACGAGGTCCATCGCGCCGCCCATGCCCTTGACCATCTTGCCGGGGATCATCCAGTTGGCGATGTCGCCCTCCTGGCTGATCTCCATCGCGCCGAGGATGCACATGTCCACGTGCCCGCCGCGGATCATGGCGAAGGAGTCGGCGGACGAGAACGAACTGGCCCCGGTGCGGGCGGTGATGGTCTGCTTGCCGGCGTTGATGAGGTCGGCGTCGACCTCGGCCTCGGTGGGGAAGGGGCCGATCCCGAGCAGGCCGTTCTCGGATTGGAGCCACACGTCCACGCCGGGGGGGATGTGGTTGGCGACGAGCGTCGGCATGCCGATGCCCAGGTTCACGATGTAGCCGTCCCGCAGTTCGCGGGCGGCCCGGGCGGCGATCTGGTCGCGGGTCAGGGGCATGGGGGGAGTCTACAGCGGGACATTGGACAATGGACAGTGGACAGCAGGATCGGGGGGCGTTGGGACCATTCAAGCGCGGGATAGCACGGCGAGGTCGGGACTTCGAGGGCGGCCTGCGTCGCTCTGCGGCGCTGCACCTTGGGGTTGATCCGGGTCACTGGGGCGGGCGCGCGTTGAGGCGATCCACCCTTGACCCGGACCGGGCGAGGCGGGCGCGAATCCGGGCCGCCATGAGCATGAGGGAACCGGTGAGCAGGAAGGGCACGCCGGCCGCCCCGATGAGCACACCCCGGAACATCGCGGGGACGACGGCCTCCTCTCGCCCCTCGGGTTGGCCGAGGGGGTCGGTCGTCATGTCGGCGTAGAGGGAGCCGAGTTCGCGCAGTGCTGTGCCGATCCCGACGAGGACAATCCCTCCCCCGACGAGCATCAGCAGCCAGGCGAGTGTCTTCTTCACGGGGGATGGTAGTGGACATGGCAAGGCGAGCGAGCATGATCCTCGAAGCAAGGGGCTTGCGTTCGCCGGGTGGCGTCGTGTAGAGTGTGGCGGTCGGTCACGGAGGGGCGTGCTTCCCTGGTTTGGACGATGGGAGCCGCGGGTTGAGGAAGAGTGGCGGAAGATGCTCGCCTGTGGCCAGCCGCGCCGTTCGGACGCGGGGCTTTTCGCTCGTCGAGTTGATGGTGGTGATCGGGATCGTGGCGATCCTCGTCGGGATGATGATGCCCGCGCTGGCCGGGTCGATCTCGCAGAGCCGCCTGACGCGCGACATGTCGCTGCTGCGTTCGCACGCGGCGACGATCGCGATCTACTGCAACGATCGCGACGGCTTCTTTCCGCTCGCGCACGATGATCCGTGGATTGCCGCACAGACATGGGCAGAACCGCTGCTCGACGGGGGTTACTTCGGCACGAAGCACGAGACGGACCCGGACGTATTGCGCCGCGGAAAGCACCCTTCGATCGCGATGTCGATGTGCATGGTGTATGACGCAGCCTTGATGCGACCCGGACATACGGTGCCTGTCGAGCAGCAGCGAACGACTCCCGTCCGGGATACCCAGGTGCTCTTCCCATCGTTGAAGGGGCTGGTGTTCAAGGTGCACAACGGCAGCCCGATCCCCGGCGAGGGGGGTTCGCAGTTCTGCTGCTTCGAGTTGTGGAGATTCCCTGCGGCGATGAGCGACGGCTCTTCAACTGCCGGTACGTATCTGGATTTCCACAGTGGGCTGCCCCCATATGTAGAGAACGAGATCGGCATGCCGGTGTATTCGACGTGGTACGGCGTTCGAGGGATGGATCGATAGTCTGCAGGCATCGGGAGAGAGAGGAGATCGAAAGATGAAACCGTCGACTCGATGGATGACCGTGAGCAGCCTTGCCCTGTGCGGAGTCGGGATGATGGCCCAGATCGCGCCGAACACGCCGATCTGCTGCCGGTATTTCTACGAGTGGCCTGCCGAGATGCAGGGGCCGGAAGGTCCGTGCTCGGGGGACACGGCGCTTGTGTGCGAGACGGGATCGAGCGGGGCCACTTCGAACGATCCGCTGGCCGAAGTGCGGAGGCCGGGCTGGCGTCCTGCCACGTGCTGCGTCTACCTTCTTGGTGGAGGCGGGGTGTTCATCCGTGGCGCGTGCGATGAACAGCCAACCCCGGAGTCGATCCTCGTCGGACAGCTCGCGGATGGATCCTGCTGCTGGGCGCACGTTCCGGTCGGCTATCACCAAGAGTGCTCCGATCTGTCATTCGGCGTGATGAAGTGCATCGGCGCCTGCGACGAGAACCAGAGCGGGAACTGATGTATGGAACAACTCGCCCCACTGCCTGCGGTTCGACCACGGTCCTTCCGGGCGGTCGCGGTCTTGCTCTGTGCGGTGGTGTTCCAGGCCTCGGCGCTGCAGACCGAAGGCCCGACTGTTCCGGAGCACGACCTTCGAGAGTTTCAGGCGTTCACGGCAGCTGTGCTTCCAGATCGTGGAAGCGTTGTCGCGGTCTACGAGCCGGCCTCGGCCACTTCCTACGGGAGGTATACCGTCGGCTTCGACGCCGAGTCCGGCGCATGGTTCGTTGCCTCGTGGAAATCGTCGATCGGACGAGCGCCAGACCGGATCGCCTACAAATCGGACACGAAGTCCGGGGCGATCCACGAGTGGGCCGATGGGGCCGAGATCGGCCCCATCGGGGTGGCCGATTACTTCCCTTTCGCATACCTCGCGTTCTTCATGGAACGCCCCGACTCGATCGTCTCGCTTACAAGGACAGAATCCAACGGCTGGATCGTGCGGTATGTCCAGCCCGGGCTGGAGGGCATGCCCGAGAATGCGGTCGAGTTCAATGGAGCGGGCCTTCCGGTTCGGCGATGGCGTGAGGACCCGAACGACCGCCGCGACAGCGCGTTCAACTACGCGGCTTCCTTCCCGTCGGGCTTCCCGATCGTGCAGAACTGGGGCCTGAAGCCGGGCTCGCAAGTGTCGGGCCCCAGACTTGTTCACGTTGAGTTCCACGAGCGGGGCAACCCGGCCCTCTTCGAGCGAGCAGCCGTTCACAACACGGAGATCGATAACCGAGCCATCGTCGAAACGAGGCGCCAAGCGAGTATTGCAGGTTTCACCCGCAACGACGACGGCACGTGGAACCCGCCCGATCAGGCGAAGATCAGGCCGTACTCCGGCGACGACCTTCGGTCCTATCGCTGGCCGCTCGTGCTCGCGGGCGTGACGCTCGTCGTTCTAGCCGGATTCGAGATCGTTCGTCGCCGTCGTGGGGCGTGAAAGGCAGCCATCGTGATCG
>JAHCJE010000074.1 GCA_026128865.1 Phycisphaeraceae bacterium | reverse complement strand
AGAGTGTCTCTCGTAGTTGAGGGGAGAGATGCCGGCGTTCCGAGGAGGCTTCCGCCGATCAGGTGGTTGCGGTGCGGCCGGGAACTCTCGCGGTTGTGTGTGTGTGTTTTCCACAAGGCCGTGGGGCTGAGAATCACAAAGGAGAGAGTCATCATGGTTCGTTCGTCTTCTGGGATGTGCGCGGTTGCGGCTTTGGGCTTTGCGAGCATCGCGTCTGCGGATGCGATCCTGTCCTACACCTACAGCGATCTGAACGGGTCGTATGACGCCGGCTCGGCGATTTTCTCTGCGATGGCCGACTCGCGTACTTCCGGCGACGTGACTCGCCTGACCGGCAGCGGCGGCACCGCTGAGTTCCTCAACGGGTTCTACGGGACGGACATGGGCGACTTTGCGCTCGAGATCGACGTGACGAACAACAACGGCTCGACGGCGGACGGCCAGGGCTGGTTCTTGGTGACCGACGCCAACGGTGACACGATCAGCGGCCTCATCGAGGGCACCTGGATCAAGGGCGCGTTCGGCACGGTGTTCTTCAACGGCCAGCTCAGCAACGTGTTCATCAACGACAACTCCGGTGACGCGAAGTTCAACGGCTCCAGCACGGGTCATTTCAGCACGAGCTTCCAAGGCCCGATCGCGCCGTTCGAGGGCGCGCTGGTGCAGCTCTTCATCTCGTCCGCCGGCCAGTTCATGACCAAGAGCTTCAGCGATGTCCCGACGCTGGTGAGCGCGGAGATCATCCCGGCTCCTGGCACGATCGCCCTCGCGGTGGTGGGCGGTGCGGTCGCCTTCCGTCGTCGTCGCTGATCGTACTTGCTCGAGAACCCAACCCCGTCCACGGGGCTTCCGCGATCAGAGCGGAGGCCCCGTTTGCTTTTCCCAAGGGCGGGGCGTGTTGAGCGCGGGACGTCCGAGTTCCAGCGTGAACCGATCGCGTGTGCGGCAGTATGTTCGTCCGCCCATGCGAGCCACGGCGGCGAGGCGATCGGGGTCCGCGTGGAGCCTGTCGTTCAGCGCTCCGTCCGCGGCATGAACGTGGACAACACGCCCGATCACGACGTTTCCGCCGGCTGGCTTGCTCGGGTTGGTGCGGACGATCTGGATCGTTCGGCATTCGAACGCGACGGGCGACTCGGCAACGCGTGGTGGGCGGACGCGCAGGCTCGTTGCGGGAGTGAGGCCGGTGAGTTCGAACTCGCTGTCGCCGTAGGGGAGCGTCTCAGCGGCGGCGGCGACCAGGTGGGCGTATCCTTCGCTGGCCAGGTTGACGACGAACTCGCCGGTTCCACCTTCACTTTCGGGCTTGCAGTTGCGGAGGGTGTCTTTCTCGTGGCCGTTGGCGTCGTTGACTGGGCAGAAGAGGAGGGTCATCGGGTTTGAGCCGACGCCCGTAAAGAAGGAGAACGGGGCGAGATTCGTTCTGCCCTCGGGCGAGATCGTCGAAACGAACGCGATTGGCCGTGGGACGATGCATCCGATGAGGAGCTTGTACCGGTCCGCGGTCGAGAGCCGTTCGGGGTCGAGGTCCATGAGCGACGATAGCAGCAATCCAGCCGGGTTCCTCGACAGATCGGGGCGGGGCCGGCCTGAGGGAGTCCGGGCTATAGTCCCGCCCGCCGCGTCGGATGTGGTCGCGGTCGAACCCGGAGAGACTCATGCGTCGTGCGAAGATAGCGGTGATCGGCGCGGGCAACGTTGGTGCGACGTGCGCCCACTGGGCCGCGGCCAAGGAACTTGGCGACATCGTTCTGCTGGACATTCCCGATCGCGATGGCGTGGCCAAAGGCAAAGCGCTTGACCTGCTCTGCTGCGGGCCGATCGAGCGGTTTGATTCGCGTGTCGTCGGCACGAGTGACTATCGGGACATCACGGGTTCCGATGTTGTGGTGATCACGGCGGGACTTCCCCGCAAGCCCGGCATGAGCCGCGACGACCTGATCGAGACGAACGTCAAGATTGTGAAGAGCGTCTCTGAGCAGGTGGCTGAGCATGCGCCGCAGTCGATCGTGATCGTCGTCTCGAACCCGCTCGACGCGATGGTGTACACGGCGTGGAAAGCGACGGGCTTCCTGACGTCTCGGATCATGGGTCAGGCGGGCGCGCTGGACGTGGCGCGGTTCCGTGCGTTCCTGGCGTTGGAACTCGGCTGCTCGATCGAGGACATCTCGGCGTTGCTGCTCGGTGGGCACGGCGACGACATGGTCCCGCTGCCGCGCCTCACCAGCGTGCATGGCATTCCCATCGGGGATCTGCTGCCCAAGGAGAAGATCGACGCTTGTATGGAGCGTGCCAAGGTCGGGGGCGGCGAGATCGTCAAGTTGATGGGCACGAGCGCGTACTACGCTCCCGCGAGCGGCACGATCCAGATGGTCGAGGCGATCATCAAGGACAAGAAGCGGATCATCCCGAGCGCGGCCTTTTGCGACCGTGAGTTCGGCGTGGGCGGCTACTTTGTTGGCGTACCTGCCGTGCTCGGCTCGCGGGGCGTGGAGCGGATTGTCGAGTTCAAACTGCAGGGCGAGGAGCAGAAACTCTTCGCGGAGTCTGTGTCGCACGTGAAGGATCTGGTCGCGGTCGTGCAGCGCATGTTTCCTGAACTTGCTTGAACCCCCGCTGACCACCCGTAGGATGGAGATCGGAACCATGACCAAGGCGTCGATTACCCGATTGTTCGCCATGTGTGCGGTTGGCGTGGCAAGCCTTTCGACGGTTCCTGCTTTCGGGCAGGAAGGCCCGGCGACGCAGGGCGCGGCTCAGCCCGTGGCGTTCTCGTACACGGCGCGGTGGTCCGACGCCGAGTTCGGCCGCATCGCCGACCTGTTCAGCGGGTCGTGGCGCACGACAGCGGGTGTCGAGACGACAGACGGTTCCGGCTCGGTCGAGATCGTCATGACCGTCACGCCGGTGCATTTGTCGGAGGTTCCGGACGCGTTGTACGTGGAGGTTGCCCGTGCTGACGCTCTGCACCGCCCGTACCGTCGTGCGGTTTTCCAGTTGTACCGTCACTCGGGCAACGTTCGGCTGCGGACGCTCGAGTTCCGGAATCCTGAGCATGAATCCGTGGGGCTGATGACGGGCCTGTGGCTCACGCCGGGCCTCTTCCCCGATGTCCCCCGCGACTCGCTGATCGCAACGCTTGACGTCGAGCTCACGCGCGACGGTGAAGGCTACAAGGGGAAGACGCCGTACCCGTACCCGACGGCGACGGGTGGCGCGGTGGAGATGACGAGCGAGCTCACGATCAACCGGGATCGGTTGACGACGGCCGATCGGGGGTATGACGCGAGCGGTGGTGTCGTGTGGGGGTCGGCGGGCGACGCGACGTATACCTACGCCCGCTTTGACCACCCGTTCCGCCTCGAGGACCGCGAGGGCGGGATCAAGGTCATCGTGATGCGGTCGAACGCGGAGGGCATCGCGCTCGAGGACAACGATCAGGTCTCGTTCCACTACGGCGGGTGGCTGACGAACGGCATGCTGTTCGATTCCTCGCTCCGCCCCGGCGGTCGTCCGCTGACCTATCAGGCGCCAGGGCGGCTGATCCCGGGTTGGCAGCACGCAACGTACGGGATGAAGCTCGGGGACGTTCGGAAGTTCATTCTGCCTCCGGAGCAGGCGTACGGGGAGAGCGGGGCTGGGAACGGTCGGATCCCGCCGAACGCCACGCTGGTCTTCGAGGTGGAGTGCATGTTTATCCGTCGTCCGGACGACGTGCCCGCCCCTGCCGGCGGAGTCGACAGTGGTCATGAGGGTCATCATCACGACGGGCATTGACCGGATCGGAGCGCGCACGTCGGCTCCGGACATACAGTCACTCGATGTCGGTGCGTGATTACTACGAGGTGCTCGGTGTCAGTCGGGGCGCTTCGGCGGACGAGATTCGTCGTGCCTACAGGGCGAAGGCACGGCAGTTCCACCCTGACGTGAACAAGGCGCCGGACGCAGCCGAGCGGTTCGCGGAGCTACAGCAGGCGTACGACGTCCTTTCCGACGACAAGAGACGGGGCTTGTACGACCGTCTCGGGCACGGGGGCATGTCGGCCGGTGCGGGTGGTGCCCGGAGCGGTCGGGGCTCGTCGTCAACTTCTCACGGCGGCTTCCCTGGGGGCTTCGAGGTTGACGATTTCGGGTCGATGTTCGATGCTTTTTTCGGGGGCCGATCAGGCGGTTTCGGCGCAACGGCGGAGGCCCGCTCGCCCCGCTCTGCAGCTCGGGGGCAGGACGTCGAGGTGGAGTTTCCGGTTCCGTTTCTGACGGCAGCTCGGGGTGGACAGGAGGCGTTGCGATCGCCTGTGGACGGCCAGACCATCGAGGTGGCGGTTCCGGCAGGAACGGAAGATGGTGCGAGGCTTCGGGTGCGTGGAGCGGGTCTGCCGGGCACGAGGGCTACGAGCAAGCCTGGGGATCTGATCCTGAGAGTCCGGGTTCTTCCGCACCCCCTGTTTCGCAGGGAGGGCGGTTCGAAGCCGAACATGGGTTTAGACCTGGTGTTCGATTTGCCGCTGACGGTCGCAGAAGCGACGCTCGGCGGTCGGGTGCGGATCCCGTCGTTGGACGGCCCGATTGACCTGACGGTACCTCCCGGCACGCCAAGCGGCCGGAGGCTGCGGGTGAAGGGTCGAGGGATTCGGGCGTCGGACGGCCGGACCGGGGACCTGTACGCGGCGGTCCGGATCGTTCCTCCTGATGTGGCTATGCTCTCCCCCGAGCAGCGACGGCTGATCGAGGAGATCGGCCGGCTGACCCCCCCGCCGCGTGTCGGTGGGGACTGGCCGAACAGCGCGGGCCGCTGATCCTGGGTGTGATGCGGACTGGCTGGGTTCGGCGTGTTGACAGCCCGGTGCATGTTGGGGGAGACTGGCCCGCGCCGAAGGACCGGCGCCGCCTCGACGGAGGGAACCGCGTGGTCAAGCAACAGCACCAGTTGTTCGTCGCGTTGTTGAGCCTCTGGGATTGCGTGGTGATCACCGCCGCCTGCTACGCGGCGTGGATCGTGCGTCGTGTGACATGCGAGGGGTACTTTCCGAGGTGGCCGGACTTCTGGGAGAGTTATTTCAAGAACCCGCTTGTGGCGTTCGTGGTGCCGATCACGATCGTGGTGATGCGTGCCAACGGGCTGTTCCGGGCGAGACGTGACCGGTCTGTGTGGAGCGAACAGGGTGCGATCCTGCGAGCGTCGATGCTGTCGATGCTGCTCGTGATCGTGGTGCTGTGGCTCGTGGGGAACGCGGTCATTACCGACGGTTCGTCGCGGGTGCTGCATCTCGACGCTGGGCGCACGCAGCTGGGCTGGCTCGCCGTGTTTCTTCCCGTGTTCCTCGGTGTCAACCGGCTCACGTTTCGGACGGGCCTGCGGATGCTCCGGCGTCGCGGGTGGAACCTCCGTCACGCGGCGGTGATCGGCGTGGGTCGGCTGGGGCAGATCACGGTGCGGACGCTCGAGCGCAACTCGTGGACGGGCATCCAGGTGGCGTACTTCATTTCCCACCGCCCGACCGCGCGTCGGGATACCTGCATGAGCCGGCCGGTGCGAGGGGGGCTGGATGATCTCGAGTCCACGCTCGAGCGCAACCCCGTGGACGCGGTGTACCTCGCGGTGCCGAACGCCCAGGCGAGTTGCGTTCCCGAGATTCTTCGCCGGCTCGAGAGATTCGCGGTGGACGTGCGGATCATCCCGGACGTTCAGCCGCGATACCTCCCGCAGAGCATGGCGGTGAGCGAACTGGACGGGATGCCGATCCTGTCGTACCGCGAGTGCCCGCTGCATGGGCTCGGTGGGCTGACGAAGCGTGCCGTGGACATCGTCGGTTCGTCGATCGGGCTGCTGATCTTTTCGCCCGTCATGCTCGTCTGCGCGATCGCCGTGCGGCTGAGCGGGCGTGGGCCGATCATCTTTAAGCAGCGGCGGGTGTCGATCGGCGGGGAGACGTTCAAGATCTACAAGTTCCGCACGATGTACCAGGTCGAGGACGAGCAGCATCCCTCTGACGCACGCTGGACCGAGCGCAACGACCCTCGCATCACGCCGGTGGGCCGGCTGTTGCGTCGTGCGAGCCTCGACGAACTCCCGCAACTGCTGAACGTGCTCAAGGGGCAGATGTCTCTCGTCGGCCCGCGCCCGGAACGGCCCGAACTCATCGAACGCTTCCGCGAGGACTGGCGCGGCTACATGATCCGGCAGCACGTGAAGGCGGGCATCACCGGCTGGGCGCAGGTCAACGGCCTGCGCGGCGACACCTCGCTCAAGAAGCGACTCCAGTACGACCTGCACTACATCCGTCACTGGTCGGTCTGGTTCGATCTCAAGATCCTCTGGCTCACGGTCTTCCGCGGCTTCGTCCACCGCAACGCCCACTGAGCGAGGACCGGGAACCTCCAGCCCGCGACCGGCGTACAGGGTGCCGGCCGGAGCGTCTTCCGGCCGGAGGGGATTCCGTCCACGCAGCGGCCACCCGGCCTCATCCGATCGTTCTTCCGTCCCGCGTTCGCGGCCTCGACGGACCCCGCCGACAACTTGGCTTGCAGGGCTTGTCTTGGGCAGGTCTGCCTCACCCCCGCTGTATGGCTCCAGGGGATGTGGGTCAGTCCGTCCTTCCGGGACGGTCCCGCACGTTCTGAGCGTCCGGGAACGAACCGGAGTCGGAGGTTTCGTGAAGCAGGAAGCCCGATCAGCCGTATGGACATCCGGAGCGCAAGGGGATGCGCCGCATGTCGGGCGGGTCCGAGAGCCGAGCGTGCGCGAGGCCGGACCCGCTGGAGGACCGACACGGAGAGCCAGCACGATGCGGCTAGACCTGGAACAGCAGCGGTGGTTGGCGCGCGCGCTCGGCTCGCTCGCCGCGGGCGACGCGCGGCGCTACGAGGATGCCCTCTGGCTCGGCTTCGGCGACGCCTGGGTGCCCATCCGCCGAAGGCTCGAACGCGGCGGCCTCGTCCGACCCGCCCACAACGGCGGCGACCCCCAGATGACCGAACGCGGCGTCCAGACACTCCGCGACCTCCAGACCCGCCTCGGCTTCGAAGCCAACGGCGAGGCGCAGGGCGTGGCGTGAGGGCGACGTAGAATCCCCGCGTCACGCGGCGTCCATCGCCCCGCTTGACGGCGAACCATGATCTCGTTCCACTCCCACGTCATGGCCGTTGAGCGCGTCGAACGCAGGCTGCGTCGCGTGACGGCCGCGCTCGACGGCGCGGGCGTCCCCTACGCGGTGGTGGGGGGGAACGCGGTCGCGGCGTGGGTCGGGCGCGTCGATCCTTCCGCGACCCGCGCGACGAAGGACGTTGACCTGCTGGTTCGACGTGCGGACCTGGACCGAGTCGCCGCTGCGATCGAGGCGCTTGGTTTCGAGCGCCTCGACCTGCGCGGCCTCGTGCTGTTCATCGATCCCGATGAGCCGAGCAAGCGAGCGGGCGTGCATCTGGTCTGGGCGGGGGAGCGGGTGCGCCCGTCGTACGCGGCCCCCGCGCCTGACGTGGACGAGTCGGAGCGCGACCCGGAAGGGTTCATGGTGCTGGGTCTCGCAGCGCTCGTGCGGATGAAACTCACGTCGTACCGCGACATCGACCGGGTCCACGTCGCCGACCTGGCGTCCGTGGGGCTGGTGACGGACAACGTCCGCAACTCACTGCCGCCCGAACTCCGCGCTCGCCTCGACGATGTCGAGCGGAGCGCCGCCTCCCGGTTCGGTGACGAAGACGCCTGAGGGACTCGACACGGCGGATACCATTCGTCGTGGCACAGCGTTCGTACATAGTCATCGTCATTGGCGGCGGGCACGCGGGGGTAGAGGCCGCGTGGGCGGCGGCCAACTTGCTGCCCGCCGAGCGGGACGCGGCGGGGCGGCCCGTGCCGACGGTCGCGCTGGTGACGCTCGACGCCTCGAAGATCGGCGTCATGTCGTGCAACCCGGCGATCGGCGGGCTGGCCAAGGGCCAACTCGTCCGCGAGATCGACGCGATGGGCGGCCTGATGGGACTGGCCGCGGACGCCACCGGCATCCAGTTCAAGGTGCTGAACACGAGCAAAGGCCCGGCGGTGCACGGCCCGCGCGGCCAGAGCGACAAGCACGCCTACGCCGAGGCCGTGCAGGCCCTGATCCGCTCGCGCCCCGAGATCCAGGTGATCGAGGGAAGCGTCGAACGGCTGGAGGTGGTGGGGGGGCGGGTGAGGGGTGTGCTGGTTGGAAAATCGCAAATGGCAAATTTGCAAATGGCAAATAGGAGTGGCGATGCACCCGCATCTGATTTGCCATTTGCCCATTTGCCATTTGCCATTTCTGCCCCCGCGATCGTCCTCACCACCGGCACCTTCATGCGCGGCCTGATGCATACGGGCGAGTCGAAGACGCCCGGCGGTCGGCACGGCGAAGGGGCGGCCGTCGGCATCTCCGGGGCGCTGCGCGAACTCGGGTTCGAACTCGGACGCCTCAAGACCGGCACGCCGCCGCGCCTGCGCCGCGCTTCGATCGACTGGGACACCCTCGACCCCGCCCTCGGCGACGACCCGCCCGTGCCGTTCAGCGATCTCTCGGGAAAGGGCCCCGGGCACCAGGCTTCGGGCGCCGGGCAGGAAGGGTGGGAGAGCCTGTCGCGGTTTCCGGTGCTGCCGCAGGTGGAGTGCCGCCAGACGCGCACGTCGCCCGAGGCGCACGCGGCCATCCGCGCGAACCTCCACCGCGCCCCGATGTTCAGCGGGCAGATCGAGTCCGTCGGGCCGCGCTACTGCCCCAGCATCGAGGACAAGGTCGTGCGTTTCGCCGACCGCGAGACGCACGGCGTCTTCCTCGAGCCCGAGAGCCTCCGCGACGACTCGGTCTATTGCAACGGCATCTCGACCAGCCTGCCGACGGACGTGCAGGACACAATCGTCCGCACCATGCCGGGGTGCGAGCGGGCCGAGATCGTGCGCTACGGCTACGCGGTCGAGTACGACATGGTCCGTCCGCACCAGATCCTGCCGACGGGCATGACGAGGCCGGTCGAGGGCCTGTTCCTCGCCGGGCAGATCAACGGCACCAGCGGCTACGAGGAGGCCGCGGCCCAGGGGCTGATCGCCGGGATCAACGCGGCCCGGTTCGCACGCGGCGAGGGCGAGTTCACGCTCGGGCGCGACGAGGCGTACATCGGCGTCCTCATGGACGACCTCGTCACCAAGACGCCCGTCGAGCCGTACCGCATGTTCACCAGCCGGGCCGAGCACCGGCTGCTGCTGCGGGCGGACAACGCCGCAGACCGCCTGACGCTCGTCGCCGATCGGCTCGGGCTGCTCGGGACGACCGCGCTCGGGCGGCGGCGCACGGAGTTGTTCGAGCAGCGCCGGCGCGACCTGGCGGCGATCGGCGCGGCGATCGACGCGACGCGCCTCGACGGCGAGCCGCTGGCCCGCGTGATGCGCCGACAGGAGTTCACCATCGACGACCTGCGCCGGGCGGTCGCGGGTCGGCCGGACCTGCCCGCGCCGGACTCGCCCGCGTGGGCGACGGCGCACGCCGAGCGCCGCTACGCCGCGTATGTGGAGCGCCAGCGGGCGGAGGTTCGTCGGCACGCGGAGATGGAGCGCCGGCCGATCCCGGACGTCGTGGACTTCGCCTCGCTCGTCACGCTCCGTGCCGAGGCGCGGGAGTCGCTCGCGCGGTTCCGGCCGCGGACCTTCGGGCAGGCATCGCGGCTGGAGGGCGTGACGCCGGCGGACCTGACGCTGCTGGCGGTGCTCGTGTACGATCGGCCGGCCGCGTCGCGTAGGCGCGGGTGAGGCGGCAGGGCGCGGGCGTTCGCTCGCGTGGGGTGATGGATGATGCATGCGGAGGCCATGACGCTGGCTCAGGCCGCGCCCGCGGGCATGGTGCTCGACCTGCTGAAACTGCTCGCCGCCGCCGCGCTCGTCACGACGGTCCTGCACCGCCTGCGCCTCGCCACGATCCCCGGCTACCTCATCGCGGGTGCGCTCATCGGTCCGCACGCGCTCGGGTTCGTCGGCGACCCCGACAGCGTGCAGACCATCGGTCGGCTGGCGATCATCCTGCTGATGTTCAGCGTCGGGCTGTCGCTCGACCTGGGTGCGTTGCGCGGCGGCGTGCGCGCCATCCTCCTCGTGGGCGTGATCTCCACCGCCGCCTCCGCCCTCGTCTGCTGGCCCATCGCCGTCATCTTCGGCCTCTCGCCGAGCGCGGCCCTCGCGGTGGCGATGGCCATGACCATGTCCTCCACCGCCATCAGCCTGCGCGTGCTGCAGGCAAGGCGAGAACTCAACCGCGTGCCGGGGCGGCTGGCGGTCGGCGTCTCGCTCGTGCAGGACCTGCTCTCGGTCGCGGTGCTCGCGCTCCTGCCCGCGCTCGCCCTCTGGAGCGCGAGCGGCCAGGCCGCCCTCGCGGCCGACGGCCCAACCCTGTGGCAACGCCTCGGGGAAATGGTCTGGCGCGGCGTGATCGCGCTCGGCGGCGTGACGGTGCTGGTCGCCTTCGGGCGGCTCGTGCTCCCCCGCCTGATGCAGGCGGCCGCGGGCGTCGCGGGCGAGGTGCTCCTCGTGCTGACGGCGGCCGTCGCCCTCGGGGCGGCCGTGGCGACCGCCGCCCTCGGCTTCACGCCCGAACTCGGCGCGTTCCTCGCGGGATTCGTGCTGGCGACGACGCCCTTCCGCTACCAGATCGCGGGCCAACTGGACCCGATGCGAGACCTGTTCATGGCCGTCTTCTTCTGCGCCATCGGCCTGACGATGGACCCGGACGTGCTGCTGTCGGGGTGGTGGATCATCCTGCTCGCGCTGCTGGTGCTGTTCGTCGTCAAGGGCGGGATCATCGGGCTGTCGTGCTGGGCCGTCGGCGCGACGCCCGCAGCCAGCCTCGCCGCCGCGCTCCTGCTGGCGCAGGCGGGCGAGTTCGGTCTTGTCGTCGTGGCGGCGACGGCGAACGTCGCTCTGATCGACGCCGCCGTGCAGTCGAAGTTGATCGCGCTCATCGTGCTCTCGCTCATTGTCACGCCGTTTGTCTACGACGCGGGCAAGCGCGTGCACGGGCCGGTCAGCCGGCTGCCGCTCGCGCCGTGGCTTCGCCGGCGTGCCCCCGCCGCCCTGCGGGAGCAGGAGCCGGAGCCGGACGGACAGGGCGAGTCGGCGGACCCGCGAGCCGGGAGACACGTGATCGTCGCCGGTTTCGGCGTGTGCGGGCGGGCGGTCGTGGACCTGCTCGAACAGGCGGGCGTGCCCTGTGTCGTCGTCGAGTTGAACGTCGCAACGGTGCGCAAGCAGGCCCGCATGGGGCGGTCGATCATCTACGGCGACGTGACAAACCCCGAGGTGCTCCGCTCGGCGGGCATCTCGACGGCGGACGCCATCGTCCTCACCATCCCCGACGACGACGCGACGCTGCGGGCGTGCCGCCTGGCCCGGTCGATGGCTCCAAGCGCCTTCATCGCGGTCCGCTCGTCGTACATGAGCAAGGGGATGGTCGCCGAGTCGCTGGGGGCGGACCTCGTCGTCGTGGAGGAGGTGGCGACGGCCGAGACGATGCAGGAGCGGGTCGTCGAGCGGGTGAAGGCGAGGCGTTCCCCGCCCGCGCCGACCGACGCGGCGCCCGCGTCCTGACCCGTCATTCGGGCAGTTGCTTGAGTTCGTCCCGCAGGATCGCCGCCAGTTCGTAGTTTTCCTGCGCCAGCGCCCTGTCCAGCCGCCGGCGCAGTTCGCTCTTCTGGCTGACGGGCAACTTCGGCACCAGCGCGTCGCGCATGCTCTGGAGCATGCGAACCTCGTTCGAGGCGTTGTACGCCTCGGTGTGCCCGGCGTTGGCGAAGTGCTGTCGGAGGGCGTTCAGCCCCTCGTCGATCGCCAGGATCGCGGCCTTCGGCTCGTTGTCTTTCAGCGCCTGGCTTGCGAGGGCTCGAGCCCGCACCATCGTGACATACGGGCGGAACTGTTCGAGGATGGTCCGGTCGGCCTCGGTCTCGGCGTGTTTGGCGCAGAAGTCGAAGAGGCGCAGGTTCCGCGTCGTGTCCCGGACGACGCGCTCGTAGTCCTCCGCCGCCAGCAGGGCGACGTACCGGTGCGAGTACTGCATTGCCTCGTCGCGGAGGGCGCGGCAGTCGTCTGGCGAGAGGGTGAACTCGCCCTCCTGCTGCTTGGCGTCGGCGGCATCGGACTCACTGGCTTCGGGTTCCGCGAGGTCGGCACCCCATTCTTCCAAGCGGTCCTCGTAGAGGTCGAGCAGGCTCTCGAAGCCCTCGGGTCGAAGCCCGTCGGGCCTGCCGTCGAGTTCCATCTGGAGTATGCCCAGATCCAGCCGGACCTGAACGACGGGGCGACCATCGGTCGCTCGGACGATCCGAACGTTCAGTTTCCCAGGCTCATAGGGCCAGGCACTCAAAAAATCGGAAAGATCTTCGCTCATGGCCGGTAGGGGGCCGATCGGCGCCCCGAATTGGATGACTATAGAGCGGGTTTCGGGGCGTGCCAGAAAAATTCGGACCTGGCTGGCCAAATCGGGCCTCAGCGGCGCATTCCGTGTAGATGGCGCAGTCGTATCGGGCCAGAGGCTGCCGGAAGGGGGCCTGGGGGGCTGGCGTCAAGTCCGAAGGCGTCCCTTCCGATGCAACCCGGACGGCCTCCGGAGCGAACCGTGATGTGGCAGTGCGGCACGAATCGTGGATATAGTGAGTGCCACGTTCCGCGTCGCGAAAGGTGGGAAGAGAAGTGAGTGCAATCCGGAGTCGTGCAACGGAAGAGGGCGGGCTGCAGTCCGACCTCCAGCTGTATTTGAGAGAGATCAATCGCACTCCGTTGCTGACCGCCGAGGAGGAGCGTGAGCTCGGCTGGGCGATCATCAACGACAACTGCCCTGCCTCGCGTGAGCGGATGATCCGGTCGAATCTTCGGCTCGTAGTCGCCATCGCGAAGAACTACGTCGGTCGCGGGTTGCCGCTGACCGACCTCATCGAAGAGGGCAACATCGGGCTGATGCGTGCGGTCGAGGGCTTCGACCCGTCGCAGGGGGCGCGTTTTTCGACGTACGCGAGTTGGTGGATCAAGCAGGCGATCAAGCGTGCGTTGATCAACGCCACGCAGCCGATCCACATCCCGGCGTACATGGTGGAACTGATCGCGAAGTGGAAGGTGGCATCGCGGAGGCTGGAGGCCGAACTGGGCCATCCTCCCACGATCGAAGACCTTGCCCGCGCGATGGACCTGCCCGCGAAGAAGGTCCGGATCATCCGCCGAGCCATCCGCGCCATGCAGGCCCCGAGCCAGGAGCCGACCGACGCCAGCGGAGACCTCGTCGGCCTGGGCGATCTGATCGCCGACTCACGCCACGGGATGCCCGAGGATCCGATCCTCAAGTCGGACGAAACGGCCACCCTCCGCAAACTCCTCGAATCCATCGACGAGCGCGAGGCCCGCATCCTGCGGCTTCGTTTCGGGCTGGACGGCCAAGAACCGCTCACCCTCAAGCAGATCGCCGACGAGGTGGGCATCAGCCGCGAGCGCGTCCGCCAGATCGTGGACGAGGCGTTGACCAAGCTGAACGCCCAGATCAATGACAATCGTCCGAGCCGGTTCTTCAAGGAGAACCGCCGTCCTGGCGTTGACCCGATGGAGGATGCCGAGGCGGTGCACCGCCCGGCAGCCCGTCGTACGAAGGCGGGGTAGTACCCGGTTTCGACTCCAGCACCATGCCGCAGCAGCCGGCCGTCCCCGCGACGGCCGGTTTTCGTTGTGCCCCTCCCTCCCAGCCAACTCGGGCAGGTTGCTACCATGCGCGGCCCTGTAGCACGGTCGGGACGACGACCCGGCGGGAGACATCGGAATGACGGCAGTTCGACGGCGGATTCCCTCAACATTCGTGGCGGCGGTCGCTCTGACACTCTGCCTGCTCCCGCTGGGGCAGGCGTCGGCGGACGAGTTCGTCAGGCGCGTGAACGCACCGCTCGCGGAGATCCGGGCTGAACGAAGGAGCGACGTGATCGTTCTGCCCGCGATGGCAAAGATGGACAAGCCCCCGCTCGGGGTTGATACGCCTGCCAAGGCACGGCTCGCTCCCGTGGGCGGTTCGGCGTGGTCCGCAGCGGTCGAGTGGGCGAGCGCCGATGCGCAGCGCGCCGTGATCGATGCTGTGCACAAGGTGACGCAGGCGACGGACTGGCGTGAGGCGATGGGCTTCGGGCAGCCTTATGGACTCGCGGAGTTGGGCACAAGCCCGGAGCAGATCGCGCTGATCTCAGCCCGTCTCTACACGGACCTGGGCGACCCGCCGCTGCTGGCGGCTGCACGGCAGTTGTATCTGCCTGTCTTCGAAGACGTGACTTGCCTGTACCACGTCGAGGCGACGCGACTGCTCGCCGAGGGTCGGCCTGCCGATGCCGCCAACGCCCTCGTGGACTGGCTCTTCTTTGCGAGACAGATCGCGGATCGTGAGTTCAAGACCGAGATCGACTGGGCGTTGCGAACCATGATCGACGTGCTGGAGCGTGTGCGCGACGTGATCTACATGGATTTCCGCGACGGTCGGCGTGCGACTGCCGGGGAACTCGTTGCGCTCGTGAAGCGTTTAGAGGAGCAGCGAGGCCCGCTGGGCATCGACAGGATTCAGTTGCCACCGGGCGATGCCGAGGCCGCACGCCAGCTCGTCGCCTTCGTGATGCAGGAGCGGGGCCGGGTCCGCCCCGAGGTCTACGCCCAGACGATGTCCCGGCTGGCGACGACGGAGCGGCCGCTGCGGCTATTCGGCGAATCTGCACGGTGGTCGGGCGGGGCCGGCGAGCACGCGAACTGGTTCGACACGACCGAGCATCTGAACGCAATCGTCACGGAGTTCGGCGACCGCTGGTCGCGTTCGTGGCATGATCCCGTGCTGCGTGAGCCTCCGATGTACAACCTCATCTCACGCCGCCACGAACGCTGGGCCGTCATCCTCGAGTCATACCCGAACATGCGGTCTCTCTTTGAGCAGCGGCAGTTGCTCCGCGTCGAGGCGGTCGGCACCCGCCACGCTCTCGCGCTGCTGGCCTTCCGCATTTCCAGCGGTGGGTTCCCCCGCGACATCGCCGCCGCTCGCCCGCACTACATCGAGCGCATCGAGGCCGATCCCTTCAACCCGGATCGCGCGCGTGGCCGCGAGCCGCCTCTGGAGTTCTTCGTCCCCATGCGCGATACCGCCGGCCGCTTCGGCGAGCGCGAGCAGGTGCAGCCGCACACGATCAACGTGCTCTCTCCCGACGCCCCGAATCTCGCGATCCGGCTGCGCGACGACCAGTTCGTGCTCTATTCCGTGGGCGCGGACGGCGGTCGGAACTGGGCGGAAGAAGTCCAGAACACCATCGACGCGCCTTCCGGGCGTGACTACCTGATCTGGCCGCCGGTGCTCTCGCTCGTGCGCCAGGAACTCATGCAGACCGGCCAACTCCGCTGACGGCGCACGGGAGCGACCATGACCGACACGAAGACGCACGCTCTGGCGATCATCGGCTCCGGGCCGGCCGGCTGGACGGCGGCGATCTATGCCGCCCGGGCCAGCCTCTCGCCCGTCGTCTTCGCCGGGGTGCCGAAGAACGACCCCGGCCCGATCCTCCCCGGCGGGCAGTTGATGCTGACCACCGACGTGGAGAACTACCCCGGCTTCCCGGAGGGCGTCGCCGGGCCGGAGATGATGGAGAAGTTTCAGAAGCAGGCCGAACGCTTCGGCACGAAGGTGCTCGGGCAGGACATCGTTCGTTGCGACTTCTCGAAGCGGCCCTTCGAGTTGCACACGAACAAGGGCACGGTCGAGCGTGCCCACGCTGTCATCGTCGCCACCGGGGCGACCGCCAACTGGCTGGGCCTGGAGAGCGAGTTGCGTCTCGCCCGCGCGGGCGGGGGGGTATCGGCGTGCGCGGTCTGCGACGGCGCGCTCCCCATGTTCCGGGGCCGCCCTCTCGCCGTCGTCGGCGGCGGGGACACCGCAATGGAAGAGGCCACCTACCTCACCAAGTTCGCCTCAACCGTCTACGTCATCCACCGGCGCGACTCGCTCCGCGCCAGCAAGATCATGCAGGAGCGCTTCCTCTCCAAGCCCAACGCGAAGGTCATCTGGAACAGTCAGGTAGCGGATTGTCTCTCCGAGAAGGACCAGCACGGCAACGAGAAACTCCGGGCCGTCGCGCTGGAGAGCACGACCACCGGCGAGCGTTCGGAACTCGAAGTGGGGGGGTTGTTCGTCGCGATCGGGCACACTCCCGCCACGAAGTTCCTCAAAGGCTCCGGCGTCGAGATGGACGAGCAGGGGTACGTCCTGCTCCGCAGCCGCTCAAGCGCGACGAACATCGACGGTGTCTTCGCGGCCGGCGACGTGGCCGACGCCCACTACCGCCAGGCGGTGACGGCCGCGGGCATGGGCTGCCAGGCCGCCCTCGACGCCGAACGCTGGCTGGGAGCGAAGGGGCTGGTGTAGTGATCGCTGTCGCACGGTGATGAGGTACGCTGCTGTGATGACGAAGTTCTGTCCGATGCTGGGGGCGAAGGACGTTCGGCAGCTCGCGAGTGCATACGTGCACGACTTGAAGTCGAAATCGCACGAAGAGTCCGAAGAGAACGCCATCCGAATCGGCGTGGAGGCGCAGCGTACTCGGCGCCTCGACTATGAGCAACTCATCGAGTTGGGAACGTGGAAATCGCCGCGGATCGTGCCCTTGTTACGGCGCAACGATCGCGCGGAGGTGATCGAGGTTACCCAGGCAGCACTCACGGCGACTTCGGACGTTGTCCCCATCCCGGTCCTGATGTCCCTGCACGGCGTCGGCTGGCCGATGGCGTCCGTTGTCATGCACCTCTGCATGAGCGATCCATACCCCATCGTTGACTATCGGGCTTTCCGATCCTTGGGGCGGGAGGAAGTCCCCAACTACAGCCACGCTGTATGGCGGGAGTACACGCGAGTGTTCAGGGATCTGCTCCACCAGTCGGGTGTCGATGCACGCACGCTCGATCGGGCGTTGTGGCAGCATTCGTACGAGCAGGATCAAGCGTCTCGCTGAACTCAGTGCACGTGCTGGATGTCCGCCTCCCCGAAGAGCCGGAAGTCCTTGCGACGCAGAATTTGCCCCGCCAGCACGTGGTCGTCCACCGCCAGGGCGATCGTCGGCGTGCCGTTCGGGCGCAGCATCAGCGGGTAGGCGAAGTGGATGTTCAGTTCCGCCGCCAGGAGCGAGAGGCAC
>JAHCJE010000073.1 GCA_026128865.1 Phycisphaeraceae bacterium | reverse complement strand
GCATTCGAACTGCAGGCATCGGGGATCGAGGTGGTCGGCTGGGTGGAGGACCCGGAAACCTACCCCATCCAGCCCAAGGCACACTCGCTGGAATTCCTGCGCGAGGTCGCGCACCTGCGCCCGCGCACCAACGTGATCGGCGCCTGCACGCGCGTGCGGCACACGCTGGCGATGGCGATCCACCGCTTCTTCCACGAGCGCGGCTTCGTGTGGGTCAACACGCCCATCATCACGGCGAGCGACGCCGAGGGCGCGGGGGAGCTCTTCCGCGTCTCCACGCTGGACCTCGCCAACCTCCCGCGCACGCCCGATGGCAAGGTGGACTTCTCGCAGGACTTCTTCGGCAAGGAGGCCTTCCTCACCGTCTCCGGGCAGCTCAACGTCGAGACCTACTGCCAGGCGCTCTCGAAGGTGTACACGTTCGGGCCGACGTTCCGGGCGGAGAACTCGAACACCAGCCGGCACCTGGCCGAGTTCTGGATGATCGAGCCGGAGATCGCCTTTGCCGACCTGCACGACGACGCGACGCTCGCCGAGGAGTTCATCAAGTTCCTGATCGACGACCTGCTGACCCGCCGCCCGGACGACATGGCCTTCTTCGACCAGCGGATCGAGAAGGGGCTGCTCGAACGGCTGCGCCACGTTCTGGAGACGCCCTTCCGACGCCTGCCGTACACGGAGGGCGTGGCCATCCTGCGCGAGGCCCAGGGCAAGGGCGCAAAGTTCGAGTTCCCGGTCGAGTGGGGCAAGGATCTGCAGTCGGAGCACGAGCGGTACCTGACCGAGCAGCATTTCAGACAGCCGGTCGTGCTGATGAACTACCCCAAGCAGATCAAGGCGTTCTACATGCGGCTGAACGACTCGGGCACGGACGGCGCGCCGGGCGACACCGTCGCGGCCATGGACGTGCTCGTGCCGGGGATCGGCGAGATCATCGGCGGCAGCCAGCGCGAGGAGCGGCTCGACGTGCTGGACCGGCGCATCGACGAGATGGGCCTGCACAAGCCCGATTACTGGTGGTACCGCGACCTGCGCCGCTACGGCACCGTGCCGCACGCGGGCTTCGGCCTGGGCTTCGAGCGGCTGATCCTGTTCTGCACGGGAATGCAGAACATCCGGGACGTGATCCCATTCCCGAGAGCGCCGAAGCAGGCGGAGTTCTAGTCGAGCCCTTCGGGGCAACACGGCGGAGCGGCAACTGTGCTCAAAGTCTACCTGGACATCTGCCCACTCAAGCGGCCGTGGGATGACCAGCAGCAGCCCCGCATTTCAGCCGAAACCGCGCTTGTCCAAGCGATCGTGCGGATGGTCGAGCGTTGCGATCTCGCCGCGTTACGATCGCCGGTTCACGACGAGGAGAACGCCCGCAACTCCGATCCGGGTCGCGCGGCCGCCATCGCGGCATGGCTTGATTCGTTGCCGCTGCCGGCGGCGGCCCCCGTGGGCCTCCCCGCGCGCGCACGCTCGCTGGTCAAGGCAGGCCTCGATCCGGCAGATGCGTTGCATCTCGCGTGGGCCGAAGGTCTCGGCGCGGATATGCTTCTCACGACGGATGACCGTTTCGTGCGGCGTGCAATGGGGCTGTCAGGCCCTATCCGAGTCCCTGTGCTCCTGCCCGCCACGGGCATGAGCGTGCTGATTGACAGGCTGAAACCATGACGCCGTTTGAACTCCAACGCCGCGGGATGGAAGTCCTCATCAGGGAACTGGGGTACGCCGATGCGACTCGCTTCATGCTTCAGTTCAGCAAGGGCAAAGGCGACTACACGAAAGAGCGCCGGAAACTCCTCGCCGGCGTGACGCTCAACGACCTGCTCGAGGCCACCGAAGCGCGGCTCAGTTCTGCCCGGGCTGGCGCGAAGCGCGCAGCGAAGCGAGGCCGAAAATCCGCGTGAGGCCCGACCACGTGACCCACCGAGATCGTGTGCTCGGGTTCCTCTCGTCGGCGGCCGGCCCGATCTGCGATGACTGCCTCTCCGATCGCACCGGCATCACGCCTCGGCAGACCATCTTCCAGGTCTGCACCCGGCTGACGGGCGAGCGCCGTGTCATCCGGGACCGCTTCCACTCGTGCGCGTATTGCCTGAAGAGCAAACTCTGCACTGTGCTGGATTCGCGTGCGCTCACCGTGGATCGCAAGGCTTCGCCAACCGGGAGCACGGCGCCCTCCGACAAGCCGTGGTCCTGGGAGGGGAACATGCAGGCAGCGTTGATCGCGTGGCTCGTCGATGAAGGCTGGGCGATCCGCAGCGCGGCGGACACCGCGTCCAGGGCCGCAGGCAATGACGTCGTCGCGGAGCGGGAAGGCCGCACCTTGTGGGTGACTGTGAAGGGGTATCCGCGGGCAACGGGACGAACGAACCCCTCGACGCAGGCACGCCGCTGGTTCTCGCACGCCGTCTTCGACGCCGTCCGTTATCGCGACGAAAGCCCGACCGCGCTGATCGGGATCGCGTTGCCGGACGGAAAAACGACGTACCTCGGCCTCGCAAAGAGAATCCGATGGCTGCGGACCACGCTGTCGCTCGCTATGTACTGGATCGACCGAGCCGGTGCGGTGAGGGAAGAAGCGTGATTCGACCGAGGTCGGCCGTCTCCATCACGCCCCGATCCCGAAGTACCCCTGCAGCCCTGTCAGCACGCCGTTGGCCGCGATGCCCGCGGTGATGAGGCCCATGACGCGGCTGATGATGCTCGCGCCGGCGTTGCCGATCAGGCGGTGAATGCGCTCCGCGATCAGCAGGCACACCAGCACGATGCCAAGCACGACGAGCATGATGCCGAGCGTCGCGGCCTGCTGGAGCACGCTGAACTTCGCGTTGTCCGTCGTCACCACGATCGCCACGATCGAGCCGGGGCCTGCGATCGACGGGATCGCGAGCGGGTAGATCGCCAGGTCGTAGGCGTCGGCGGCGGCCTTCGGCACGACCGAGACCTCGGAGTCGGGCTTGCTCGTGCCGAAGATCATGTCGAGGGCGAAGAGGAAGAGGATGATCCCGCCCGCCACGCGGAAGGCGTGCAGCGAGATGCCCATCGCGTTCAGGACGAACTGGCCGAACACGCCGAAGAAGAGCAGCACGCCCGCCGACACGAGCACGGCCCGGAAGGCGATGCGGCGGCGGAACGTCGGCGCGGCCCGAGAGGCGATGGCGATGAAGACCGGCACCGACCCGATCGGGTCGATGATGGTGAAGAGGAGGATGAAGTCGTTGAGCAGGCGTTCCACCGGAGTCCCTCAGGGCCGGCGTGAGGATACGCGATCGATCGGCACATCCCGTCATGGCCTGTTCAACTACCCTCCGTCCTCCGTATCGGGGTGGCCTCGTCAACACACGCGAGTGAGAGAAAAAACCCGGCCCCTTTCGGAGCCGGGCGCTGTAGAACACCGCTGGACCGCGTCGATCAGCGACGACGGCGTGCGGCTGCAAGACCGCCGAGGCCGAGGAGGGCGAGGGTACCGGGGGAGGGAACCCAGCCGAGACCGTCAAGGAAGAAGACGCCGGTGTCGCCAACGTAGGTCGCAGCGCCGGTGATCTTGTCGATGGTGTAGAGCCCGTACGTGTTGCCGCCGAAGAAGACGTCGTAGGTCGCGTAGAGCGTTCCGGTGCTGTCGTCGTGCGCAAGCCCGACCATGATATGATCCGCGAACCCGGTGGCGCCGATGTAGTGCACTGCGCCCGTCGCCGTGTCGATGCTGCAGAGCATGTTGGTGCCCTCGCTGAGAGCGTAGAGCGTCTTGCCGACGTTGTCGTACGCCATGCCGCGCATGAAGTCGCCGCTGGGGCCTCCGATGTAGGTAACGGCGCCGCTGTTCGGATTCACCGACACAAGCCGCAGATGGTCGAGAGAGTAGCTGTAGAGAACGTTGTTCGCGTTGTCCCCGGCGAGACCGTGGTAGTTGGCATCGCCGTCCTGGTCGGAGATGCGTGTGTACGCGCCTGTGTTGATGTCGACCTTGCCCAGCGCCCACGTGCCGAGACCATCATCGAACACGTCGGAGACGTAGAACGTCCCGTTCAGGAAGTCCGCGCCGACGAACGAAGAGAACGACGTCTGGATCTGGGACTTGAACGTGGCGGCGCCAGTTGTCTTGTCGATCTCCCACACCGACGACGGGCCGAAGCCGAAGTCCGTGTTCACGCCGTAGAGCTGCGCGTGAACGGACGAAGCCAGACCAACCGTCGCGGCAACAGCCGCGAACTTCACGATCGCAAGCATGCTTGTCTCTCCTTGCTCGAACCGTCTCTCCCGGCAGCCCCTGGAGGTCACACACCCCGAAGGGAACTACCCCCATGAGACTATTATGCTGAACCCAGTCAAGACAAGGGGGATGGCGGCACAAAACTCCTAACCGAAGGCAAACATTCAACGCCGAAGCGATGTCCTGACGTAGGTCGAACCGGCATTCGCCACTGCCTGAAACCACGCGACGTGGGCGTATCCTCTGCCGATGCGCGCAACTCTTGCACTCCTCACGGCGTGTACGCTCGCTCTTCCCGCCCTCGGGCAGGGCGCTCGGACCGAGGCCTCGATCGCTCTGCTCATGGAGAGGATTGCCGAGACCGTCCTCAGCGCGGACGCCGAAGGCTACCTCTCCCTCATCGACCCGACCGAGCCGGAGTTCGCCAAGGAGCAGGAGAACTGGGCCAAGGACTTCGTAGAGCGGCCCGCGCTCACATTCGCGCTCGAACTCGATGGAGGTCTGCTGGGCGAGGTTGACGGCGGCAATGCCGCCATCGGCACGCTCACCATGCGATGGCGCATGCCCGACCGCCCCGAGCGAACCGTCCGGCACCCGGCGAGGTTCACACGCCGCGACGGAGCATGGCTCTACGCGGGCGAGGCGTGGAAACGCGTGACCTCGGACGACGGATCGAACGTCGCACTCTACCTCGATGATGCGCTGCGGGACGTGGCCGTGACCGTCATCGGGTTGCTTCCTGAAATCCGCGAACATGTAAATGCTGGCTTCGAGACACCTCTGGATCACGTGCAGGTAGTCAAGGTCTACGACGAGATGGAACACCTGCAGGCTTCCATTTTCCTGAGTTACGAGGACGCGCTCGGCGGCTGGAATGAGCCGGGGGAGTCGATCAAGATTCTCGCCACGCCCCGCTCCCCCGCGCGGCAGTTGCGCGTGCTGCTCGCGCACGAGTACGGGCACGTCGCCACGTTCTCGATGGGCGACAGGGCGACCGAGATCCCGTGGTGGGTGGCCGAGGGAGCAGCGGAACTGGCGGCTGAGCGGTATTCGGGCCGATCCGGCGCTGAAGCCGTGGACCGAATGATCCGGCAACTGGCCGAACAGGGCGGCCTGGCCGAGTGGGATCTGTTGAGCGACTTCCGCAACACGCGACCCGAGCACGGCATGCTCGTCTACAAGCAGGGGCAGCACATGCTCGGCTATGTCTCGGGCCGATTCGGCAGGTCGGCCCGGAACCAGTGGATCGCCCGCATGACACGGGGCGAAACGCTGGATGAAGCGACGCGAGGCGCGTTGGGGGTGTCGTTCGCAGACCTCGACAGAGAGTGGCGAGCCTCGCTGATCGACGTGACGCACCAAGAGGAGCTCGGAGCAGAGTAGGTCAAGCGCGTGTCACAAGCAGAGCGTCCCCCGCGCCCTCTCGCTGCGCCATCGATCAGTTCTTGCCGGCGATGTCGGCTGGCTGCGCCGCGGGTGCGGACGCGACTTCGGGCGGTGGGCCGTCCGGCGGCTCGATGCCGGGTCCGCGGAGCACCAGAACGACAGTCCACACGCACGCGGCGTAGAAGAGCGTCATCGCGCCGATCCAGCCGATCGAATCGCGCACGCCGCGCGGCATCCCCGAGACGCGTTGGGCGATCGGTTCGACCGCCCGGGCGAGCGAGATACAGATCGAATCGGTGAGCGACGCGCGATCCCGCTGTTGACGTACTCCCACCGCCTCCACGGCAATGGGAGCGGTCGAGATGCTCGCCGCTGCTGGAGCGGACGAGGCTGTAACAGCCGGAACGACCGCGCTCGCCTCTGCGGGGGGGGCGGCACCCGTCGGCGCTTGGCGAGCGAGCGAAGCCCCCGCCTGAGGCTCGCCGGGTGAATCCGCAATCGCTGCTGACGGCGCGGCCGGGCGGGCTGTCTCGATCTCGGCATCCCGGTCCTGCTGCAACAACTCTTCCGAGAGTGCGGCGAGTTGCTGGTCGAGCGCCTCGATGCGCTCCTCCGATGCCACCTCCGACTCTCCGGACGCCGGCGCCTCTCCCCCCCCCTCCGCGGGTAGCTCGGCATCCAGCCTGCTCAGCAGACTGTCCACCTGGCGTTGGAGGTCTTCCACGCCAGCCGCCGGGTCGTCCAGGGTCGTGGGCTGTTCGGGCATCCGGGAGGCTCCCCTTCGATGATCGGCCCGCACGGCCCCGGACTCAAGCGGCGTCCGCTGGCGACGCGCTCGAAGGCCCTCTACGCTCGCTGGGAACCGCAGGAACCGCCCACGCCACCCCGGTTTTCGCTACCGACGCAGGGGACGTCAATGCACAGGGTTTTTCTCCGCGAGACCGGGCCGGACGCCGACGGCGTGCTCACGATCGTTGGCGACGAGGCCCGCCACGCGCTCCGCGTCAAGCGACTCGAACCCGGTGACCCCCTCGAACTGCTCGACGGCGAGGGAACGGTTCACGCTGCCCGGATCGAAGCCTACGACAAGCACAGCCGGGGCGAGTGGCTCATGCGTGTGCGCGTCGAGCGGACGGAACGGCGGCCGCCGATCTCGCCGGCGGTCCACGCGGTCGTGGCCGCGCCGAAGGGACCGCACCTCGACGAGATGATCTCGCAACTCAGCCAGGTTGGCGCGGCGTCGTGGTCGCCGCTGCGTTGCGAGCGGAGCGTCTCCGAGCCGGGCGACAAGCGACTGGACAGGTTGAGGCGCATCGCGGAGGAGTCCTCGAAGCAGTGCGGCCGGGCGTGGGCGTTGCGGATCGGTCCGTTAGCGAGATTTGACGAGGCGCTCACACCCGCGCCGGCGATCGTGATGGCCGACCCCGACGGCGGCGTTTACAGGCCTACGCGCAGCCCCGAGATTCGGCTGCTCGTCGGGCCGGAGGGAGGCTGGAGCGGGAGTGAACTGGATCGAGCGCGCGAGGCGGGTGTGCAGATCGCCCGCTTCGGCCCCCACGCCATGCGCCTGGAGACCGCCGCCGTGGTCGCCACGGCGCTCATCATCGAACTGGAAGCAAACCACCCGGAAGGCCGCAGCGCACTGCCGGGCGACCTGTAACACAGAAGCCGGCGGCCGATTGGGCGAGGTCTCGACGAAGGACAAGGAGAGCACCATGAAACCCGGGACGTTCACACTCGCAAACCTCGCGTCGGTGGCGCTGCTCAGCGGCTCCGCGCTCGCGCAGCCGCGACTGGATGAGGAGCATCAGCGACTCGCCAAGGAGGTCGCGACCAAGGCCATCGAGTTCATGCGGGCGAAGCAGGACGCCGAGTCCGGCGGGTGGAGCGTCGCGCCGCCGGGGCGGCAGTTGCCCGCCATCACCGCGCTGGTCGTCAACGGGCTGCGGCTGAACGGCGTGCCGAACGACGACCCGGCCGTCCGACGCGGCGTCGAGTTTCTGCTCGCGCACCGCAAGCCGGACGGGGGCATCTACGACACGCTGCTGCCCTCGTACAACACCGCCTGTGCGCTCTCCGCCCTCGCCGGCATCGACGATCCGAAGGTCAGTGCCGCGATCGAACCAGCCCAGCGGTTCCTCGTCAGCCTGCAATGGTCGGAGGAATCAGGCGACAATCCGTCCGTCGCTCGCGTCGGGCCGGACAACCCGTTCTACGGCGGCATCGGGTACGGGCAGCACGGACGGCCGGACCTCTCGAATCTCGGCCTCGCGCTTCAGGGCCTCAAAGACTCGGGACTCGACCAGGACTCGCCCGCGTTCAAGCGCGCTGTTGTCTTTCTGTCCCGGCTGCAGATGGTGGACGAGATCAACGACATGCCCTACGCCGACGGGTCAGAGCAGGGTGGGTTCATCTACGCCACCGGTCCCGATGCCGCTCATCCGACCATCGGTGAGTCAAAGGCCGGCGAGATCGTGGAGACCCTTCCCGACGGGACGAAGGTGAGTCGGCTGCGGGCGTACGGGTCGATGACGTACACCGGCTTCAAGAGTTACGTCTACGCCGGGCTGCCGCGCGACGACGAGCGAGTGCAGGCCGCGCTGAACTGGCTGCGCCGGCACTACTCGCTCGATGAGAACCCCGGGCTGGGACCGGAAGGGCTGTACTACTACTACGTCGTCATGGCCCGCGCGCTCGACGCCTGGGATGAGCCGACGATCGACGTCGCGAGCGACAACGGACGCGAGGAATCCCGCCGCTGGGCCGAGGACCTCGTCCGCAAACTCGCGTCGCTCCAGCAGCCGGACGGTTCGTTCCGCCCTATCGCCGCACGGTGGATGGAGGGCGATCCCGAACTCATCACGGCCTACGCGTTGATCGCGCTCGGCGCGGCGCGGGGCGGCCCGGTAAACTGACCTCCCACGACATCGCACACGAAAGGCACCCGATGACCACCGCCCCCGCCCATTACACGCAACTCACCACGCTGCTGCGCGAGGCCGCGACGCTCGAATCCGTCGCTCAACTCCTCGGCTGGGACCAGGAGACCTACATGCCCCCTGCCGGCGCGGCGACCCGCGCCGAGCAGTCCGCCGCGCTGGCAGCGCTGGTCCATCAGCGGCGGACGGACCCGCGCATCGGCGACCTGATCGCGGCGTGCGAGAGCGACCGCTCGATCACGGCCGACGCCGACAGCCCGCGGGCACGCAACGTGCGCGAGGCTCGGCGGACCTTCGACAAGGCAACCAAACTGCCGTCCGACCTTGTCGCCGAACTTGCCCGGGTCGGAAGCCAGTCGCAGCAGGTCTGGAAGGAAGCCCGCGAGAAGAACGACTTCGCCATGTTCGCCCCGTGGCTCGAGAAGATGTTCGGCCTCTCGCGGCGCAAGGCAGAGTGCTACGGCGTGCCGCAGGGCGGCGAACTCTACGACGCCCTGATCGACGACTACGAGCCGGGCGCACGGGCCGCCGAGATCGAGCGTGTCTTCACACCGCTGGCTGACAGGCTGAGCACGCTCGTGCAGGAGTTGCAGGACTCGGGTCGCGCGCCCTCCGACGCACCGACTCGAGTGAAGATCGACGCCGCACGTCAGCACGAGTTCGGCACGTTCGTGATCAAGGCGCTCGGCTTCGACACCAACGCCGGGCGGCTCGACGTGACCACGCACCCCTTCTGTTCAGGCATCGCGCCGGGCGACACGCGCCTGACCACCCGCTACCGCGAGGAACGCTTCACCGACGCCCTCTACGGCACCATGCACGAGTGCGGGCACGGGCTGTACGAGCAGGGGCTGCCCAAGGGCGACCACTTCGGCGAGCCGCTGGGCGATTCCATCTCGCTCGGCATCCACGAGAGCCAGTCTCGAATGTGGGAGAACTTCGTGGGCCGCTCGCGGGCGTTCTGGGAATGGGCGCTCCCGCACGCCAAGCGCATCCTCGGTTCCGCGCTCGAACCGTTCGGCGTGGACGACCTGTACCGGGCCGTCAACCGCAGCGAGCGGTCGTTCATCCGCGTCGAGGCGGACGAGTCGACGTACAACCTGCACGTCATGCTCCGCTTCGGGATCGAGCGGTCGCTGCTGCGGGGCGACCTCACCCCGCGCGACGTGCCGGGCGCCTGGAACGAGCGCTTCGAGCGGCTGCTGGGCGTGAAGGTGCCCGACGACCGTCGCGGCTGCCTGCAGGACGTGCACTGGAGTTTCGGGCTGATCGGCTACTTCCCGACCTACACGCTCGGCAACCTGCACGCCGCCCAGATGTGGGAGAAGATCAAGGCCGACCTGCCCACGCTGGAAGCCGACATGGCCCGCGGCGAGTTCGCCCCGCTGCTCGGCTGGCTGCGCACCAACGTCCACGCCCACGGCAAACGGTGGCGCGCCGACGAGTTGTGCAAGCGCATCACCGGCAAGCCTCTTTCGGCGGACCCGCTCATGCGGCACCTGGAGGGCAAACTGCGGCCGATCTACGGCCTGTAGCGCGGCGACGCCCTCTCCCCGCCCCGGGTACGCTGAGCGGCGGTGGCAGCCGACCAGCAAAGCCCGCGACCCCACGGCGCGGACGCGCCGACCGCGACGACGCCCGGCGACGCGTCCCGGCCTTCCACCACTGCCATCGACTCGATTGAGGCCGCACAGGCCCTTGTCGGCCAACGGTACCGCCTCGAGCGGCTGGCCGGCGCGGGCGGCATGGGGCGAGTCTTCGCCGCGACCGACAGCGTGCTCGGTCGGCGGGTCGCGATCAAACTGCTCCACACGCCGGGGCGAGACGAGACCTCGCGCCGGCTCGTCATTACAGAAGCACGCGCCATGGCCGGGCTGCGGCACCCGAACATCTGCCGCGTGCACGAGGTCTCGCTCGAAGCGCCGACTCCCTTCATCGTGATGGACTGGATCACAGGGAGCGACCTCCGCGCCTTCACGCGCGATCTCGACCTTCGCGCCCGGCTGGTGGTCTTTACGAAGATTGTCGATGCCGTGTCCTCGCTGCACGCGGCCGGGCTTGTGCACGGCGACCTCAAGCCGACGAACGTGCTGGTCGACGAGCGCGGCGAGCCGGTGATCGTGGACTTCGGGTTGGCGGCGTCGCACGAGGAGGGACATGATCGAACTTCGCCGGGCGGAGGCACGCCCGGCTACGCGGCCCCGGAACGCTGGAGCCCCTCACGCCCCGCTCCGAACTCCGACGTCTACTCGCTCGGCGTGATGCTCTTCGAACTGCTCACGGGCAGACCGCCCTTCCGCGGCGCAACGGCCGAGGAAGTCCGGCGGATGGCGGAGACGGAGCATCCCCCGCTGCCGCAGGAGATTGCCCCGGAGACGCCGGAAGCGATCCAGCGCGTTTGTCTGGTCGCCTTGGAGCGCGAGCCTGCACGCCGTTACGCCGACGCTGGGCAGTTGCACGCCGACCTGCGGCGGTTTCTCGCGGGCGAGACGGTCGCGGCCAGGCCGAGTTTCCTCGAGTCGCGCTTCGCAGAGCAGGTTCGACAGGCCACGGAACGCGCCGAGGAGTGGCGCCGGCTCGGGATGATCTCCGGCACGGAAGCGGACGACCTGGTCTTCCGTCTGCACGCGGCGGCCCGCCCGGAGTCGCCGTGGATCCTCGACAGCCGCAGGCTGACCTTCTCGCAGGTCGCGCTCTATCTCGGCGGCTGGTTCGTCGTGCTGGCGATGACGGTCGGGCTGTACGAATCGTGGGACCAACTCTCATCGCCTGTTCGGATCGGTGTGCCCTGGCTGACGCTCGCCTTGGTCGCGGCCGCCGGAGCGTTCCTCCATCGCACGGAGCAGCGACGGGTCTCGCTGGGATACCTCATCACGGCCGCGCTCGTGCTTCCGGCCGCGCTCTCGGTGACGTTCCGCGAAACGGGTTGGCTGGGCGGGCCGGAAGGGCTGGGCATGGGCGATGCCGAGCCATTCGGTGAGCCGGGGCTGCTGAACAGGCAGTTGCTCGCCATCTCGTCGGCGTGGCTCGCGGCGGTGCTGGCGCTTCGTTTCGTCACGGCGTCGTCGGCGTTCGTGCTGCTGGGCGTGCTCGCCGCTTCGTCGGCGTGGGCGTCGGCGTGGCTCTGCCTGGGCCGCTACGAAGCCTACGAACGCGTCGTGGATGCCGAGATCGGAGCGTGGATGGCGTTGCTGGCGGTGCCGTTGCTGCCGGTCGGGCTTGTGTTGAATCGGCGTGAGGAACTCCTCGGCCGCACCCTCGGCATCTCGAACCAGCGACGGCGCGACGCGTGGCCGATCCTCACGGCGGCGATCCTGCTCGTCGGCGTCGGGCTGGGCGTCGCCGCGTGGAACGCGCCGGAGCGCTACTTCTTCGTGCCGATCGATCCGGAAGAGTGGTCCGTTCCCGAGCAATGGAAGGCTCTGGCGTTCATCGTCAATGGTGCGGTCCTGTCGCTGGTCGCCTTCATGCTCGACCGGGTACGCTCGCCGCTGCGGGTGCGCCTGGGCAACATGCTTCGATGGGCGATCCCGACGCACTTTCTCGGCGGACTGCTGGCCCTCGAGTACTACGACGGGTTCGGCGTCTGGCTGCCGTGGCTGATCGGACTGGCCGCGGCCTCGGTCGCCTTCATCCTGGCCAGCGTGCCGCGTCAGTGGAAGCCGTTCCTCGCCACGGGGCTGATCTACCTCGCGCTGTGCTACGCGCGTGCCTTCGGCCGTGCCGACGACCATCTCGAGGACCCCCGCCTCGCGCAGATCGCGCTGACGTTCTTCATGCTCGTGCTCGGGGGAGGGATCATGGCGCTCGCCTGGCGAACGCCGACCCGCCTGGTCGCGGCGAGACTCGCACGGTGGTCCGGCACTCGGCGCGACCGCGACTGATCCGTCAAGCCCTCCGCTCTGACGCGATCTCCTGCCTCAGCGCATCGGCGAGATACTCGTACTGCTCGATCGAGTTGTACGCCTGCGCACTGATGCGCAGCAGGCGAAGCCCGGCCGATGGCAGGCTCCAGACCGGAACCTGGATGCCGTGCCGCTCGACCAGCCGCTCCTGCAGCGGGTCTTCGTAGCGGCCCGGCGCTGTGCCGCCCGAGGGCAGGCCGACGCCCGGAACGACAACGGTCGCCATGGCGCCGAGCATGTGCTCGGGCACGGCCGGTTCCGTGCCGAGCGACTCGCACAGCACACGCCGACCCGCCAGCGCGAGGGCGTGGTTGCGGGCCATCAGCGCGTCCCAACTCCCTTCGAGCGAGGCCATGAAGCTCATGGAGTCGGGGACAGCCGCGAAGCCGGTGTAGTCGTCCGTGCCGACGTAGTCGAAGAGGCACCGGAAGCGGTCACGGTCGGCGCGATTCAGGTGCGCCCTCGACGAGAGGGCGAGCGGCTCGAAGCCCTCGCGCCGCTCCGGCGCGACCCAGAGGAAGGCCGTCCCCTTCGGGCACGAGGGCCACTTGTGGAGGTTCGCCGTGTAGTAGGTCGGGGCGAGCGCAGCGATATCGACCGGCACCTGGCCCGGCGCGTGCGCCCCGTCGATGAGCACCTCGACGCCGCGGGCCTTGAGCGCGGCCGTCAGCCGCGCGACGGGGAAGACCATCGCCGTCGGGCTGGTGATGTGGCTGATGAGGGCGAGGCGGGTGCGGTCGGTCACGCGCGACATGATGGCGTTGAAGACCTCGTCCTCGCCCGCGGATGGGAACGGAACGGTCGCCTTCACGAGCCGGGCGCCCGTTCGCCGCGCGTACCGCTGGAAGGTGCTCAGGCACGCCGAGTACTCGTGGTCGTTGGCGAGCGCCTCGTCACCCTCGCCCAGGCCCGAGAGTTCGATCACCGACGCGACGGCCTGCGTGACGTTCGGCGCGAAGCCGATCCCCTCCACGTCGCAGTTGACGAGCGACGCGACGGCCTCGCGCGCCAGGTCCATCAACCCCTCCTGCTGGAGCATGAAGAACCGAACCGGCTCGCGCTCCATCATGTCGCGGTAGCGGCGCTGCGCTTCAAGCACCGGAATCGGACACGCCCCGTACGAGCCGTGGTTCAGGAAGACCACGCTCGGGTCGAGCATCCAGTGCTTCGCGTGCGCCGACGGAGCGGGGAGCGGGGCGGAACGGCGCGGAGCGGATGGAGTGATGGTCACGGGCGCACGATAGCCCCGACACGTGAAGACGATCGAGATCAGCCCTGCGCGTCGATGATGCGGCCGAGCGAGACGCCCGTGGCCGCCATGTTCCGGTCGGCCGGGTGGCGGTACATCGGTACGGCTGCCGACACCGGCCTGCTCAGTTGGCCCGCGAACTCGACCCCGCCCGGGACCGCCGCAGCGACCAGTCGCGAGGCGCCCCGCGTGCGTGCAGTCGGCTCGAACGCGTCAACCGTCCGCATGGCGCGAACCTCGACCGACCCTGCGAGGGCGGTCGGCCTTGCCCCCGAGCCGTAGGCCCGGAAGACCTCCGCGGGCACGCTGATGGGGCTGATCCGGTCCATGCGAGACTCTACCTCGGCTCGCGGCCGCGTCCACGTCCGCTTTTGGCTATCGGGGGTTGGCTACTTGGTCTGGTCCGTCGCAGCCCCGACGACCGCCGCGATCGCCCCCTCGAGCACCTTGGCCAGCCGCAGCCCTGCCTCATCGGCCCTGGCGATGGCGTGATCGCGGGCGGAGAGGCCGCGGTCGTCCTTGGCCATCGGGTCCGCTCCGGCGTCGAGGAGCGCGAAGACGGTCTCCATGTGCCCCCCGGCCGCGGCGGCGATCAGAGCCGTCCGCCCGTTGTCGTCGCGTTGATCGACGACCTCGCCGTTCTCGATCAGCGTGCGGACGCGGTCAGTGTCGCCATCGGCCGCGGCGGAGATCAGCGCAGGGAGCACCGTCGCGACCGAGACCTCAACCGGAACCACCTGCTCCGACTGCTCGCCCTCGGTGGTGAGTTCCCCGGGCGCGTCGTATGCAATCGGCTCTCGCGAAGGCGCCGGCTGGATGCCCGGCCGCTCGATCGAGGGGAGCGAGGGCGACTCGCCGGTCGCCTGCTTCGGCCCGCCGCCGCCCTTGATGATGAAGACGGTGATGAGTCCCGCCGCGAGCAGCAGCGCCACCACCACCACCGCCGGGTTCATGCCACGTGCGCTCATGCCGCCACCTCCACTTCGCCGTACAAGGGCCTCGGCCCGTGCTCCCTGGGGCGGGGCCGTTCCAGGCCCCGTCGTCGTTCAATCCTCTTCCGCGTGCGGCTTGAATGCCGCGACGACTTCCTGCATGACGTGCGGCGGGGTCTGCTCGTCGTGCGAGTAGTCCATGGTGTACGACCCCGCCCCGCCGGTGATGCTCTTGAGTTCGTTGGAGTAGTTCTGGAGTTCGCTCAGGGGCACGATGGCCCGGATGACGCAGATGTCCGAGCCGATCATGCCTGTGTCCACGACGCGGCCGCGCTTGGTCGAGAGGTCGCCCGTCAGGTCGCCCATGTACTGGCTCGGCGCGGTCACTTCCAGTTCCACGAACGGTTCGAGCAGCGCGGGCTTCGCCTTCTGCACGGCGTCGATGAACGCCCGCTTGCCCGCGGTGATGAACGCGACTTCCTTCGAGTCCACGGCGTGGTACTTGCCGTCGTAGACCTCGACCTTGATCCCCGTCATGGGGTAGCCCGCGATCGCGCCGTCGCCCAGCACCCGGCGCACGCCCTTCTCGATCGCGGGCATGAACTGGCGCGGGATGCTGCCGCCCACGGTCGCGTTCACGAACTCGAAGCCTTCGGCGTGGTCCTGCGGGAGCGGCTCGACCCGGAGGTAGACCTCGCCGAACTGGCCCGCCCCGCCCGTCTGCTTCTTGTGCCGATGGTGGCCGTCCGCCTTCGCGCTGATCGTCTCCTTGTACGCGACCTTCGGCGTCGCTGTCTCCAGTTCGATATTGTACTGGCTCTTCAGTTTCTCCAGCACGACGCGCAGGTGCAGTTCGCCCAGCCCGCGCATCACCGTCTGCTTCGTCGCCGCGACGCGCTCCACCCTGAAGCACGGGTCCTCCGCCTCCAGTTTGGCAACCGCCGGGCCGAACTTCGTCTCGTCCTTGTGGTTCTTGAGCGTGACCGCAAGGCCGTACATGGGCTTGGGCAGCGGCAACGGACGCAGCCGCAGGCCGTCGGCGTACTGGCCGGCGTGCAGCACGCAGTTGAACTGCACCTCGTCCACCTTCGCCACGACCCCGATCTCGCCGGGGCCGAGCGCTTCCACTTCCTGGTTGTCCTTGCCCTGCGGGCGGAGCAGGTGGCCGATGCGCACCGCCCGCCGGCCGTCGTCGATGAACAACTCCGCCTTCGGCCTGATCGTCCCCTGATGCACCTTGAAGAACCCGAGGCGACCGACGAAGGGATCGCTCGCGACCGTGAACACGTGCGCGATCAGCGGCTTCTCCGGGTCCGGCTCGGGGCGGACTTCCGTGCCGTCGGGCGTGGTGAACGGACGAGGGTTGCCCTCCAGCGGGCTGGGCAACAGCGACGCGAAGACGTGCAGCAGTTCCTTCGCCCCCGCCCCGTTCTTCGCGCTCGCGTAGCAGATCGGCACGAGGTGCCCCTCGCGCAGCGCCTGCTTGAACGCGGCCGAGATCCTCTCCCTGTCGAGGCCGTCCCCGCCCTTCTCCAGGTACTCCGCCATCAGGTCCTCATCGACCTCGACGACCTGCTCGACGATCCGCGTGTGCGCCTCTTCCAGGCCGGAGAACTCGGGCTTGCCGTCGGGGTGGTCGTCCTCGAAGACGTTGATGACGGATGCGCGCCCCTCGGCCGGCAGGTTGATCGGCACGCACTCGCCGCCGAAGACCTCGCGGACGCGATCGGTCAGCGCGTCGAGGTCCGCCTGCGACTCGTCGATCTTGTTGATGACGATCATCCGCGGCAGGTTCCGCTCGCGGGCGATCGTCATCAGCCGCCGCGTCGCGGTCTCGATCCCCTTGTGGGCGTCGATCACGACCACGACCGTCTCGGCCGCCGGCAGCGACGCGATCGCGTGCCCGAGGAAGTCCAGCGTGCCGGGGGTGTCGATCAGGTTGACCGTGTGCCCCTCGTGGTCGAAGTGGAGCACGGTCGGCCGCAGGGAGTGCCTGTGCTTCTTCTCGTCGTCGGTCCAGTCGCTCGCCGTGGTGCCGTCCTCGACGCTGCCCATCCGGGTCAGCGCGCCGGCGGTGAACATCAGCCGCTCGGTGAGCAGCGTCTTCCCGCTCGCGCCGTGACCAACGAGACACACGTTCCGGATGTCGGCAGCGTTGCGTACAGCCATAGGGACGAACCTCCCGCCCTCGCCCCGCGTGGGCGAGGGGTCGCTTCGAGGACGCGCACGGCCACCCGGCCGCACGCCAGACCGTTCCCGGATCCGCTCGCTCCCGCCAAGCCCCCGCCTCGGGCCTCCGGCTCAGCGGATCGGGTGCGAGGGCAGTCTAGCCGATGGCCGGAGAGGGCGGAAAGAGGCCGCCAGCGGACCTCGCGGCGGGCTGGTTCCGGGATGAACGCGGAGGTCACAGAGACGAACGCGGAGGGCGCGAAGAGGAACGCGGAGGGCGCGGAGAGGAGAACAGGTTCGGAACCCTCGCGTCTCTCCCCCCGCTCTTCTTTGGCCCTTTGCTGATTTGCCATTTGCTCATTTGCCATTTGCCAGTTGCTATTTGCCATTTCTCCCCCGCCCCCCCCACGAGACCCTTACCGGAACGCCGGTCTTGCGCCCGCTTGAGCGTGAGAGTTCCCGGACGGAGCGCGCGGAGTTACCGGTCGATCGCGGGCCGTTGCCGCTCGAACGGGAGCCATCGACGCCCGAACGGGAGTTGT
>JAHCJE010000072.1 GCA_026128865.1 Phycisphaeraceae bacterium | reverse complement strand
GGCAACGGCATCGGCGATGCCGGCGAGCTGCTCTTCGTGGACGCGAACGGCGCGAACGGCTGGAGTTTCTCCGGCACGATTACGGCCGAGTACCCGCTCGGGCCGCTTTCTTTCCTCGCCGTTGCTGAGGACAACGACGGCGTGCTGAGCCAGGCGAAGTCTGTGTCGGTGACCGTTGTCTATTCCACGCTCGCCGGGGAGGGGGCGCGCATCTCGGGCACGTCCGGCGCGGGAAACCTCCATACCGTCAGCGGGCTCAATCTGACGGGACTGCCCATCGTCTTCGAGCAGGTGACGGACACGGGTTGGAACGTGCGCGATCTGGTCGCGGCGACAGGCTCGCCGATCCCCACAGGCAACCCTGCACCTTGGATGGACACGACAGACGATCGACTGTTCGTCTTTGCCCCTTCAGCGGCTGGGTTGATCGGCTACTGGCGGCGCAACGACGGCACGTGGGCCTTCCAGAACCTCACAGACGCCGTCGAGGGCGCAAGCCGCATCGCTTCCGCGGTCACGGTTTTCGCCGACGTTTCCGGGCGGCTGCATGTCGCGGGCCTGAACCCGAGCGGCGACCTCGTGCTCTACATCCGGAGCGGCACAGCCGAGGACGGCTCGGCGATCTGGTCGTTCGAGAACATCTCAGAGACGCACCTGCGTGCGCGCGGGCAGGACACGCCGGCGTGGGTCGGGCCGATCATCAGTTATGTGACCAGGTGGGACGGACTGAACATCGCCGCGCTCGACGCCACAGGGCGAATCCAGGTCGTGTGGACCGCGCCGGCGCTCGACCATTGGCGTGTGGACGACCTGAGCGCGATCACAGGTGCGCCCGCTTTGAGTGGTGGGCTGACGGCGTACCTGACGACGTGGGATGGCATCAACCTGGCGGGCCTGGATGCTTCCGGCAAGGTCTCGGTGACGTGGTGGGTTCCCGCGTTCGAGGGCAACTGGGAAACGAGCAACCTGACCGATCTCTTCGACGGTCCGACGCTCCAAGGCGCGGGCCTCACGAGCTACGTCACGCCTTGGGGCGGTCTGAATGTCGCGGGCCTCGACGCGGGTGGTGACCTGGTTGTGTACTGGTGGGTGCCGGAGTTCGAGGGCACATGGGTCGTGACCAACCTCAGCGATGGTTTCGCCGAAGGCGCTCCGAATCCGGCGGGCCAGATCACCAGCCACGCCTCCGAAGCCGGCACGCTCAACCTGTTCGGGGCGGCGGCGGCCGGAGAGATCCTGCGGTTCTTCTGGAATCCCGGCGACGGCGGCACATGGTCAGTCCAGGATCTTTCAACGACAGCCGGCCGCCTTTGAAGTCGGCGGTCGGGGGCACTAGACTCGGCGGTTCCGAGGGAGCCGGGCGTGACGGAGAGCCGCGGGAGCGGTTCGAGGCGCGTCCATGGGCCTTCCGACCGGGCGTCGTGCCCGGCGCGGCATAGGTGGGTCCAGCTCCAAACTCTCGCGGCCCGGGTGGGCGTGCGGGGGTGATGTGCCGCGGCCGCTGTCTTGTGTCCGGCGTGCGACGCCGGGGACCGCGGACCGCGTGAGGTCCGTGATCCCGGCCCGACTGGGGCCGAAACGGGGCAGGAGGTCCTCGTCGTTCGCCGACGGCACCGCCCGCGTCAGAAGCACGCGATACCCGGTGGTGTAACGGTAGCACAGCAGATTTTGGTTCTGCTTGTCCAGGTTCGAATCCTGGCCGGGTAGTTTGCCTTTCGGGGCAGCCACACCGGAGACCGCGGTGCGTCGGGCGAACGCGACGGTGCGATGGGCGTTGAACAGGCCACAACTGGTTCGGCATCGCCGGTGGCCGTGGTGCTGGCCGCGGGGCAGGGGGTGCGCATGCGCTCGGACCTGCCGAAGGTGGTGCATCCGGTCGGCGGGCGTCCGATGGTGTGCGCGGTGGTGGACGCGTGCCTCGACGCGGGATGCGAGCGGGTGATCGTGGTGGTGGGGTATCGGCAGGAGGCGGTGCGTGCCGCGCTGGCGGAGTACGGGCCGGAGGTGTGCTTCGCGGTGCAGGTGGAGCAGTTGGGGACGGGGCACGCGGTGCTGAGCGCGCGGCGCGAGTTGGAGGGGCTGGCGGAGGGGACGCCGGTGTTCGTGCTCTGCGGCGACGGGCCGCTGATCCGCGCGGAGACGCTGCGGAAGTTGCTGTCGCGGCACAGTTCGAGCGGGGCGTCGGCGACGCTGGCGACGGCCGTGCTGGATGATCCGGCCGGGTACGGGCGGGTGGTGCGCGACGGATCGGGGCGGTTCCGGGAGATCGTGGAGGAGAAGGTTGCGACGCCCGAGCAGCGCGACATCCGCGAGGTGAACCCGAGTTACTACTGCTTCGAGGCGGGCGCGCTGCTGCGTGCGCTGGACCGCGTGCGCCGGAACCCGGCCAGCGGCGAGTACTACGTGACCGACGTGCCCACGCTGCTGCTGGCGGAGGGGGCGCGGGTCGAGGTGATCGACGCGGTGCCGGCGGAGGACGTGCTGAGCATCAACACGCCCGAGCAACTGGCGGAGGTGGACCGGGTCTTCCGTTCGCGGGCGGGAGCGCGTGTGGGCGCTGGGAGGGGGGCGTGATGGCGCAGCCGGGATTCAACGGGAACGACGGGCTGAAGATCTTCGCCGGTCGCCACAGCCGGACGCTCACCGAGCGCGTGTGCGAGCACATCGGCATCCCGATCGGGGAGGCGCGCACGCTGGAGTTTCCGGACGGGGAGTTGCTGGTCCGGCTCGAGGAGGACGTGCGCGGGCGCGACTGCTACGTCGTAATCTCGACGTGCAACCCGGTGAACGAGAACCTGGTCGAACTGCTGATCTTCATCGACTGCCTGAAGCGGGCGAGCGCGCGTCGGGTGACGATCGTGACGCCGTACTTCGGGTACGCACGCCAGGACCGCAAGGACAAGGGGCGGGTGCCGATCACGGCGAAACTGGTGGCGAACCTGATCACCGCGGCGCGGGCGGATCGGGTGCTGGCGATCGACCTTCACGCGGCCCAGATTCAGGGATTCTTCGACCTGCCGGTGGACCACCTCTCGGCGACGCCGGTCTTCCATCGCTACTTCTCGTCCATCCGCGACGAACTGGGCGACCTGTGCCTCGTCAGCCCGGACGTGGGGAACGTGAAGGTGGCGGAGGGGTTCGCCAACGTGCTCGGGGGCGACCTGGCGATCATCAACAAGCGACGCATCAGCGGGACGGCAGTGGTCACGGAGCACATCATCGGCACCGTGAAGGGCAAGACGGTGCTGATGTTCGACGACATGATCTCGACGGCGGGCACGGTGACCGAGGCGGCACGCCTGGTGATGGACCACGGCGCGCGCGACGTGATCGCGGCGGCGACGCACCCGGTGCTCTGCGGCAGCGCGATAGAGCGGCTCGCGGGGTCGCCCATCTCGCGGCTGGTCTGCACGAACACGATCCCTCTGGGCGACCGGGCCGCGCCGATCCGCGACCGGCTCGTCGAGTTGTGCGTGGGCGGCCTGCTGGGCGAGGCCATCCACCGCATCCACAACAACCAATCGGTGTCGGCCCTGTTCGGGCCGACGGCGGGCGTCAAGCGATGAGCGGCCCGCACGGAGACGCAACGAGTTTCGACCGCTGAACGGTCGGTGAAGGAAGCACAACCATGCATGAGAACGCCACGATTCTGCACGCCTCGACCCGGGACCGGGTCGGTTCCCGCTACGCCCGGAGGCTGCGCCAGAGCGGCCGTCTGCCCGCCGTGCTCTACGGGCACGGGGAGGCGCCGGCCTCGGTGCACCTGGACGCGAAGGACGCCCTGCTCCACCTGCACAAGGGCGAGAAGGTCTTCCAGATCGCGATCGACGGCGGACCGCCGCAGGTCGCGCTGCTGAAGGAAGTGCAGTACGACTACCTCGGCTCGAACATCGTGCACGCGGACTTCGCGCGGGTGTTGCTGACCGACCGCGTGGAGACGCGCGTGCCGCTGCACCTGATCGGCGAGGCGGTGGGGCTGAAGACCGCGGGCGCGATCCTGATGCACCCGACGGCGGAACTCGAGATCGAGTGCGCGGTGTCGGACATCCCTGAGTACCTGGAACTGGACATCTCCGGGCTTGAGGCGGGCCACTCGATGTCGGCCTCGGACGTGCCGCTGCCTTCGGGCATGACGCTGGTGACCGACTCGCACGCGGTGGTGGCGCAGATCGTGGTGCAGGTGGAGGAGAAGGTTGCGGAGGCGGCGACTGCGGAGGCTCCGGCCGCGCCGGAAGTCATCACCGAGAAGAAGCGCGAGGAAGAGAAGGAGGAGTGACCTCTCCCTTGGATCGTCGAGCATGAAGATGATCATCGGACTTGGCAACCCCGGGCAGCGCTACGAGCGGACGCGGCACAACGCGGGCGCGATGGTCGTCGACCGTCTCGTTCGCCGGCACGCGCCGTCGGAGCCTGTCCGCTCGCGCTTCAACGCCGATTGCGTGGAGGCGGTGGTGCGCGGGGAGCGGTGCCTGCTGATGAAACCGGTCACCTACATGAACCGCTCGGGGATCGCGGTCGCCGAGGCCCTTCGGTTCTACAAGCTCGACCCTGCCCGCGACGTACTTGTGGTGACCGACGACGTCGCGCTCCCGCCCGGCTCGATCCGCCTTCGCGCGTCAGGCGGCGCGGGCGGGCACAACGGGCTGTCCGACATCACGCAGCGGCTGGGCACGGACGGCTACGCGCGGTGCCGGATCGGCATCGGGGCATCTCCTGCCATGATGGACCAGGCGGACTACGTGCTCGGGAAGTTCACGGAGGAGGAGATGGCGGTCGTCTCGCCCGCGCTGGATCGCGCGGCAGACGCGGCGGAAGTGTTCGCGGGCGAGGGGATCGAGTCTGCGATGAACAGGTTCAACGTGCGGGCCGAGCCGCGTGGGCGAGGCCATGAATCGAAGCAGGACGAGCAGCAGCCGATCGACCCCGGGTGGACCGGCGAGTGATCGGCATGACCAGAGGACCATGCGGGCCGCGGCGCGGCAGCAGAAAGGAAACGGGACGATGTCCGAGCAGGTGATGCATCAGTACGAGGGGATGTTCCTCATCAGCCAGTCGGAGGCGGTGGACCTCGGCGGGGTGGTGTCGCACATCGAGGAGATCCTGGGCCGCGCGCACGCGCGGATCGTGGCGATGAAGAAGTGGGACGAGCGACGGCTTGCGTACGAGATCAACAAACAGAAGCGCGGCGTGTACCTGCTGGTGTACTTCGTCGCTCCTGCGGCCTCGCTGGCGCACATCGAGCGTGACTGCAACCTATCGGAGCGGCTGCTCCGGGTGCTGGTCACGAAGGCAGACCACCTGACAGAGGAGGAAATGCTGTCTGCGGATGCGCGTGAGGAGCTGAAGGTCGAGGCCCGGCTTCGTGCCGAGCGTGCCGCGGAGCGCGACGCCCGGGAAGGAGCGGGAGCGACCCTCGGTCGGCCCGAGGAGGAGGAGTTCGAGGGTGGCGAGCAGGCCGAGGGGGAGGGCGGTGACACCGTTACGGCGACCGCCGAGGATGAGGACGAGGAATAGGCCCCATCGAGACGCCTCGGCTACGCACGGGTTCGGGTTCTGCTAGACTCTTCCGGGCGGGGAGTCCGCCACCCAGACAAGGAGGCCTCGATGGCCGGTAGTTTCAACAAAGTGCTGCTGATGGGGAACCTGACCCGCGACCCGGAAGTCCGTCACACGGCGGGAAATCAGGCGGTGGCGAACGTCGGGCTTGCGGTGAACCGCCGATGGAAGAGCGCGGACGGCGAGAACCGCGAGGAGACGACGTTCATCGACTGCGAGGCGTGGGGGCGGACGGCGGAGATGATCGGGCAGTACTTCAAGAAGGGCCGCCCCATCTTCATCGAGGGCAGGCTGAAACTGGACCAGTGGGAGGACAAGAACGACGGCTCGAAGCGGTCGAAGTTGCGGGTCGTGATCGAGAACTTCCACTTCGTGGACAGCAAGTCCGACGGCGACGGCGGCGAGGGCCGGCCGGTCGGCGCGGGCGCTGGGCGGCGAGGCGCGCAGCAGCACGCCGACGAGCCGCCGCCCGACGACGACATTCCGTTCTGAGGGCTGAGGCCGGAGGGAAGAGGCTGGAGGGAAGAACATGTCGCGGCGGGTGTTCCGTCGCGGAGCGTTGGGGCCGGGCTGACCGGCTCCTCAACTTCCCGTGCCTTCGGGCGCGGGCGAGGACAGCGAAAGGGAATGCGATGGCGAGCAAGAACGTGCAGCTGCTACTGACGGAGAACGTGGACAACCTCGGGATCGTCGGCGACGTGGTGTCGGTGCGGGTGGGGTACGCGAGAAACTATTTGCTGCCGATGGGGATGGCGACGGAGCCGTCTGAGGAGCGGCTTGCCGCGCTGGCGGCCAAGCGTGCCCAGGCGGAGAAGCAGCTGGCCGAACTGCGCAAGCAGCGAGAGGGGATCATCGGCCGTCTTGCGGGAGTGGAGATCACGCTGGAGCGTTCGTGCAACGATCAGGGCATCCTGTACGGGGCGGTGACGCAGCAGGACATCGCGACGGCGCTGACGGGACTCGGTTACCCGGTCAAGCCGCGTGAGGTGAGGTTGCCGCAGACGATCAAGCGGGTGGACACGTACGACGTGCACATCAAGTTCGACACGGACCTCGAGGCGGATGTCAAGGTGTGGGTCGTGCCCGACCGGAAGATCGAAGAGGATAAGCGTGAAGAGATGGAGTTCGACAACGAGGGGAACCTGATCGAGAAGCGGCCCGACAAGCAGAAGGGCGGACAGCGTGAGAAGGCCGGTGTGGGTGCGGGTGACGAGCGCCCTGCTCGCCGACGCTCCCGCCGCGATGAGGAGTAGGCCTGCGGTCGCATGGAGCAAGAGCAAGCCCCCCGTGCCGAGCGCGGGGGGCTTGTCGTTGGGTGAGCGCAGGGTTTCGGATCAGCGCTGTGTGCGCTCGAGTTTGATCGGAGGGTCGAGGACGACGACGGCCTTGTCTCCGATCGCGAACGTGGAGAGGTGAACTCCTTGGTCGCACAGGAAGAGCAGGGTGAGTTTCTGGTCGGGTCGGCTTGCGGAGAGCATGACGCGATAGTCTTGGAGTTCGGCGATGCCGGAGACGGGTTTGCCCGGCGTGTAGCGGATGAAGACAAGTTCCTGGTCTTCGTAGAAGAATCCGACAGCCGGATAGCGTGTGCCGTTGGCGTCGATGAGATAGGGGGGATCGTTTCGGCCTGCTGCCGCGGCGGCGGGTGAGAGGAGACTGGCAGGACGTCCTCGACTAACGTCGACCTGGACCATGACGGTGCCGCGATTGACTTCGAAGGTGCGTACCTGGAGCGCCCTGTCGATGCCCGCACCACCCTGGAGCTCGGATGGGGCGAACTTTTCCTCGCCGCCGAGGATGCCGTTGCTCTCGCCAACTTGGAGGCTCTTCTCTCGGCCTTTCTGGATGACGAAGCGCCCTACGAGGATGTTGGTATCGGTGATGCCGGCTGCGCGTGCGGCCTCGTCACTCTGGCGTCCGGTGCCGAGCGTGGTCGCCATGGAGCGGTCGATCGGGCCGCTGCCGCCGCGACCTGCCTTCAGGATTGAGCCTGCGGGGACGTCACGATCGCGCTCGGCGGCAGAGCGGTAGGTGGCGACGTTGCCGGCGGGGAGTTCGCGGCGGATGTTGCGGACGTAGACGGCGATCGGCTCGTATCCTGGCGGCACGACGAACTCGAAGCCCATCGGCTCGATCGCGGCGCCCGCCGAGGCGACGAAGACTTCGGAGTCGAATCGGAAGCGTCCGAATGCGATGTCGCCCGGAGCGGCCTTGGCGACAACGCCGACCGGGTGGATGGTCTTGCGGTCGCCCGTCTGGGCGTTCTCGACGACGATCCAGATCTGACCTTCGCCGAGGACGATCTGGCCGTGCAGTTCCTTGATGCTCGGCTTGAAGTCGAGGACGATGCCCTCGATGCGCGAGCCGGGGGGGTATGGCGTGCCGTCGAGTTGCTTCGCGTCGTGTGGACGGACGCCCCACGAATCGCGGAGCAGGTCCACGACGCTGACGCCCTCGCCACCGACGCGATAACGGCGGATGACCTCGAACTCGGCGGGACGAGCGAAGTTTTTCGCGCGGCCCTGTCGGTCGGTGAGGCGCATGACGGCGGGGGTGTGCGAGACATCCGGGTACCACCGAGCCAGAGGCTGGCTCGTGCGGAAGGCGGTCTCTGAGAGGTGGCCGTAGAAACTTCCCACGAGTCGATCCACGGGCACGATCAGGCCGCCCGTCCGTCGAAGGCTCTCGCCCTGGTACTGGATGGGCTGGTACCCGAGGAAGTCGGAGGACATGCGCATGGTGCCGAGTGCGATGACGACGATGCCGGCGGTGATGACGCCGGAGACCGCGCCGCACGCCGCGCCGCCGACATAGGAGACAGTGGACTGGACCTGCACGTTCGCGGGGATGAGTTTGTCCACGCCGAGGCGGAGGAGGGCGAGTGAAGCGGCAAAGGGGACGACAAGCCCCCATGCCCAAGCGGTGCCGAGGACGAAAGCGGTGAACTTCCGGTCGTCCGGGCCTTTGGCAAGGATGAGGTAGGAGAGCGGCTCCCAGAGAGCGAAGGCGATCGCACCGGCAATGATGACACAGACCATGTGGATGAGCGCGGAGAAGAACCCGCGGGTCATCCAGATGTAGCCCAGCAGGCCGATGACAGCGATGGCGAGAAGGCTCATGAACATGGGTCAGGCTCCTGCGGGCTAGGCGGCGTCGGCGGGGGGCCGGTTTTCCTGCTGGGGCTTGGCTTCGGTCGTGACGCGGACGACCTCCTCGACGCTCGTGATGCCGTCGATGGCCTTGCGGAGAGCGGCCTGCTGGATGGTCGGGAGTTGCTTCTTGCGGAGTTCGGCGCGCAGGCCGGCGAGGTTGTTGCTCTTGATGAGGTCTCGCTCGGCGTCGCCGAGGTGGTAGACCTCGAACAGCCCTTCCTGTCCGACGTAGCCGACGCCCTGGCAGACGGGGCAGGTCTCGGGCTTGTTCTTGATGAGCACCTGCCCGCCCTTCTTGAACAGTTGCTTGACCTTGTCCGCCGGGAGGCCCAGTTTCTTGAGCATGTCCGCGGAGGGCTGGTAGGCGACGCGGCAGTTGATGCAGAGTTTGCGGCAGAGGCGAACGGCGACGACGCCGTGCAGGCAGCCCGAGGCCGTGGCCGGATCGCCAACGGCCTTCATCCAGAGCTGGATGGCGGGGAGCGCGCCGTTGGCGCGGAGCAGCACGTAGGTTCGGGTCCGCTCCTGGTCGGCGCGTGTGATCTCCTTGGCAGTCGGGGCGTCTGGCAGTTCGGTGATGCTCACGACGTCGGGGTCGCGGCGCATGATCGATCGAACGAGCGTGGAGAACTCCTGCCCTTCCTTCGTGGGGTCGAAGACGTTCTGTCGCACGCCTTCGATGACGCCCTGGGTCTCGTATTCGAGGGTCTGCACGTTGGTCGTGTAGGCATCGTGCATGCGGGTGAGGGAGTAGATGAGCGTTGTGCCACCCCCGTCGGGCGTGGCGGCCACGAGCACGACGCCCTTGCCGTCGTCCACGATCGCGCGCAGTTCCTCCGCCTGCTGTTCGAGAAGGCCCAGTTCCTCGGCTTTGCGGCGAACGGCCTTCTCGGGGTCGAACAGGAGGTTGAGGGTCATGCCGCCCTGCCCGCCCGCGGTGCGGACGCGGAGTTTGTGCTTTTCCTCGTTGCGGTCGTAGGAGCAGTGGCCGGTCTGCTTGCGCCGGCGGTCGTTCACATCAAGCCCGGCGGCGGACTTCCAGAAGTCGATGATCTTGACGGCGTCCGCCGCGGGCGTCGTGCCCCCGGCGGTGCGCACGCCGTCCACGAGGAAGACATTGATGTAGGCGCCGTCGCGGCCTGGGGAGAGATCGATCTCGGCCGCGCGTGCCTCGCGTGCGCGGAGGACGATCTGCTCCGCCGCGACGCGGACCTCGAACTCGGGCGACTCGGCCTCGGGAACGGGGATGGGCTTGCCGTCCTGGAGTCGGACAATGATCTCGGAGGAACCGATCTGTTTGGTCTCCTTCTTCGCGCGTCGTGCCTCGGCCATCTTCGAGAAGTCGAGCCGGAGGCGATGCTGCTCGGGGACGCGCTCGTCCTTGTTGGTCAGGAGCGGGAAGACGGCGACGCTGACGCCGAGCACGACGGTTTCGAGGAATAGCCCGAGCCAGAACGACAGTTCGCTCTTCATCGGGATCGCCATGGCGACGATGATGGCGAGCACGCCGATGCAGAGGTGGATTGCGGCCCACTTCTCGCGACCGAGGTGGAATCGGGCGGCGTGCTTGTCATAGACGGAGGAGATCAGCCACGCCCAGCCGATGAAGGGCAGGAGGAGCAGCAGGGGCTTCCAGAGCGAGACGAGGACGAAGGCCTGCTGCGCGAGGAGAAGCATGTGGGTGCTGATGGCGTCGGGTGCGCCGAACGCCGCGAGGTGGTCGGTTGGTGCGCTCACCGCTGGAGGTTCCTTCGGAGTGGAGGCCCGTCGTGCGGCGCACGGGCCTGGGTTCTGCGGGGCTAGCCGAGTTTCTTGAGCCGCATCATGAGTTCGTCAACATTCGGGGAGGCGTCGATGGCGACGCGCATGTGGATGTACTCTTTCTCGACAAGATCGACGAGGGACTGGTTGAAGTCCACCATGCCGCGCTGGCGAGCCTCGATGGAGTTCAGGTACTCGCGGAGTTCGCCCTCGCGCCCCTCCAGGATGAACTTCTGGACGACGGCGTCGTTGATGAGGATCTCGATGGCGGGGATTCGGTGGATGTTCTCGTGCAGGGTGGGGAGGAGTTTCTGATAGACGAAGGCCCGCATCTGGTAGGCGAGAATCTTGCGGATGCCCTCGACTTCGTCCTGCTCGAAGAGGCCGTAGATTCGGCTGAAGGTCTGGGTCGTCGAGCTGGCGTGGATGGTGCCGTAGACAAGGTGGCCGGTCTCGGCGGCCATGAGGGCGGCCTCGAAGGTCTCGGCGTCGCGCATCTCGCCGATCAGCACGATGTCCGGATTCTCGCGCACCAGGGCACGGAGCGCGATCTTGAAATCCAGCACGTCGATGCCGATCTCGCGCTGGTTGATCGTCGATACCTTGTCCGTGAAGAGGTACTCGATGGGATCCTCGATCGTCACGATGTGGACCGGCTTGCGCTGGTTGACGTAATCGAGCATCGAGGCGATGGTGGTGGACTTGCCCGACCCGGTCACGCCGCAGAGGAGCACGAGACCCTGCGGCTGAAGGGCGATCTGGCCCATCACCGTGGGAAGGTGGAGGCCTTCGAAGGGCAGGATGTTGCTGGTAATGCGACGAGCTGCGATCGAGAGCCGCCCGCGTGCCATGAACAGGTTGACGCGGAAGCGGCATGCCTCGTCGTAATCGTACGCGAAGTCCACCGAACCGAACCTGTGCAGATCTTCGAGCTGCTCTTCGGTCAGGATCGCTCGGGCGATCTTCCAGAACTCGTCCTCGTCCACGAGTGGGGTGTCGAGAGCCTTGAGCGCGCCGCGGAGGCGGATCTTCGGCTGCTGCCCCGTCTTCATGATGAGGTCGGATGCCTCGAACTTGATGGTCGCCTGCAGGAACTTGCCCCAGCGCGTGGCATGAGGATCGGATTTCTTCTTCGTGGGCAAGGCGACGTGCCCCACGTGCGATGCGTCGGTCTGGGCGTCCGTGTGGACGGTCATGGGCGTTCGCTCCTCCGGCCCCCCGCGTCCGGGGGAGCCTGTAGATTAGCCGTTGATGCGGCTTCCGGCGACGGGGAAGGCGCGGGAAGGCCACCCGCGGCGGCTCGCGCCCGAAGCCGGTTCGCGTCGGGGGCGAGGGTGGTTCCCCAGTGTTCACGTGTGACAACGGCCCCACCCAAGAGGGCAGGGCCGCGGGGGCAACGTATCGGAGCCACCGGCGTTACTCCGCGCCGACGGGGGTTTCGAGCGTCTCGCCGTTGGCCTGCCCATCGCTGCCCTCGGGGGCGAGCGGCTCCTCCTCGGGTCGGTTGCCGAGGAATCCGGCCTCCAGGGTCAGGCGGATCTTCTCCATGGCCTTGTTCTGGATTTGGCGAACGCGTTCCTTGGTGACGCCGATGATCTGGCCCACCTGCTCAAGGGTCATCGGCTTCTCGCCGTCGCCGGACTCGAGGCCGAAGCGGTGCTCGATCACGGTCCGCTCCACGTCGGTCAGGTCGGCGCGGTTCTCGACGACGATCCGCTTGACCTCCTCGGCGGCGTCCTTCTCGAAGTTCTCCCGCTTGGCCTCGACGAAGTTCGACCGCTCCAGTTTCGGGTCGAAGTCCGTCGGGAAGCGCTGGCGGTACTTCGAGAGTTTCATGCCCTGGCGGCTGAAGGCCTTGAGGATGGCGCGGCAGGCATACGTGGAGAACTTGTAGCCGCGCCCGGCGTCGAACTTGTCTACCGCCCGGAGCAGCGCCATGTTCCCCTCGCTGACGAGATCGGCGAAGTCCACCTCGCTCATGCGGGTGCGTTTGGCCATCGCCAGCACCAGCGCGAGGTTTGTTTCAGCGATCTGCTCGCGGATACGGTCGGCCTTGCGGTGCCACGCGAGAACCTCCGCCGCCTGCTCGGGCGTCGGTTGACGCGCGGGACTGGACCAGATCTCCTGCTGGAGTTTCCAGACGCGGTAGCGCGCGTAGTTGAACTGGTGGAAGAGCACACGCTCCTCCGCCCCGGTCAGGATGACCTGCTGCGCGCTCTTGACGGTGCGTCCGCGCGCGGACGAGATGTCGTCCATCACGGGGTGGTACCAGGAGGTGTCCGGCTTCTGGATGTCGGGCGCCTCGTCGTAGATCTTGGTGTCCGCGGCCGCCTCGTAGAAGACGGGGCTGTCGATGAAGTCCTGCTCGTGCGTGAGCAGGTGCTTGAGCAGCCGCTCGTCCTCGACGCTCAGCCGACGGGTGGGAGCGGCCTTGCCCTCCGCCCTGCCCTGTGACGGCGCAGCGACACCCACCCGGTGGCGGCGGCGCACCTGTTCGAGGGGACTCAGCTTCCTGCCTGTGACGTTCCTCATCTTCTTACCCTTCGCCCGGTTCGACCGGACGGATCAACCTGTGCTCCCACCAGTTACCGCCCGGCCTCCGGCCGTGCGGGCCTCTGCCCTTTCCCCGGCGGTACCGAACGCCGTGGCATCCCACAAACCGGGCGTATCGCAGCCCAGTGTTTTTTCGGGGCCGCCCCCACGCCCCGTACCACCATCCCGGGAAAACGCGCCCGGTCGCATTTCTTACGGCCTCGGAGGCCGATTGTTCCATCCAGCGTTTAGAATCAGTCCAAACAAGCCCGCACGAGCCACAGCCGCGACGCCGAAGCACTCCAAGCCCGCGGGAACTCCGCCCCGCCGGTCCACCTGATTCCGTTCGTCGTGGCAACAGACTCTCGGCTGACCGAACGAGCATCCCTGCCGCTCGACACACCGGCCGAGAGGACTGCCAGTGTACCTAGAATCGGCGCGAACACAAGTGGGCGGCCTTCATTTTCGGCCCCGACGGCTTGTTCGCATTTCGTTCGGTAATCAAACTCCGGGAGGATCACATGGCCTTCACGCTGCCCGACCTGCCGTACTCGCACGCCGCCCTGGAGCCGCACATCGATGCGCGCACGATGGAGATTCACCACGGCAAGCACCATGCCGCGTACGTCGCCAACGCGAACAAGGCGCTCGAAGGCACGCCCCTCGCGGGCGTGAGCGATCCGTGGGAGGTCTGTCGCCGGCTTCGTGAGGTGCCGGATGATCGTCGCACAGCGGCGCGCAACAACGCGGGCGGGCACGCGAACCACTCGCTCTTCTGGCAGACGATAGCGCCCGCAGGCAAGGGGGGGGGTGGTACGCCCGGCGGCGCACTGGGCGACGCGATCGCCTCGGCCTTTGGCTCGTTCGAGGGGTTCAGGGAGAAGTTCGCCGCCGCCGCAACGACGCGCTTCGGCTCCGGCTGGGCGTGGCTCTGCGTCGAGAAGGGCGGGAAACTCAGCGTCTGCTCAACGGCGAACCAGGACAACCCGGCGATGCGGGACGCCATCGGCGACGCGGCCGGGTGCGGCGGCACGCCGATCCTCGGCCTCGACGTCTGGGAGCACGCCTACTACCTCCACTACCAGAACCGCCGGCCGGATTACATCGCGGCATGGTGGAACGTGGTGAACTGGGCGAAGGTTGGCGAGTCGTACGTGAAGGCGCTCTAGCAGCCTCGGTCCTTCAGTTGCCGCCGTCCTTTCGACCACCCAGCAGGTTGCCGATCCCCCTCGCGGCGTCCTCGATTTGCTTCGTCGCGTCCTCGCCGACGTTCTTCAGGTCTTCGAGGCTCTTGGCCGCGTCGCCGATCGAGCCGGTGATGTTCTGGAGTCCCTGCCCGAAGTCCGCCGCGAAGTTCACGCCGAGCGACTGCAGCGATTCGAGTTGCCCGAGTTGCGAGGTCAGATCGTTCACGAAGTCCGTGGGAAGCAGGTTGCCGGCATTTGCGGCGATGGAGGCGAGGACGGCTTTCGTGATGATGTTCGCCGCCTGCCCGAGCGTCACGCCGCTGCCGTCGGAGCCGACGTCGGTCAGCACGATCTCGGGCACGATGACCTGCACGGTGGTCAGCGTGCCGCCGACGGGGAGCATGGAGACGTTGGCGCGCACGTTGCGCACGTCGACGCGCCGGATGACGAAGCGTTTCTCCTCGCCCGTGGAGGGCTTGTCCTTGCCGGACTCGAAGCGCTTGAGGTTGTCGATGATGGCCTGGTAGTTCGCCTTGCCGTCGGGGCGTTCGAGGTTCACGGTGAGGTCAGCCAGTTCGAGGCGGGGGAGTTCGACGACTTCCTGTCGGAGCGTGCCGAACGAGACCGAGACGCCTCCCGAGCCGAGCGACATGAAGTCGTCGCTCTTGAATCCCTGCGGGTTGGCGACGCGCAGCCCGTTCATGTCGAAAGAGCCGGACATGATGCCCACGTTCGCGCCCGCGAGTTTCGTATCGACGCCAAGGGCGTAGGTCGCGCCGGCCTCGACGCCCCGCCGCGCGATCGAGTCCGCCGCCATTCCGACCGCGACGATCCCGCCCACGACCACGACGACGAGCAGCACGACGATGGCCGCGACGAGTCGGACGAACATCTTGCGCATGGTTGTTCTCCCCGTGGCGGCGGGTTACGCCGGGAGAATCATACGCTCGAAGCCGGGCGGCGGCCGCTACTTCAGCAGCCGTTCGAGGAAGTGGATGTCCACCCCCCCCGTCCGGAAGTCCGAGTTCTCCATCAGCCGCAGTTGCAGCGGGATCGTCGTCTTGATCGGCCCCACGCGGAACTCGCGCAGGGCGCGGGCCATCCGCGCCAGACACGCCTCCCGGTTGTCCGCGTGCACGATCAGTTTCCCCACCATCGAGTCGTAGTTCGGCGGCACGCGGTAGCCGGTGACGACGTGCGAGTCGACACGCACGCCCGGCCCGCCCGGCGGCTCCCACAGGTCCACCGCTCCCGCCGAGGGCATGAATCCCTTCTCCGGATCCTCCGCGTTGATGCGGCACTCCATCGCGTGCCCGCGGAACGTCACGTCCTTCTGTCGGAAGGGCAGCGGCTCGCCCGCCGCGATCAGGATCGACATCTTCACGATGTCCACGCCGGTGATCATCTCGGTCACCGGGTGCTCGACCTGCACCCGCGTGTTCACCTCCAGCATGTAGAAGTTCTGCTTCTCATCCATGAGGAACTCGACCGTGGCCGCGCCGGCGTACTCGGCCGACCGCACCAGCCGCGCCGCTCCCTCGCCCAGCGCGGCGAGTTTGCGCCGGTCCACGCCCGGGGCGGGCGCCTCCTCGATGAGTTTCTGGTGGCGGCGCTGCACGGAGCAGTCTCGCTCGAAGAGGTGGACCGCGTGCCCGTGCTTGTCGCCCAGCACCTGCACCTCGACGTGCCGCGCGTGCTCCAGGAACTTCTCGATGAACACCGACCCGTTGCCGAACGCTGCCTGCGCCTCCTGCTGCGCTGCCCGGATGTTCGACCGCAGCGAGGCCTCGTTGCGGCAGATGCGCATCCCGCGCCCGCCGCCCCCCGCCGCGGCCTTGATGATGACCGGGTACCCGATCTCCTCGGCGATCTTGGCCGCCTCGTCCTCGTCCTCGATCGCCCCCTCGGAGCCGGGGAAGACCGGCACCTTGGCGGCCCGGGCGGTGCGCTTGCACTCGACCTTGTCCCCGAGTTTCCCCATCGCCTCGGGGCTGGGGCCGATGAACTCGATCTTGCAGTCGCGGCAGATGGCCGAGAAGTCCGCACGCTCCGAGAGGAACCCGTAGCCGGGGTGGATCGCGTCCACGTCGGCGATCTCCGCCGCGGAGATGATCCGGCTGATGTTGAGGTAACTCTCCCTCGCCGGCCCCTCGCCGATGCAGATCGCACGGTCGGCCAGACGGAGGTACGGGGCGTTGGCGTCGGCCTTCGAGTACACGCACACCGCCTCCACACCCAGTTCACGGCAGGCGCGGATGATGCGGAGTGCGATCTCGCCGCGGTTCGCTATGAGGATGCGTCGGAACATGGTGGGGAAGGGATCGAGGGATCAGGAAAAGGGGATCGGGGGGTCGAGGGTCCGCATCTGGGTTTCAACGTGGGGCGTCCGAGCGTGGCGCCTCAATCCCTTGATCCCTTGACCCTCTCTTCTCACGACGGCCGAATCAGGAACAGTTTCTGCCCGAACTCGACGGCCTCGCCGTTGTTCACGAGCACGCGCTCGACCGTGCCCGCGCACTCGGCCTTGATCTCGTTGAACACCTTCATCGCTTCGACGAGGCAGACGACCGTGTCGGCCGAGACCGAGGAGCCGACCGAGATGAACGGCTCGGCGTCCGGGGTGGCGGCGGAGTAGAACGTGCCGACCATGGGCGACTCGATGGCGACCAGCCCGGCGTCGTCGTCGTCCGCGGCGCGGGCCGCGCCGTTGTCGGTCGCGGGCGACGGCTCCGCGCCCGCCGCGCCGCCGGCCCCGGCCATGCCCGCGTGCGGGTACGCGGGCGCCATCACGATCCCGCTCGGCCCTCGCTTGATGGTGACCGTCTCCTGCTGGTCGCGCAGGTCGAGTTCCGAGAGGTCGTTCTCGACCATCAATCGGACCAGCTCCTTCAGTTTGCGGATGTCGATCATGGATGTCGTCCGGCGTGCGCCGCCCGGGTTGGGGCGAGGCAGCGGCAGGGAAAAGGAGAGAACCCCCAGCACAGGGCGGGCATCATATCGGGGCGGCACGGGGCGTGCGCTCCCGCCCGCGGGGGCCTCCGACGCGCGGGTGTAGACTCGCCCCGATGCCGGACGAACCGCACACGCCCGCATCGGCACGCACGCTCCGGTTCGTCGCGTGTTCGCCCTGTGCGATCGTGCTGATGTGCGTCGTCGCCGTCGCCGTGCTCTGGCCCGCCGG
>JAHCJE010000071.1 GCA_026128865.1 Phycisphaeraceae bacterium | reverse complement strand
GACGACGAGGGCCGCCTGATCCGCGTGCCGCCGCGCGGAGACGCCGTTCGCGTCCTGCTGATCACCGGCGACGACCAGACACCCGTGCCCGCCGGCGACTGGGTCGTGAACGTGAAGACCGGGCGCACACTGAGCGACGAGACCGCGGGCGGCTGGGTCTTCGCCGGTTCGCGGATCGTCGAACGCCAGGGGCGCGAACGCTACGACGCCGACGGCACTGGCACACTCGTCGGCCTGCACACCTTCGGCGCGGAAGGCATCGCCTGGCGCGCCGTCTACAACCCCGAGTCCGTCATCGACGAGCCCGAGTGGATCGCCGATCGATCGCTCGTGCCCGCGTTCGGAACGCCGGTGCGCGTGAGGATCGAGGCCCTCGACTAACAATCAGCGCCCAAGCCGAAGCTCGATGTCTCTCGGCTCGGGATCGGAACTCGCATCACTCGCAGGCACGCTGAGCGTGAACCGCGTCCGCCGGCCCAGCAGGAACCCCGCCTCGTCCAGCGCGGCGATGAGTTCGCCGACGGATCGTACCGGCCTGCCGTTCACCGCCGTGATCCGCTGCCCGGCCGCGAAGCCGCGCAGTTCCGCGGGCGTGCCGGATCGCACGCCTGTAACGTCGGGCCGCTCGTCGAGCGCGATCCGACCGCGCCGCGAATCCAGCGAATCACGCACGTACAGACCCGCCGACTCCAGCGCCTCGATGACCGAAGCGTTCACCAGGTTGCCGCGCGGGTTCTCGACGAGCGTCGCCGTCGCCTCGAAGAACTCGCCGTTGCGCCAGTACCGCACCCGCACCGGATTCCCCGGCTGCACGTTCGACACCAGCGAGCGCAGCACCCCATCGCCCGTCACCGTTTCGCCCTCGATGGCGACGATCACGTCACCCACGCGGATGCCCGCCTGTTCCGCGGGTCCCTGCGGCGATAGCCCCTCAACCAGCACACCGTAACCGTTGAACCCGGACCGCTCTGTCAGTGCCGCGCCGGATCGCTGCGAGAACGTGATGCCGAGCAGTCCGCGCGACACCGAACCTCGCTCAACGAGCTGCGACACGACAGACTCGATAGTCGCCAGCGGAATAGCGAACGAGATGCCCGCCGACTGGCCCTCCGTCGTCCCCTCGGACTCCGTGCCCGTCGCGATCGCAACGTTCATCCCGACGACCCGCCCGCGCGAATCCACCAGCGGACCGCCCGAGTTGCCGGGATTGACCGCCGCGTCGGTCTGGATGAAGTTCGTGTACCCGTTCGCAGACGCTACCGCACCACGCGGCTCTCGCCCCACCCCCGACACGATGCCCTGTGACATCGAAAACTTGAACCCGAACGGCGAGCCGAACGCGAAGACCTGGTCGCCCTGCTGCAACCTCACGCCCGTCGCGCGCGTCGCAGGGAAAAGCCCAGCCCCCGTCGGCACCTTCAGCACAGCGATGTCGGTGAACGGGTCCGCCCCGATCAGCGTCGCCTCGAACAGCCGACCGTCCGACATCTGCACCCGGATCGCGTCCGCACCGCGCACCACGTGCGCGTTCGTCACCACGTGCCCCGCCGCGTCGTACACCCACCCCGAACCCGTTGACCCGGAGCCGAACAGCCAAGGCCCCGCGTTCGTGCGGACCTCGACGTGAACAACCGATGGCGCAACGGCATCCGCAACCGCCCGCGTCGCCCTGCTGATCCGGTCCAGGATGTCGTCCGATTCCAGCGACTGACGCGCGTGCAGGACGCGGGCCGAGGTCGTGGCATAGCCAACCTGCCGCACGAAGGCTGGGACACTCAGGACGGCGAGCAGGGCAACCAGGCCAACGATCACTGCCGGTCCGGCCGAAACGAATCGACGCATGAAGGGCCTCCTGCCTCCGTGCTCCTGCGCGGGCAGGCTGCCCGCGCCACTCTGACGAAGTTTATTCGGATGACCGGGCCGTGCGGCTGCGAAACCGCTCCAGTTCTCCCGGCAGCATCTCGTACCGCACCCCTCCGACACGCCGTTCCGCGACTCTTCGGACCCACTCCGCCGCCGCGGCCTGGAACGCCGGGCCGAGGGCCGCGACCGGCTCCGCAAACCGCGGCGCCTGCTCCGAAAGCCCCAGCAGGTCCTGAAGCACAAGCACCTGCCCGTGGCAATCCGGCCCCGCCCCGATCCCGATCACCGGCGCCGTCGTCGCCTCGATGATCCGCCGCGCAACCTCGTTCGGCACAGCCTCGACCAGAAGCAGCACCGCCCCCGCCTGCTCCATCGCCACCGCGTCCGCCACCAGCCGTTCCGCCTGCTGCGCCGTCCGCCCGGCCGACGTGTACCCGCTCGTCAGTGCTGCCGTCTGCGGCCGGCTACCCACGTGCCCGCAGATCGGCACCCCGGCGCGCGTCATCTTCTCGACCAGCGGCGCGAACGAAGCGTTCGCCTCGACCTTCACGCAGTCCGCCAGCCCCTCGGTCAGGAACCGTCCCGCGTTGCGGATCGCCTCGCCCTCGTCCGCCTGGTAGGACATGAACGGCATGTCCGCCATGACGAACGTGTGCGGCGCGCCCCGCTTCACGCCCGCTGTCAGCGCGATCGCAAACTCCAGCGGCATGTCGATCGTGCGCTGGAACCCGAGGATGACCTCCGCGGCCGTATCGCCCACCAGCAGCACGTGAACCCCCGCCCGCGCAAGCCACCGCGCCGTCGTCGCGTCGTAGCACGTCAGGCAGGCGAACGGCTCACCTCGCTCGCGCATCCGCCGCAGCATCCGTAGCGTCACCGGTGCGGGCGGGAACGGCTCGACCGGCTGGACGGTCGGCGAGTCGGCCTTCGGGTCGGAGCGGGTCTGCACGAGAAACTCTATGCGCCACGACGGCGGGGGAATGTTCGGGGTCGCCTCCGGCAATACGATCGTCCCGTGCCCCTCCTCGCAGCAGCCAACCTCCGACTCCACTACGGCAACGTCATTATCCTCGACGGCTGCTCCATCAGCGTCGAGGCGGGCGAACGCGTCGGCGTCGTCGGACGCAACGGGACCGGCAAGACCACCCTCCTCCGAATCCTCGCCGGCGCGCTCCGGCCCGACGCCGGCGATGTGAACCTCCAGCGCGGAGCGCGGGCAGGCTACCTCGCGCAGGTCGTCCAGGTCACGCCCGGCCGGACCGTGCGCGAAGAGGCCGCCAGCGCGTTCGAGGAACTCGCACGCCTGCACCGAGAACTCGACGCCCTCTTCCACGACATGGCCGGCGCGGAAGGCGACACCCTCGCACGCTTCATGCGCCGCCAGGAGGAACTCGAACGCCGCATCGATGCCGCCGGCGGCTACGCCATCGATCACCGCGTCGAAGCCGTCCTGCACGGGCTGGGCTTCACCGATGCTCAGTTCCCCCTCACGACCGACGTGCTCTCCGGCGGGCAGAAGGCACGCCTCGCGCTCGCCCGCCTCCTCCTCGAAGACCCGGACCTCCTCCTCCTCGACGAGCCGACCAACCACCTCGACATCGAGGGCCGCGAATGGCTGGAGACCTTTCTGCGCGATGAGTTCCGCGGCGCGGTCGTCATGGTCTCCCACGACCGGCGACTGCTCGACAACGTCGTCTCGCGGATCGTCGAGGTCGAGGCCGGGCGCCTCATCGAATACCCCGGCAACTACGCCAAGTTCCGCGAGTTGCGCGCCGAGCGACGCCTCACCCAGATGCGCGCCTACGAGCGCCAGCAGACCCGCTTTCGCAAGGAGGAGGAGTACATCCGCCGATTCAAGGCCGGCCAGCGCGCCAAGCAGGCCCGCGGCCGCGAATCACGCCTCGACCGCGAGAAGGCCGACGGCCGCCTCGAACGCCCCGCCGAACTCGCCACCTTCCAACTCGAACTCCCGCAAGCCGAACGCAGCGGCGACGCCGTCGCCTCCGCGCGCGCACTCGGCAAACGCTACCGCAACGACGACGGCTCCGAACGCGTCCTCTTTCACGACCTCGACGTGACCATCGGACGCGGCGAACGCTGGGGCGTCATCGGCCCCAACGGCGCGGGCAAGACCACCCTCGTGCGATGCCTGCTCGGCGAAGTCGCCCCCGACACGGGAACGGTCCGCATCGGCAGCAAGGTCATCGTCGGCTACCTCCGCCAGGCCCACGACGACGCCGACCCCGACCTCAGCGTTGTCGAGTACCTCAAGTGGGCCGTCGCCCGCGAGAGCGGCGGCCGCCTGATGAGCGAGCAGGAGACCCGAGACCTCGCCGGCGCGTTCCTCTTCAGCGGCGACGAGCAGGACAAGCCCCTGCGCTCCCTCTCCGGCGGCGAACGCAGCAGGGCCGCACTCGCAGCCATGCTCGCCAGCGCGAAGAACCTCCTCGTCCTCGACGAACCGACGAACCACCTCGACATCCCCAGCGCGGAACGCCTCGAAGACGCACTCTCGCCCGAAGGCGGATACGACGGCACGCTCATCCTCATCAGCCACGACCGCGCACTGATCGATGCGATCTGCGACCGCCTGCTCGTGCTCGACGGGCGCGGCGGGGTCGAGGTCTTCGTCGGGAACTACACCGAATGGCTGGACAAGCGCGCGCAAGGCACGCACGCCGCACCGCACGAACGGGAGTCCGACCACCGACGCACCGAGGCCGAGAAGCCGCCGTCCGGCGCGCGCGCTTCGCGCCCTGAACCCGCCGAACCCGCGCCGGCCGCCCGCTCACGATTCTCATGGATGTCCGTCGAGCGCATCGAGGAGCGACTCGGCGAACTCCAGGCGGAAATCGCCGAGGTGGACGAGGCGCTCGCCGAACCGGAGACCTGGCGCGACGCCTCGAAGTCCGCCTCGCTCCAGGACCGGCGCGGTATGCTCTCGGCCGAGGTCGAGGAACTCGAAGCCGAGTGGCTCCGCAAGGCCGAATGAACCCGACCGGGAGCGCACCCATGCAGAACGACCCACCCACCCCGCCGCCGCTCTCCGCCCCGCCGACTCAGCCCGGCGCCCTCGGGCCGAAGACGCACGAACCGGACGGCCTCGAAACCTACCAGCGCGTCGCCGAGACCGTCGGCATGTTGCCCTCCATGCGCTGGCGCGACAACCTCATTCAAGCCGTGATCGTCATCGCGGGCGCGCTCGTCGGCACGCTCCTCGGCCTCTGGCTCCTGCCGGCCGATCGGCTCGGCGAGGACTTGCCCTCGTGGGCCGGCCCGGCCGCGGGCGCCGTCGGCGGCGCGGTCGCCGCGTGCCTGCTCAGCGGGCTTGTGCTGATGCTGCTCGGTTGGATACGCGCGCTCAGGAAGTAACCCGCGACATCAGTCCCTGAAGACCGTCATCCCAGCCTGCGGCGTGCCACCCGGATCGTTCACCGGCATGACATTCCCGAAGATGGTGATCAGCGCGTTCCGATGATCACCAGGAATGCCCTCGCCGACCGGCGAACCGTTGACGTCACTCTCGTTGACGAAGACATTGTCCCCGTAGGACTGGCCGGACACCGCGCAGGCAATGGGCTTTAATCCGGCATGGCTTGAATGGTCGTGTACCTCTCGTTGTTCTCGGTAGCTTCCCGTACATCAGCAAACATCACAATGTACGCGTTCCTGTTGTCGCGTGGTTGAGAGTACGACTCCAATGCACCCGTCACATCGCTCTCATTGACGAATACGTTGTCACCGTATGCACGTCCTGGAACCGCTCCACCGCCGGCCGCCTGGAAGACGATCGGAATCTCGTCCGGGTCCGGTCGCGTGAAAAAGTCCACGCTGCCGTCGGCGAAGGCGAGGTTGCCCTGCCACGCGTTCTTCGGCGCGAAGAACTTCAATCTGTTTGAGCCAATGCCGTTCTGGTTGGGAGTGAGCGTCCACTCTCCGGGCTGACCGAGGTAGCGCGGCCCGCGCGTCCCTACCAGCACCGACCTCGGGTCGAACGTCCCCGCGAACCGCTCGAGCCTCGCCCCGTGCGGCGGGATCATCGCATACGAGAGATTCCCGACGTTCGGGTCTCGCCGACCAAGACCGACGCCCGTGTACGAGTTCTGCTCGCCGGGGAAACTACAGAACCCGGGGTCCCAGAGCGCGGAATCCGGGCGGACGGCCTTCTGCGGCGCGGCGTGCTCGTAAAAGTAGTCGGTCTGGATGTTCGCGTTGACTTCCAGCGGGCTTCGGCACTGCTCAACCGTCAGCAGGTTGTTGTAGATCAGCAGCGACACGACGTTGCCGATGTTGTCCTTGACGAAGGCGGGGTTGCCGCCCCTCGAGACCGTCGCGTCAGAGAGATCGACCCGGCTCGGCAGGGGATAGGCCCCCGCGCTGCTCCCCGACCACACCGTCATCGCCTGCGCGATCGCGCGCACGTTCGTGGAGTCCTTCAGCCGACGCGCACGCTCACGCGCTCCGGCAAGTGTGGGCAGCAGGATACCCAACAGCAGCGCGATGATGAGGATGACGATCAGCAGTTCGATCAGGGTGAACGCCGGTCGGCTGCGGGGAAGGCTGCGGATCATCTTGCGGCTCCGTCCGTGCCATGCCCCACGGGACGAGTCGGGAAGTGCATTGAAACGGGTCCGCCGCCCTTCGACGACGGACCCGATGAGTTCTGTCGAACCGGCGTCCTGAGCCGGCCCGTTCGATCGCGAATCAGTCGAAGAAGACGTTCATCACGAAACCGGTCGTGACGGAGGCGTAGGAACGAATATAGGCGTTGGCGTTGTCGCCCTGGCCGGACAGGTTCTGCGAGTCCTGCTTGTTGCGGTTGCGGTCGTTCTCGTTGACGAAGATATTGTCGTTCTGAGTCCGCTGTGCGGGCTGGAGGTCAAGGAAGGACCAGGTCAGGCCCTCGGGGTCCGGTTCGGTCTCGAACTTCGTGCTGTTGTCGTTGTAGCCGACGTTGCCGCTCCACTTCGTGCGCGAGCCGTGGATCAGCAGCGTGTTGGAAGTGTCGCCGATCTCGACGTCGTACGCCGGCGCGCCGCCGACCGCGCCCTTGATCAGGGTCCACGGCTGGTTAGCTCCGCCGCCGGTGTAGCTCGGGCCGCGGTTGCCCATCGCCGGCTCGGTCGAAACGAACGTGTTGGACCACTTCGCCTTGCGCTTGCCGAAGGGCGGAGTGTGGGCGTACGAGAACGAACCAGGGGAGCCGTCCACGTCACCCGGGATGCCCACATCCTCGGGGGTCGCGCGGAAAGCAGGATCCCAGAGAGCCTCCGCGGGCGTCACCGCACGCTCGGGCTGGTCGAACTGGTAGCCCTGGTACTGGCGGATGTCACCGTTGACCTCCGCAGGGCTGATCAGAATCTCGGTCGGGATGAACCCGTTGAAGAGCAGGATCGAGTACAGGTGACGGGTGACGTCCTTGGTCACCGCGCCGCCGCCGACCGCAACGGTTGCGTTGTTCTTGTCCAGCCGGCTGGGCAGAGGATACTCGTCGCGGTTGTTCTGCGCGAAGATGACCATCGCCTGCAGGACGCCGCGGATCTGCGTGCTGTCCTTCAGCTGGCGGGCGCTGGCGCGCGCCTTGCCGAGGGCGGGCAGCAGAATGCCGATGAGCAGGGCGATGATCGCAATCACCACCAGCAGCTCGATAAGGGTAAACGCACGACGCTTCATGGTGAAACACTCCAATCTCTGGCGCGGATGAGGCGGGGCGAACGTGGCCCGCCTGCGCCGGTGTTTTCGACCGCGGTTTGAACCAACACCCGGCACACCGAAACGGCCCGTCCGACCGCCGCGATCTCGCTTCACGCAAAGACCACGACATTCAAGACCAGACCGGGGCGGTGCGCCCACAACTCCGTCTGCAATGCCGACCATTCCGTCCGAACGCACGGGCGCAGTCGTTCCCCGTGGCACGGGCCTCACGGCCGGGTCAGATTGTCGGTGAGTGTCGGTCCCTTCCGGAATGACTGGTGACGGCAGAAACGCCGTCGATGAGAGCATGGATATCTGAATCCGGGCCTCGACTCACCAAGCACACGCGTGTACTGCACTACCCTACAGACTCTGGTTCGCATGTCAAGCCCGCTGGTTCCGGTATCCTGCCGAACAGGAACCCCACTTTCACGAATCCTCGCACATTTTACAGAGATCATCGATGACCGAACATAATCCAATCAGACGCCCCGATGGCCCGGAGGCCCGACTCGCAGCCCTCGGCGTCAAACTCCCCGACGCCCCCAAGCCCGTCGCCGCATACGTCCCCGCAGTCCGTACCGGCAACCTCCTCTTCGTCAGCGGCCAGATCCCGATGCGCGAAGGCCGGCTCATCACCCAGGGCCGCGTCCCCGGCGAAGTCTCGCAGGAAACCGCACGCGAATGCGCCCGCCAGTGCGCCCTCAACGGCCTGGCCGTCGTCCGCGCAGCCGTCGGCACCCTCGACGCGGTGAAGCGCGTCGTCCGCCTCGGCGTCTTCGTCGCCAGCGAACCCGGCTTCCACGCGCAGCCCCAGGTCGCCAACGCCGCCAGCGAACTCATGGAGCAAATCTTCGGCGAGGCCGGCCGCCACGCCCGCGCCGCCGTCGGCTCGATCGACCTCCCCCTCGGCGCGCCCGTCGAGATCGAGTTCCTGTTCGAAGTCGAGTAGAGGAGGCCGAAGGGGGGAGGCCGGAGGCGGGAGGACGAAGGAGCCGTTGGGGTATCCGTCATCGTGCCCCGCCCCCTTTGAGTCTCGTGATAAGCGCCCCGGACATGCGCGAGCACTCGTCGAGGAGGCCCCTGACCTCGACCAGGTCGGTCCTGCCCGCGTACTCAAGCCGCTCGACGAACTCGATCTGCGTGTCCAGTTCGCGCAACGACCCTCGCGCCATCCGAAGGAATCGAACGTAGTCCGCCCGGCTCCCCCGCCCGAATCCCTCCGCCACGTTCGACGCAACCGAGACCGCGGAACGCCTCAGTTGAAGTCCGAGCGCGAATCGTTCGTCCTCGGGAAGAGCCCGAGCGATGCGGTACGCGGCAACGCCAAGTTCGATCGCCCGCTGCCAGAGTTTCAGGTCCCGATGTGAAGTAATCATCGCCATCCACCGCTCTCCTCTGAACTGTTGCCCGAAATCACCAGCACACCCTTCCGTCCAGCCTCCCCCTTCAGCCTTCCACACTCCGGCCTTCCACACTCCGGCCTTCCACACTCCGGCCTTCGGCCTCACCCAAACGCCTTGCGATAGTCCGCCACGAACTTCTCCAGCCCCGTATCCGTCAGCGGGTGCTGCATCACCTGCTCGATCACCTTGTACGGCACCGTCGCCACGTCCGCCCCCGACAGCGCGCACTGCACCATGTGCAGCGGGTGCCGGATCGACGCCGCCAGAATCTTCGTCCCGAACCCGTAGTTGTCGTACACCTGCCGGATCTGCCGGATCAGGTCCATCCCGTCCGTCGCCACGTCGTCCAGCCGCCCGATGAACGGGCTGACCAGGAACGCACCCGCCTTCGCCACCATCAACGCCTGCAGCGTCTGGAAACACAGCGTCATGTTCGTCCGCGTCCCCTCGTCCGTCAGCGTCTTGCACGCCTTCAGGCCCGCGATCGTGCTCGGCAGTTTCACCACGATGTTCCCAGCGATCTTCGCCCGCTCGCGCCCCTCGCGCACCATCCCCTCGTAGTCCGTCGCGATCACCTCCGCCGAGACCGGCCCCTCCACCACCTCGCAGATCTCCGCCAGCCGCTTGATGTAATCCACCCCCTCCTTGGCGATGAGCGACGGGTTCGTCGTCACGCCGTCCAGCACGCCCAGGTCGGCGGCCTTGCGGATCTCGTCCAGGTTCGCGGTGTCGATGTACAGGTCCACGCCTTGTCTCCTTCGTTTGGAACGCCGCGGGATGCTACCACCTCAGACGGCTACCGCCCGTCCGCGGCGACCATCGCCGACAGTTCCCGCCGCATGATCTTCCCCGTCGGGTTCCGCGGCAGTTTCTCCAGCACACGCACCTCGCGCGGCACCTTGTAGCCCGCCAGCCGCTCACGGCAGTGCGACAGCAACGCACGCTCGTCGATCGTCTGCCCCTCCGCAGGCTCCACGAACGCGATCGGCACCTCGCCCCGCACCGGGTCGTGCAGCCCCACCACCCCCGACGCGCCCACCGAAGCGTGCTGGTTCAGGACTTCCTCGATCTCGCGCGGGAAGACGTTCTCCCCCCCGACGATCAGCATCTCCTTGATCCGCCCCGTGATGTACAGGTGCCCGTCCGCGTCCAGCCGGCCCATGTCCCCCGTGTGCAGCCAGCCATCCGCGTCGATCGCCTTCGCGGTCTCCTCCGGCAGGTGGTAGTACCCCTTCATCAGGTTCGGACCCCGGATGCGCACCTCGCCATCCACCCCCGCCGGCTGCTGCCGCCCCGTCGCCGGATCGACGATCACCTCCTCCACCCGCGGCAACGCCCGACCCACAGACCGCGCCCGCCACTCGTGCGGCCGGCACCAGTTGGTCACCGGGCCTGTCTCCGTCAGCCCGTACCCCTCGTTGATCGTCACCCCGAAACGCTCGCGGAACCGCGAGAACACGTCCTCAGACAACGGCTCGCCCCCCGACACCACGTACCGAAGCGACGAGAAGTCCTCCGCCGTCGCGTCCTTCACCGTCAGCAACGCCCCATACATCGACGGGATCGCCACCAGCACCGACGGGCGATGCTCCCGGATCAGCCGAACGATCTTCTGCGGCACGAACCGCGCCGCGTACACCGCACGCATCCCCACCGTCAACGGCAGCAGCGTCAGCACCGTCAGCCCGAACGAGTGGAACTGCGGCAGCACCCCCAGGATCACGTCCCGCCTCGAGAAATCCACCCACTCCCCGACCTGCCGCACGTTCGCCGACAGGTTCCCGTGCGTCAGCATCACGCCCTTCGGCCGCCCGCTCGTGCCCGACGTGTACAGCAGCACCGCCAAGTCATCCGGCGACGCGACCGCCGGCCAGCGCGGCTCCGGAAATGACCGAAAGTTCATCGCCTCCAACCGAACCAGGTTCGCCACGCGCGGCTCGCCGCCGAGAAACTCGAGCATCGGACCCACCGTGAACACCGTGTCCGTGCCGCAGTCATCGATCACGTACTGCAGTTCCTCCGGCTTGAGCAGGTAGTTCAGCGGCACCGCCGTCCGGCCCGCGATCCACGCCCCCAGCACGGCGATCGGGAACGCCCCGCTCGTCGGCAGCAGCAGCCCCACCGTGCCGGTCTTCGACCGCCGGTCGATCTCATCCGCCACGTGGAACGCCGCCAGCAGAATCTCGACCGCCTTGTACCGCCGCTGGTCGTCGATCACGACCGTCGAGAGCGGCCTGCTCAGGCACGAACGGATGATCGGCCAATGGACACTCACGCTGTTCTCCACCGGAGCAACCGCCCCGCCCGGTACTGTAACGAAGCCTCCCGCCGACCGCGGGGCAACCCCCGGCTCGGTCTCGGCGTATCGTGAAGCAGCCGCGAGCCGTCGCGGCACGACGCGGGCCAACCGGGGCGGCCAGGAGCCGCCCTCCCCACCGCCGGCCCGCGGGGGAGTCGACCATGATGCAGGGCATTCGTCGTGCGGGCGCGGTTGCGGCTGTCGGCGTGGCACTGGCGCTCGCCGGCACAACCCACCCGGCCGCGGCCCAGCCCACCACGCGCACCACCGTCGAGACCGGGGACTCGGTGCCCGAGTGGCTGCGGGCGCACATCCCGAACCCGGACGATCCCCGCTACCAGGAGTGGGCCGCCCAGCAGAAGCAGCGCCGTGAACTCGAACGCGAGTTGCAGCGCCTTCGAGCGACCTACTTCCGCGACACGCGCGCCGTCGAACGCCGCCAGGTCGGCATCGCCGAACTCCGCAAGTACACCGAGCCGTTCGCCTACCCCTCGCTCCTCGAAGTCTTCAAACGCGACGGCTGGGACGTCCGCACCGCCATCCTCGACATGCTCCAGGACCAGGCCACCGACGAGGCCGACGCCACCCTCGCCTGGGTCGCCGTCTTCGACCACGACCCCGCACTCAAGGTCAACGCCGAGGAACGGCTTCTCAAGCGCATCGCGAAGACGGGCGAGGTCTCCGACCGCATCAAACTCGTCCTCGCCGGCGGCCTCCAGCGCGACCGAAACGCCGACGCCGCCTCCGCCGCCGGCATCATCCGCACACTCCGCCTGCACGACATGATCCCCCTCCTCATCGCCTCGCAGGTCCGCGGCGAAACCCGCGGCGCCACCGAAGCCCGCAACAGCAGCCTCGGCTGGATCGTCATCGGACAGCAGATCGCCTTCGTCAGCGACCTCACCCCCGTCGTCGCAGACAGCGCAGTCGGCTTCGACCCAACCCTCAGCGTCGTCACCGAGGGCGTCGTCCTCCGAGTCATCGACGCCGTCGTCGTCACCTACCGCGTCGAGGTCCACAACGCCCTCGTCGGCCTCACCAGCGAACTCTGGGGCCGGTCCACCGCCGGCCTCGGCTGGGACCGCGAGGCCTGGATGCGCTGGTACAACTCCGACTTCCTGCCGCACATGCGCGCCCGCGAAGGCGGCTGAACACCGTCACCGCTCCCCGAGCGCGATCACCGACGCCGCCGCGTGCGTCCCCGTGTGCGTCAGCGACACCAGCCACCCCGTGATCCCCCGCTCGGCCGCGATCTCCCCCGCCCGACCGTGCAGCCGGATCGTCGGCGCGCCCGACGGCAGCATCACCACCTCCGCGTCCGTCCACGCGATCCCCGCGCTCCAGCCCGTCCCCAGCGCCTTGAACACCGCTTCCTTGGCCGCGAACCGCGACGCAAGCCGCTGCCCCCGCAGCCGCGCCGACGCCCCCGCGTACCCCGCCTCGCCCGCGGTGAAAATGCGCTCCACAGCGCGCGGCCCGTGCCGTCCGATCAGCCCCTCGACACGGGCGATCTCCACGAGATCAACGCCATGGCCGACAATCCGCACGCCGGGATGGTACGAGTGGGCGGGCGAGAGGTCATTCGCAGCCCGGGCACGCGCCCGAGCCGCAGCCGCCGGTCTTCCCTGCCGCCTTCGACGGCGGCGCCTTGGCGTCCGACGCGTCGCTCGGCTTCTCGGCCTTCGCCGCCTTGCGGTACGACTCGGAGCGGTAGTCGGTCTGGTAGAACCCGGAGCCTTTGAACAGCACCGCCGCGCCCGCTCCGATCACACGCTCCAGCGCTCGCTTCCCGCACTTCGGACAGGTCCGCTTCGGCGCGTCGCGCATCGACTGGAAGACCTCGAACCCGTGCCGGCACTCGTTGCACCTGTACTCATACGTCGGCATGCTCGCGTCCTCAGTGAGTTTCCTCGGCATCCCGCTCACGCGCTGTCGCAACGATCACCTTCGCGGGCCTCAGCAGCCGATCCCCGATCGCGTACCCGATCTGGCACGTCTCCGCAACCCGCCCCGCCTCAACCCCCTCGCACGCCCGCTGCATGACGGCCTGATGCCGCTGCGGGTCGTACTCGTCGTTCGCCTCCGGACGGATCGCCACAACGCCCAGCGACTGGATCGTCTGCTGCAACTCGTCCCGGATCATCCGCACGCCTTGCACGACCTGCTCGACGCTCGCCGCTGCGCCCGCGTGCCCGAGCGCGAGGTCGAAATGGTCCAGCACGCTCAGCAGCCGCTCCACCACCGACGCCACGCCCGCCTCGCGCGCCAGCCGGTGCTCCGCCGCCGCACGCTGCTGCGAGTTGCGGTAGTCCGCAAGCGCACGCTGGTACCGCCCACGCAACTCCTCCAGTTCGGTCCGCAGCGCGGCGGTCTGGTCCTCGGCCGGAGCCTGCCCCTGCCCGCCCTCATCGACCGTCGGGCCGGCCGCCTCGTTCACGCTGTCCTGCTCGCGCTTCTTCATGGCTCACGGTTCGCATCGCGGCCCGACGAAGAGCCGCCGAAGAAATCCTTGACCTTCCGCAGCACGCTCGGCGAGTCCGCCAGCACGCTCGCTCCCTCCGTCTCCGCGTACTCGCGCAGCAACGCCTCCTGCTTCGCGCTCACCCGCTTCGGAATCTCGACCCGCACCCCCACGCGCAGGTCGCCACGCCGACCCGTCCGCAGGTTCGGCAGCCCCTCCCCCTCCAGCCGGAACACCGACCCGTGCTGCGTCCCCGGCGGCACCCGCAGCGTCGCCTCGCCGTCCAGCGTCTCGACCGCCAGTTCCGCGCCGAGCGCAGCCTGCGTGAACGAGATCGGTTGCTCCATCAACAGGTGGTCGCCGTCGCGCACGAACCTCGGGTGCTTGCGCACGCGGATCACCACGTGCAGGTCGCCGCGCACGCCCGTCCCCGCCGGCGACGCCTCGGGTGGGGGCGGCTCGCCCTCGCCCTGCACGCGCACGGCCTGCCCCTCCGACACCCCCGCCGGAATCTTCACGTTGATCCGCCGCTTGCGCGACACCCGCCCCCGCCCGCGGCAGGCGTCGCACTGCTCGCGGATCACCGTCCCGCGCCCGCGGCAGGTTGGGCACGCCGTCACCATGCGGAACATGCCGCCAAGCCCCGTCTGCTGCACCTTCCCCTGCCCGCCGCACGTGGGGCACGATTCTGGCGTGGTGCCGGGCTTCGCGCCGGTGCCGGTGCAGGCGTCGCAGACGTCCAGCCGCGTGAACTCGACCTCGCGCTCGCACCCGTGCAGCACGTCGTCGAGCGTGAGCGTGACCTCGGTCTCGAGGTCGTAGCCGCGCGCAACGCGCCGCCCCGACGCCGACCGCCCGAAGCCCCCTCCGCCGCCGAAGATGTCCTCGAACATCGAGAAGATGTCCGAGACGTCCATCCGCGAGAAGTCGTGCGTCGCCGGCCCGCCCCCGCGTCGCAGCCCCTCGTGCCCGAACTGGTCGTACACCTTGCGCTTGGCGTCGTCGGAGAGGATCTCGTAGGCCTCCGCCGCCTCCTTGAACTTCACCTCCGCCTCCGCGTCGCCGGGGTTGCGGTCGGGATGGTGCTTCATCGCCAGCCGTCGGTACGCGCGCTTGATCTCATCCGCGTCGGCGGTGCGCTCGACGCCGAGAATCTCGTAGTAGTCGCGGGTGGTGGGCATCACACGTACTTCGACTTCAAAGCGGATACTTCAACTGATGTCATCCTCTCAAGATCCGCGATGCTCAATCCCCCCGCGCAATTGACGTGGGCACACGCCGTGGCTCCGTACTTGGCAACGATCTGTCGGGCTTCGTGAAGACTTACCCTGTTTGGACGAATCACCTCGCCTGGCGCATCGTGGCACTCATACCAGTCCTCCCAGCCGCAGTGAGGACAGATATTGCAGTAGTCTACATCATCAAGCGAGAATGCACCGCAGCACACACACTGAAACCGTTTGCACCATGGACGAAGAAACTTACGTCGAAAGGGCCGCGAGCGAGCATCACGGCCCAACTCAACCGGTTGGCTTGTCACACCATCCGGGGTTGCAACAATCTTGATGCCAGGCCGTCTCACGAATCAAGCCCGCGTGCGTTCCCGCCCGGGGCTTGTAAATCGATCGATCACGCCACCGCGCCCGCTTCCGCCGCCTTGTCCTCCTTCAACTCCGTGATCAGCACGTCCGTCGTCAGCATCAGCCCCGCCACCGACGCAGCGTTCGTCAGCGCGGTCCGCGCCACCAGCGCGGGGTCGATGATCCCGGCCTTCACGAGGTCCGTGTACTCGCCCGTCGCGGCGTTGAACCCGAACCCGCCCTTGCCCTCGCGCACCTTCTCCACGACCAGGTCGCCGTCGTGCCCGGCGTTGACCGCGATCTGCCGGCAGGGCGATTCGAGTGCGGCGGCCACGATGTCGAACCCCAGCCGCTCGTCGCCTTTGGCCTTCGAGCGCGCCGCGTCCAGCGCGCCCTGCGCCCGCAGCAGCGCGACGCCGCCGCCGGGCACGTACCCCTCCTTGGCCGCGGCCCGCGTCGCGTGCAGCGCGTCATCCACCAGGTCCTTGCGGGCCTTCATGTCCACTTCCGTCGCCCCGCCGACGTTGATGATCGCCACGCCGCCCACCAGTTTCGCGTGCCGTTCCATCAACTTCTCGCGGTCGTAGTCGCTCGTGGACTTCTCGTGCTGCGCCAGAATCTGCTCGGCCCGGGCCTGGATGTCCTTCTTCTTCCCGCCGCCCTCGATGATCGTCGTGTCGTCCTTCGTGATGGCGATCTTCTTCGCGCGACCCAGTTCGCCAAGTTCGATGGACTCGAGGCTGCGGCCGAGGTCCTCCGAGAAGAACGTCCCGCCCGTGAGCACCGCGATGTCGCCCAGCATCGCCTTGCGCCGGTCGCCGAACCCCGGGGCCTTCACCGCGCAGATGCGCAGCACGCCCCGCAGCCGGTTCACCACCAGCGCGGCCAGCGCCTCGTTCTCCACGTCCTCCGCGATGATCAGCAGCGGCTTGTCCGACGACGCCACCCGGTTCAGCAGCGGCAGAAAGTCCGCCAGGTTCGCGATCTTCTTCTCGTGGATCAGCACCAGCGCGTCCTCGAGCACGCACTCGGCCGTCTTCGGGTCCGTCATGAAGTACGGCGACAGGTACCCCTTGTCGAACTGCATCCCCTCGACGTACTCGAGCGTCGTCTCCGCGCTCTTCCCCTCCTCGATCTCGACCACGCCGTCGTGCCCGACCTTCGCGATCGCCTCCGCGATCAACTCCCCCACCTGCGCGTCGTGGTTCGCCGAGACCGACGCGATCTTCCGGTAGTCGTCCTTGCCCTTGCACTTCACCGCCGACGCCGTGATCGCCTCGCCCACGACCTCCGCGGCGCGGTTGATCCCGCGCTGCAGCAGCACCGGGTTCGCCCCCGACGCCACGTGGCGGAGGCCCTCCGTGAAGATCGCCTGGGCGAGGATCGTCGCGGCCGTCGTGCCGTCCCCCGCCTTGTCCGCCGTCTTCTTGGCGACCTCGTTCACCATCTTCGCCCCCATCGCCTGGAACGGCTCCGGCAGCGAGACCTCCTTCGACACCGACACGCCGTCCTTCGTGACGGTCGGCCCGCCCCACGACTTCTCGATCAACACGTGGCGACCGCTCGGACCCATCGTGCACTTGACGGCGTCGGCCAGACGATCAACGCCCTTCTTCATCTCAAGAAGCGCGGCGTCGTGGAACATGATCTGTTTGGTGGACATGGTGTTTCCTCAGGCATTCGGCATCGGGCACCAGGCACCAGGGGCCTGTGGCGATGCCATGGTTGCGGGTTCAGTCCTCGAGGCTCCGGATCAACCCCGCGAGCACTCGGCTGCATTCGGTCAACTGTTCGAGAAGCGAGGCGTGAGTCCGTTCGTCGATGTACGCACGACGAGCGGCGAAGAGAAGCTGCGTGTCGAGTTCGTAGAGCGAGCCCCGCGCGGCTCGGAGGAAGCGGAGGTAGTCGGGTGTCGTGCCGCGGCCGTACCCCTCGGCGATATTGCTGGCCACCGAGACCGCCGCACGCCGCAACTGAGAGGTCAGGCCGAAGCGCTCCGAGTTGGGGAAGGCCTCGGTGGCGTCATAGACGTTCAGGCCGAACGTGATGGCCTTCTGCCAGGCGATGAGGTCGCGATGTGACCGAATCTCGTTCATGCCTGCTCTCGCTGGTGGCTGGTGCCTGATCCCCGGTGCCTCTCCGTCATCCCTCGATCACGCCCAGCAACTCCGTCTCGCGGAGGATCAGGTGCTTCACGCCCTT
>JAHCJE010000070.1 GCA_026128865.1 Phycisphaeraceae bacterium | reverse complement strand
AACGCGCCGAGGAGCAGCACGGTCTTGGCGTTGTTCACGAAGGCGGTGGTGGTCATGCGGCTCTCCCTGTGCCGAAGTCGCCCCGTTCACACGGGGTCGCTCACTCCGCATGTGCATACGCCGGGCCACCGCGCCGGTTCGCTCGCCCGCGATGGAGGTTCGCTCGGTGTGTTCTCTCGTGCCGGGAGGGCCGTGTGGTCAGAAGAGGCCTGCCAATCTGGCACCCGCGGCGGCGAGCGCGAGCGCGACCGCGAGCCGAAGGTGCGGCAGGCGGAGGCGGTGCGTCAGGCGTGCGCCCAGCGTCGAGCCAATGACAGCGCCGATCGCCATCGCGCCGGCTAGGGCGAGCGCAGGCGAGATCGGCAGGCCGAGTCCGGGCAGGGTTGCGATCTTGAGCGTCGCACCGACGAGCGCGGTCAGCCACATCACGGCCGCGCTGGTGGCGATGGCGTTGCGCAGCGGCACGCGGGCAGCGACCTGAAGGAGCGGCACGAGGACGATCCCGCCGCCGATGGCGAGAAAGCCCGCGAGGAAGCCGGTCACGAGACCGAACGTCGCGAAAAGCGCGGGAGAACGCCGTTGGGCCTCGGGGGGGGGGTCGGGGATCGATCGAATCGTCGTGAAGACGGTGTAGAGCGCGAACGCGAAGATGAACACGACGAGCGCGAGCTTCGGCACCGTCCCCGGAAAAGCGTTGGATGACAACACGCCAGCCACGACGGCGACGGCCATGGCGGGAAGGATGAGGCGCACCAGTTCGCCGCGCACCGCGCCAGCCCGCGTGTGCTGGCGGAGAGCGACGAGAGCGACAACGACGTTGACGAGCATCGCCGATGCCATGTAGAGATGGTGCCGCGTGCGTTGCGAGTCGTCATATCCGAAGAGCAGCCCCAGGGCGGGCAGCATGATGATCGAGCCGCCGATCCCGCACATGCCCCCGAGCAGACCCGCGACAAGCCCGATTGCAGAGGCGATGGCGATTTCCGCTGGGGTCACTGGGTGTTCGCTCCTGGCGTGGTCGGGCGATGGTAGTGGCTGGCCCGCGGTTTGTGCGGGTCGGGAGGGGCATGGTCCGCATAACCGAACATCATCCGTGCGCGGTTACTCAAGTGGGCCTTGCAAGGTCTGCAGGCGGAGGTAGACTTCCCGCTCTACCGCAGTCCCGTCGGTGGTGGTGATCGGCGGGCCTCGGGCGACGGCCGTTGGTGGCGGCCAAGCCCGGCGTTGTGTGCGGTATCGTCGGAGGCGAAAACTGATGGGCTCCATCCACGCCGGGAGTGCGCACGCTGCGCGCCGACGAAGGATCGCGTTGGAAGCGAGTGCGTTCGTTGCGTTGGCGGTGATGGTCGGTTCGACTGCCGCGCTGGCGAAGCGCACGACGGGCGTGACGCCGCTGGCCTCGGTCGAGCGGCCGTCTCGGCTTGTCGAGTCCGGCTTCGTTCCCGTGCAGGCAATGAGCACTGCCGTGATCGACGCGAGGGAGGTCGTCGAGAAGTACACCGCGCCGTCCGCTGAATCGGGCGATCAGCCGGAGTTCGGGCCGGAGGTGCGTTGGTTCAACGGCCGACCCGTACGCCCCGCGCGCGTGATGTGGATGACGGTCACCGCCTATTCACCCGATGCCCGCTCGTGCGCGCCGTTCGATGACGGCCTGACAGCGACGCTTCACTCCGTCGAGACGAACGCGATGCGCCTCGTCGCCGCGGACACCTCGATCCTTCCCTTCGGCTCGTTGCTCTCGATCCCCGGCTACGACGAGGATCGGATCGTTCCGGTGCTGGACCGCGGCTCGGCCATCAAAGGCCGGCGGCTCGACGTGATGATGCCGACGCACAAGGAGGCCCGCGCGTGGGGCGTGCAGCGGCTGCGCGTCGTGGTGTGGGAATACGCCGACGGGCTGCCGCCGGACAATCCGCGCCGATTCCGCTGAAACCCGCTACCGGGGCTGCCTCGGAGCGGGCGGCGGCGAATCGCTCGGCGCGGCGGCGGGCGCTTCCGGCAGCACGCGCGGGCTTGCGTTCAGCGATACCCACTCCAACTCGAACGCAAACTCCGCATACGGTCCGATGAAGGGCGGGTAGTTGAAAATACCCTCCGACTCACGTCGCTCCTCAAAGCGTGGGGCCACGACGACATTGGCGGTCAGCGTCCACAGGCGCTGATCGGGGCGGCCGCGAACCTGGGCGGCGTAGCGCGCGGGGATGCGAACACGCACCGCCTCGCCGATCGGGCGGAGCAGGGCCTCGTCGTAGACGCGCACCATCGCCTCCGGTCGCGACGCCGCGACACCCGGGTCCTCGACGGGTGCGATCGTGACCAGCCACTCACGGCGTCCCTTCAACTCGGCGCGGATGGACTTGCACCACGCCGCGACGGCGGCGCGTCGGGCTGCTGCGTCGGTCGGTCCCCCGGCGAGGTCGCGTTCGTACCGGCGACGCAGCTCAACGAGCATCGATGCCGGGGAAGCGAGCGGGTCGGCGGGCGCATCCAGCGCCCCGGGGTCGGTGTCGTCCGTCGTGCTGCCGAGGGGCACGCCGAGACGGGCGAGGGCGGCCTCGGCGGCGGCCAAGCGGCGCAGGGCCTCGTCGAGAGCCGAACGCAATCGTTGGACTTCGGCGCGAAGCGAGTCGTTCTCGGCACGGAGAGCGTCGGGGGCGTCTTGAGCGAGCACGCCGCACGGCGACAGCGTTCCGAGCACTCCCGCCAGCACGCACCACCGCAGGGTCTTCGCGGCCATGGTCGCCTCCGTTCGTCCTCGCGTACTCTACCACGCGCACCCGACGGAGGGCCTGAGTGCTCATCACCCCGCACGCTGAACGAGTCCGCACGGTCGAGGATCTGATCGGCCCGGACCTCGCCGCGCGCCTGGACCGGCTTGACCTGATGAGCAGGCGCGTATTCGCTGGACGCCTGCCGGGTGAGCGTCGGAGCAAGCGTAGGGGCAGGAGCGTCGAGTTCGACGACTACCGGGACTACACGCCGGGCGACGACCTGCGGCACCTGGACTGGAACGTCTACGCGAGGCTCGACAAGTTCCTGATCAAACTCTTCCGCGAGGAGGAGGACCTCGGGCTGCACCTTGTCATCGACGGTTCGGCGTCGATGGAAGCCGGTGCAACCGAGGCTTCGCCCAGCAAACTCCTGTTCGCGTACCGACTGGCGATGGGGCTGGGCTATCTCGGCCTGGTGAACCAGAACCGTGTGAGTGTGGCGGTCTTCGGTGTGCCCGGTGGGCCGCGGCTGCGGCGGCTTGCGCCGATGCGCGGTCGTCGGAACGTCCAGCGCCTGGCGTCGTTTCTTGTGGAGAGCATGAGCGAGCGGCCCGCGGGCGCCGCGGCCGAGCCTGACTTCGCCGGCGCCATGCGCGAGTTCGCCCTGTCGCGCAGGGGCAAGGGCGTCGTCGTGCTCGTGAGCGACTTCCTGTTCCGCGGCGGCCTCGCTGAAGGGCTGAACTACCTCGTGGGCGGCCACGACGTGGACGCCTACGCGATACACGTTCTCTCGCCGGGCGAGCTGGAGCCTGAGCGCGACGCCGAGCGAGGCTTCATCGGAGACCTGCGGCTCACGGACGTTGAGAGCGGATCAACAGCGGAGGTTACCCTCTCCGGCGCGCTCATTCATGCGTACAAGCAGCGGTTGGAGGACCACGTCGCGTTCGTCGGCGCAGCCTGCCGCGCTCGCGGCGCTGCGCACGAACTCGTGCGCAGCGACACGGAGCCTGGCGATCTGCTGCTCGGGTCGCTTCGCCGTCGCGGGTTGCTCGGGTAGGAGAGGAGGAACCGTGCGGAATCTCTCCGGGCTCGAGCGCACGAGCGGTTTGAGAATGCTGAAGAGCGCATCGCGACTACCGGGTTACGTCTTGGAGAGCGCTGTCGTCGATTCCGAGGTACTCGCGCATGTGCTGGTCGTATGTCGCAGCGTCCTCGTCGCGGCTCAGGTCGAGGCGGAGTTCGTTGATGACCTTCGTGCCTTGCGCGATCCACGACTCCCACGTCTCGCGTGAGATGTTCGCCGCGATCCAGTTTCCAACGGGGCCGCGGAAGGGGGGACGGTCCATCTTCGTTCCGGGTCGCCCTGTGCGGCGGCAGACGAATCCGCCGGCTGCGGAGGCTCCAGCTGGTGGGGCGGCGCGGACTTCGGGGAGAGGGCGTCCGAGTCGTTCGAGCAGTTCGCCGATGGCTTTCTTCGGCATGAGGTCGCCGCGCTGGGCCGCGGCGGTGAACCCCAGAGTGAGAACCTCCGCGGCATCGTCCTCGCGCCCGCAGGCCATGAGCGCCGCTCCGGCGAGTTGGTACGCCTTCGACATACCGGGGTTGAGCGCGATGCAGCGCTGGTAACTGGCCGCCGCATCTGCGAACCGGCCGGCCTGGTTGTACGCCCCCCCGAGCGAGAAGTGGGCCATGTCGTTGTCGGGATCTTCGAGGGCCATCTTCTCGAACTGGGCGATGCGTTGTTCAAGGTCCATGAGGTACGATAGACATCGCTCACTCGGAAGAGCAGAGTGCGGCGTTGGCGGAAGAACTCACGGGGGACGCGGACCGGAGGCAGCAGGCGTAGGCTACGCACACGATGGAAAGCCGAGGCTCCCCGCTCACCACCGATCTCGCCGGCCTGTTGCTGCGAAATCCCGTCATGCTGGCCGCGGGGACGGCGGGCACGTTGGACGAGATGGGGAGCGTTCTGGACCTGAGTCGCGTCGGGGCGGTGGTGACGAAGTCGATCACTTCCCAGCCGCGCGAGGGGAATGCGACCTGGCGCATCCTCGAATCCAAGGCGGGGATGCTCAACGCGATCGGGCTGGCGAACGTGGGCCTATCTGACTTCGAGGCGCACGTTTCGCCGAGGGTCGCTGGCATGCCGACGACGGTGGTCGGATCTGTGGCGGGTTTCTCGGTCGAAGATTACGTGCGAGTCGCCGGCGCGATGGGGGACATCGAAGGGATAGCGGCGGTCGAGTTGAACGTCTCGTGCCCGAACGTGCGGCACGGGACTGAGTTTGGCGCGGATCCTCGACTGTTGCGAGATCTCGTCGGCGCGGTACGTGCGGCACTGCCGCGCACGCGACTGATCGTGAAACTCAGCCCGGTTGCCATCGGTACGCCGCACGGCATCGCCGACCTGGCGCGTTCGGCGATTGAGGCAGGGGGCGTGCCTTCCGGCCCGAACCTTCGGCCAGGCGCGGATGCCCTGACGATCGCGAACACGGTGCCGGCGATGGCGATCGACCCGACAACGCGACGCCCGCGCTTGGCGAACGTGACGGGCGGGCTGAGCGGGCCTGCCGTGCATCCCATTGCCGTCAAACTGGTCTACGACGCCTACCGGCTCGTCTGCCGCGACACCGGCACGCCGATCATCGGTTGCGGCGGGGTGCAGACCTGGGAGGATGCCGCGGAACTGATCCTCGCGGGCGCGAGCGCGGTCCAGTTGGGGACGGCTCTCTTCGCCGACCCACGGGCACCGCTGCAAGTGATCAGGGGCTTAGAACGCTGGGTTCAGCGTCAGCGGGTGGGATCCATCATGCAACTGGTCGGAGGCGTTGTCACGGACGCATGATGCGAGCGTGAGCGTGTGGGCACACACACGCGGCCGTCAGCCGTCAGTTGTTCGACGGCGCCTTCGGGAGCCAAGCGGGGCGTGGGGCGTTCGGATCGGTCGGGTCGACGTGGACGCGTCGCCCCTGGAAAACGACCGTGCCGTTGGCGACGGAGAAGAGCGTGTCGTCCGAGCCGCGGCGGACGTTGAAGCCGGGCTGGAACTTGGTGCCGCGCTGGCGGATGATGATCGAGCCGGGCTTGGCGGTCTCGCCGCCGTAGAGTTTCACGCCCAGGTACTGGGGGTTGGAATCGCGCCCGTTCTTGGTCGAGCCTTGACCCTTTTTGTGTGCCATCTCGAAGCCCTCGGCGTGCTGCCCCGGGGAGTCCGGTGTTTCCGGCCCGCGGGGGGTCGGGAGGATAGGCGCGGCGTTACCGCATGATCCAGCGGCGGTTGACCTCGGTCAGCGGGCGGGACTTCTGGATTTCGAGCCGGAGGTCGCCCGGAACGGCGTAGGCGAGCATGAGGGTCTTGCGGAAGACGAGGCGGCGTTCCTCGCCGGTGCGGGGGTGGGTCAGGGTGATGGTCTCGTTCTCGCCGCTGAAGCCGGCGGCGAAGACCTTGATCTCGTCGACCTTGAGGTCGTTGGCGGGCCAGATGACGATGCCGTGGCGTGCGTTCTCGACTCCCTGCTGGATTCGCCCGATGATGGCGATCTGGTCTTCGAGGAGCGGGTCGCGGAGGCGGGCCATGATGTCTCGCGTGGCGGTTTCCGGGACTCCGACGCCGGAGAGCAAGACTTCGCCCTCGTCAGTGGCGAGTTCGAAGGAGGGGACGAGGTCGAGTTCTTCGCCGGTGTGGTTCACGACAGCATAAGTCAGGTAGAAGAAGGCGCGCGGGCCTTCGCCAGGCAGATCGACCGAGGCGACGCGGAGCGGGCCGGGCTTGAGGTCGAGTTGCCAGCGCTTCGGCACAGGCGCCGGCTCGGGTGCAGCAAAGGCGGCGGCTACCGAAGCGGAGGCCGCAAGCGCGGCAAGCAGGAGAAGCGGCACAAGGCGGAAGGGACGGTTGGTCATCGCGGTGTCTCCGTCGAGCTGGCCGGGGGTGAGTGTAGTCTAGTGATGCATGGTGAAGGGTGAGGAAGTGGGGCTTGGCGGCCCCCCTGCCCGAAGATATCGAGTCGGGCGAGAGGTGTGAGTGAGCGAGAGGACGGAGAAGCCGGGTGCAGTGGCGGGGAGCGGCACGGTGCGGGCGATCCCGGTGCCGGGCGATTTGCTGGTTGAGGCGGCCGGTCGGCTGTCAGCTGCCTCGCGCGGGCAGCGGATGAGGGCAGGGCGGCAGTTCGTCGAGCAGGCGGGGCGGCTGGGGATCGACCTTCGGCTGATGCGAGCGGTTGTGCATGGTGAGGGGCGGCAGCGAACCGTGGGGCAGGTCTGCTTGCCGGTGGCAGGTGCTGGGCGGACGGCCATGTTCTTCGTGTCCGGCCCGGCAGGGCAGGAATCGGAACCCGATCGGATGGAGCGGGTGGTGGTGGTGGAGGCTGGGGTGGAGGCGGTTCGTTCCCTGGGTGAGGGGTGGTTTCGGCTGTGCCATGCGTTGCCGGAGCCGGGGAGGTCTGGGCGATCGCAGCGTACGAGGCGGCCGGGTTCGTGCGGATCGGCCCGCTGGACTACATGAGGAGGCCGCTTTCCGCCGCCGATGGGGCCGGGCACGGGGGACCATGCGTGCCGGGCGGATTGGACCGATGGCCCGGCGGGGTGGAGGTGCGACCGTGCGAGCCGGGTGAGCGGGATGAGGGGCTGGTTGCGCGAGCGCTGGAAGCGAGTTACGAGGGGACGCTGGATTGCCCCGAGTTGTGTGGGCTGCGAAAGACTGCGGACGTGATGGCGTCGCACAGAGCGACGGGGCGCTGGGAGCCATGCATGTGGTGGCTCGTGCTGCGCGAGGGCGAACCCGTTGGGTGCGTGCTCCTCAACCCGTGCCCGGAGATCGGGAGCGTGGAGTTGGTGTACCTGGGGCTTTCACCCTCGGTGCGCGGGGTCGGGCTTGCGGACGCGCTGCTGCGCGCGGCGATCTCCGTGTCCGCTGAGCATGGAGGGGAGTTGACGTGCGCAGTGGACAGGCGGAATGATCCTGCCTGCAGGCTCTACGCGCGACACGGGTTTCGTCGGTTCGCTGAGCGGGTCGCGCTCGTGCGAGCGTTGTGAGCGTGGGCCGGTGGAGTTCCGCGATCCGAAGCGGCGTGGCGCGCACGGCGAAGCGAGAGGTGGGGGGAATCGCGCAAGCGTGCGGAGGCGCCGGGAGTTGCGCGCCAGGAGCACGAGTTATGCACACGTTGTTCGTGTTGGCGTGAGCGTCGTGTGCAGAAGTCCGTCGGCGCGCAAGCGCTTGCGGGAGCGCGAGAAGCGTGAATCGTGCGAAGAAGTTCGTGAAGGGTCTTGCTCGGCGTGCAACGGTGCAATATCTTTGCCCCGCCCGTCAGGGAGCGACGGGCGAGTGGTGGAACGGAAGAGAGAGACCGCATGATCGCACGTCGCGTTCGCCGCGTGCGGGCGCGCGTGACGGCGGGGTTCGCTCCGCTGCTCGGGTGAACGGACTCGCAACTCGTGGCATCGTTTCGGCGGACCAACGGGTGAGGCCGGTCGCGCGCGGGGTGTGAGCGTGGGGCTGTGCATCGCGCGCCGGGACGTCGCGGAGGTGGCGCCGGTGCCGGAGGCAGCAGTGATCGCGAGCGGGAAGATGACGGGAACGGATGCGGATTCGCGCCTTCGGTTGCGTCTGCGCGAGCAACTCGGAGAGGACCGCTACGAGCGCTACTTCGGGCGTGACGTGCGCTTCGAGTGCCGCGATGGCGAGGTCGAGGTCGCGGTGGCCACGCCATTTCTTGCGAAACTGCTGGACCGCCGAGTCGGCGAGAGTTTGCGCCGTGCGGCGCAGGCGGAGGGCGGATCGCGTGTGAGCGTGCGAGTCGATCGGAGCGCCTTCGATCGTTCGAGTGACGTCCCGGATCGTGCGCCGCGCGACGCGCGTCAAGAGCGGAGACCACCTCGGACGACCGCGAAACGGCGCGCTGTTGGAGTTCCGGGAAAGCGACTCGAGGACTTCGTCGTAGGCGATGCGAACCGGCTGGCGTACAACGCCGCGGTCAGTCTTTCCGAGGGCGGCGATGGGGTGAGGTTCAGCCCACTCTTCATCCACGGCGTGTCGGGAATGGGCAAAACCCACCTCCTCCAAGGGGTCGTCGGGCGCGTTCAGGCGAGAAACCCGGGGGCGCGTGTCATCATGACGACAGCGGAGTCGTTCATGAACGACTACGTGGCGGCCGTCAAGAGCAACGCATTGGACGGCTTCCGCAGACGGTGGCGCGGGCTGGAACTGCTCTGCCTCGACGACGTTCACTTCCTTTCCAGCAAGCAGGGAACACAGACGGAGCTGCTGCACACCTTCGACGCGATCGATCTCACCGGGGCGAGGGTCGCGCTGGCGTCCGACGAGCATCCGCACCGGATCGACAAACTCTCGGCGCAACTCCGGTCGAGGTTCCTTTCGGGCGCGGTGGTTCGGATGGATGCTCCGGATGCGGACCTGCGCCGGCGGCTGGTCGCGTCGTTCGCGGCGCGACGGGGGATCGCGCTGGAGGAGGAGGCGGTCAGGCTCATCGTGGAGCGGTCGGGTCTGCCCGCCGGCTCGCCCGCGTCGGTGCGAGACCTCGAGGGCATGGTGACGCAGGTCGAGGCGGTGAGCCGGCTGCTGCCGGAGTTCGTGACGAACGGAGGCAGGATCGGCGCCGTGGCTGTCCGCCGGGCGTTGGGTCTGGGTGAGCCGGGTACCGAGGGCGCGTCGCGGCGTCCGCTCAGGCCGCTCCGGCCCGAGGCGATCGTCCGGGGTGTGTCCCGTGCGATGGGTGTTGAGGTGTCGGAGGTGCTCGGGACGAGTCGGCATCGGCGCGTGGTGCTTGCACGGGCGGTGTGTATCTACCTGATGCGCGAGCTGACGACGCTGAGCTACCCCGAGATCGGCCGGGCACTCGCGAGGCGCAATCACTCGACGGCGGCGACTGCGGACAAGCGACTCCGGAGACAGATCGCCCAAGGTGAAGCGGCCTCAACGGGGTGTAACCTCGACGGCCTACCGATCGCGGAGGTCGTTGAGCGGATGAGGATCGAGGTGCTCGAGGCAGGGTCGGTGCCTTCGAGGCTGTGAGCGAGGGAATATGGAGACGATCGGGGCGTCAATCCTCGATTTCCTCCACGGTATCGCCTGGATTTCGAGAGAGGGTCGTTCTGGTTCCCTCAGGAATCCGTGGGAGTACGTGGTCTTCACATGACTGACCCTTCGACTTTCGTGCAATGCGTGGCGTCGGAGCCCGATCGTGAACGACAACACGTTCTTCGGCTCGGTTTTCCATGGCATGGTCTTTCATCCCGCTTCGTGGTCCGCTCGACACCCGGTTGACTTCTCCTAACCGAGTCCGAGTGCCCGCCCGGCATCGCTTGGCCCTTGTCGGTCTCAGCGGCTTCGTCGCCGCCCGTCGTCGCCGCTGATCGCGGCTACGGCATCCTGTTGGATCCCTCTGATCCATCCGCGGCCCCGGTCTGACGACCGGGGCCGTTTTTTCCCTACAATGCGTCCGGCGACCGTGGCCAGGAGGGCCGAGCGTTGAGCGAGCAGGACATCCCCCTCAGCCGACCGGATATCAGCGACCTCGAGGTGGAGATGGTCTCGCTGACCCTGCGCTCGGGTCGGCTTGCCCTTGGGCCGATGGTCGAGCGGTTCGAGCGGCATGTCGCGGATCGGGCCGGCTGCGCCCACGGCGTGGCGGTGTCGTCCGGGACGGCCGGGCTGCACCTGGCCCTGCAGGCGCTCGGCGTCGAGCCGGGGGACGAGGTCGTCACGACGCCGTTCTCGTTCATCGCGTCGGCGAACGCGATCCTGTACGTGGGGGCGAGGCCCGTCTTCGTGGACATCGACCCGTGCAGTTTGAACATGGACCCCGGTCGGGTGGCCGAGGCGATCGGGCCCCGGACGCGGGCGATCCTGGCGGTGGAGGCGTTCGGGAACCCGAAGCACATGGACGCCTACGCCTCGATCGCGGCGCGGCACGAGATCCCGCTCGTGGAGGACTGCTGCGAGGCGCTCGGGTGCTCGCACAAGGGGCGGGCGTGCGGGTCGTTCGGGCGCGTCGGGGTCTTCGGGTTCTATCCGAACAAGCAGGTCACGACCGGCGAGGGCGGCATGATCGTCACCGACGACGAGCGGCTGGCGAACGTCTGCCGCTCGCTGCGCAACCAGGGGCGTGCAGCCCGGGGCGCGCAGACACCGGGAGATCCGCAGGCCGCGCTGGGAACATGGCTGGCGCACGAGCGAGTGGGGTACAACTACCGGCTTGACGAGTTGTCGGCTGCGCTGGGCGTGGCGCAGATGCGCCGTTTCGACGAGATCGTGGCCCGGCGCCAGGCGGTGGCGCAGATGTACATGGAGCGGCTGATCGACCACCCCGAGTTGATCCTGCCGACGCTGGACCCCGAGTCCGTGCAGAGTTGGTTCGTCTTCGTGGTGAGGCTTGCGACGGGATGGTCGCGGTCGGAGCGGGACCGGATCATCGCGAGTTTGCGCCGGCACGAGGTAGGGGCGGCGGATTACTTCCCCTGCATCCATCTCCAGCCGCCGTACCGCGAGCGGTTCGGGTTCGAGGAGGGGTCGTTCCCGATCGCGGAGGCGGTGAGCGGGCGGACGATCGCGCTGCCGTTCCACTCGGGGCTGACGGAGCGCGACGTGGACTTCGTGTGCCAGACGCTGGCGTTGATGATGTCGCGCGAGGGGCTGGGTCGGGGGTGAGGCGGGACGGATGCGGCTGCATTGAGCGGGCGTGTTGCTCGAACGCCTATCCCATTGTCGGACAAGGTGATGCGCCGCGCGGCCCGCGTGCGAGGGATCGCCGTCACATCCGATCCTCTTCAGATATAGGCGGTTTCTGAGGCGGCGAGGGTTGCGTTCCCCCGTGGTTATCAGTAGGCTCGGGCTGCGCTTGCCGTGAGTGGGATCCGGGTGGGTTGCACGTGCGACGGCGCCATACCTGAAGGGAGAAGGATCATGGAATGCGCGCGCCAGATTGCGGCGTTGACGGTTGTGTGCGCTCTCGGCACGGCGTCGGTGGCGCAGGTGAGCGATCCGGTCGGCCCCCCTCCTGTCGCGGTGGTCGCGGCGCAGCCGGATGCGGCACGGGTGGCGAGGGTCTGCTGGTGTACCTCGGGACGCCAGTGGATGGCGAGGTGGACATGGTGGTGACGGCGTGGGACCGGCCGATGGGCGGGGCCGCGGCGGACAGCCGGCGGAGTACGAGGGCGTGCTGGTCGAGAACGGCTGGTTCCGGCTGGAAGCCCAGGCCGACGCTGCTGGAGCGCGGGCGTGGGTTCGCGTGGCTGGAGGTGTCAGTGCGGCACGGCCGTCAGGTCTGGGCGAGTACGCCGCGTTGGACGGCAGACAGCGTCTGGACTTCGGGTCGGTGGTCGCGCGTGCCGGGGATGAGGGCGGCTCCGCGCGTGGCGGCGGGCGGACGACGCCGGCGAGCGTGTGGGCGTGCGTGGTCGTGCGTCGGCGCGTCGCGCCCGGGCCGTCAGATCGTGTCGGGCGTCACGCCCGGCGACGCCCGTGACCCGGGGCGTGGCCGTCCGGCCGGATGGACGGGCGTGGGCGGCGACGGGTCGGAGGGCGGCCAGCGTGCGTGCGACTGGACGATCGTGGGGAACAACGTGTACTACGAGTGCGGGAACGTGGGGATCGGACGACGAACCCGCAGCACCGCCTGCACGTGTTCACGGACAGCGTGCGTTGATGGCGAGCAACACACGGGCGGCGTCGGACCAGGTGTACTACGGGGTGTGGGGGCAGTCGGCGTCGCCGACGGGGCGCCGAGTGCAGGGGTTCGCGACGGCGGCGACCGGCTCGTCGTACAGCGTGTACGCGGAACAACGGCACGACGGGGCGCGGCGTGTACGGGCTGGCGTTCTCGGCGACGGGAACGAACTACGGCGTGTACGGGCAGACCAACAGCCCCGACGGGTACGCGGCGTACTTCAAGGGCGGTCGGAACTACTTCGAGGGTCCGGTGGGGATCGGGACGCTGGCGCCTGAGGGCGCGCTCCACGTCAATACAGGCTCTCAGTATGGGGTCTACTCCAGTACAACGAACGCGACAGGTCGTTCCGTACACGGTGAGGCTGCCGGCAGTAACAACGCCATCGGCATCATCGGCATCGCGAGCGCGACGACGGGCACCAACTACGGGGTGTACGGACGCACCCACGGCTCGACTGGGAGCGGTGTCTTCGGCATAGCGATGCACACGACGGGGACGACGTTCGGGGTGCAGGCACGGAATCTCAGTTCGTCCGGGCGCGGCGTGTACGCCCAGGCGAGCGCGGGGTCGGGCACAACGTACGGCGTGTACGCCGAGGCGGCGAGCACAGGCGGGAGGGCTGTCTACGGCACGGCGACCGCCGGCACGGGTTCGACCTACGGCGTGTACGGACAGACCGTCAGCACGGGTGGGCGTGGCGTCTACGGCAGTTCAAGCGCGGTCACGGGCACGACCTACGGTGTCTACGGCACGAGCAGCAGCAGCAGCGGCCGCGGCGTGTTTGGCTTCTCGAACAACTCGACATCGACGGCACGGGGTGTGCTCGGGCAGGCGGCTCCGCCGGCGGTCGCGGTCTACGCCGTCGGCAACTCGCACGCTTCGGGCACCAAGACCTTCGAGATCGACCACCCGCTGGACCCGGCGAACAAGTACCTCCGGCACTACAGCACCGAGGCGCCCGAGCCGATCAACTTCTACTCGGGGAACGTGACGCTGGACGATGCGGGGCAGGCGTGGGTTGAACTGCCCGAGTACTTCGAGGAGATCAACCGCGACTTCCGGTACCAGTTGACGACGATCGGCGGCTGGGCGCCGGTCTACGTTGCGCTCGAGATCGAGGACAACCGGTTCATGATCGCGGGCGGTCCGGCAGGGCTGAAGGTCTCGTGGCGAGTCGAGGCGATCCGCAACGACGCCTACGTCCGCGTGTACGGCGCGCCGATCGAGGTCGAGAAGGCCGAGAGCGAGCGCGGCAAGTACATCCACCCCGAGTTGTACGGGCAGCCGAAGGAGTTGGGCATCTACCACGACCCGGAGCCGAGCAGGCCCCTGCCCGAGGAGACGGCCCCGGTAGAGGAGTTTGCTGGCGCGCCCTGAGCGGCACGGTGCGGCGGCTCGCGCCGCCGATCGCGTGTTCGTTCGATGTGCGGGTGTGGTGTGGTGTGGTCGACGGCGTGGCGGTCACCCCGTCCGTCGCCGTGGCTGTTTGCCTTGGTTTGGCGGCGGTCTAGAGTTGGGGCCTTGAGTTTGCCGGGCTGCCCCCTGGGGGCGAGGACTGAGCCATGCCGCGTGTCTGCCATTTCACCGGGAAGAAGACGACCTTCGGCAAGTCCCGCGTCTATCGCGGGCAGAAGATCACGAAGGGCGGCTTCGGCCTCAAGCCGACGGGGATCAGCCCGCGGACCTTCAAGCCGAACCTCCAGGCCGTCACCGCCATCGTCGACGAGGGCGGCAAGCTCACCCGGCGGCGCGTGCTGGCCTCGGCCAAGGCGATCCGGCAGGGACTGGTCGTCAAGCCGTTGAAGCGGAAGTACGGCTACACCCGCCAGCAGAAACTCAGCGGGCACTGAACCGAGCAGCGGACGAATCGCGTCAGGACGGCGTTGATCGGGTGGTCCGCGCGGATGTAGACTGCTGGTTGGCGTGAAGTGCGATCACTGCGACAACGAGGCGACTGTCCACGAGGTGACCGTGGCGGGCGGCGTGCCGCACGAGAAGCACCTGTGCGAGGCCTGCGCCCGCGACATGGGGCTGGTGGTGGCGTCGCAACTGCCGATCAGCCAACTGCTGACACACGCGGTGGTGCAGAAGGCATCGGCGCGGGTGGTGGGGCCGGGCGTGTCGAGCGGCTGCGCGGAGTGCGGCACGACGTTCGGGGAGTTCAAGGAGTCGGGGTTGCTCGGTTGTCCGGCGTGCTATAGGGCGTTCGAGAAGCAGATCTCGCCGCTGCTGGACCGTGCGCACGAGGGGGCGACGCACCATGTGGGCAAGGTGCCGCGCCGGGCGTTGCGGGCGAGCCGGGCCGGCGGGGGTGACGGGGGCGATCGAATCGGTGCTTGGGCCTGCGGAGGAGCGGGCGAAGGCGCGGGCGACTGCTGCGTGAGCAGATGGAGGCCGCGATCGCGGGGGAGCAGTACGAGCGGGCGGCCCGGCTCCGTGACGAGTTGCGGCGGCTGACGGAAACGGGCCTGGCGACCGATGCCGACGCGAACGGAGACCCGCCGTGAGGCCGGGCGGCGGCGAACCGGCGCGGCTGTTCGAGGCGGGGACGGAGTGGCTGCGCGGCGAGGGGGACGGGTCGGACGTCGTACTCTCGTCGCGGGTGCGGCTTGCTCGCAACCTTGCGGGCGTGCCCTGCCCGAGCCGCGGCTCGCCGACGGACCGTCGGCACGCGCTCGAGGCGTGCAAGGAGGCGATTCTGTCGTCGTCGATCGGCGGGGGGAGCACGCTCTGGGTGGACCTGCACGATGCGCCGCCGCTGGAGCGCACGCTGCTGGTGGAGCGGCACCTGATCAGCAAGCAGCACGCGCGCGGGCCGCGCGGCAAGGGGGCGAAAGATGCCGACCATCCGCGGGGGGTCGCTGTCGCGCTGCCGGGCGAGCGGGCGTCGGTGATGGTGAACGAGGAGGACCACCTGCGGATGCAGGTGATCCGGTCGGGGTTGGCGCTCGACGCCGCGCTGGAAGAGGCGGATGCGCTGGACGACCGGCTGGAAGAGCGGCTGGACTTCGCGTACAGCCCGCGGTTCGGCTATCTGACGGCCTGCCCTACGAACGTCGGGACGGGGGTGCGGCTGAGCGTGATGCTGCACCTGCCGGGGCTGCGGATGACCGGGGAGATCGACAAGGTCAAGCGGGCGGCGGCGGACATGTCGCTGGCGGTGCGGGGGTTCTACGGCGAGGGGTCGGAGGCGTCGGGGGACTTCTACCAGATCTCGAACCAGACCACGCTGGGCAAGACCGAGCGCGTGCTGCTGCACGAGATGCAGCGCGAGATCATCCCGCGGGTGGTGGAGTACGAGCGCGAGAGTCGTCGGCAGTTGCTGACGCGGCGGCGCACGCTGCTGGAGGATCAGGTGAGTCGGCCGCTGGGCGTGCTGCGCCACGCGCGCGTGCTGACGACAGAGGAGGCGCTGAAACTGCTGAGCCTGGTGCGGCTGGGCGTGTCGCTGGGGCTTGTCGAGGGGGTCGAGTTGCGGACGGTGCATCACCTGATGCTGCTCGTGCAGCCGGCGCATCTTCAGCGTGCGCTGAAGAAGGAACTGGACCAGAACCAGCGGAGCGTGGAGCGGGCGGCGATCGTGCGTGCCCGGCTGGCGTGAGCGCGGGCGCGGCGTCGGGCCGCGGGGCGTTCGTCTGGCCGCCGGGGAGCGGAGACGATCGCACGCGAGCGGATGATGCGGCTTTTGATGCCGCTCGCGGGGTTCGATCGGCGTGGGGGTGGATCGAGCGCGACTGGCTGGGGCTTCGGGCCGTGAGTCTGCGCGAGCGGGCAGCGGAAGCGGGCTGGTCGCCGGACGCACCCGGAATGTATTGCCCGCGGTGCGCGACGAGCGTGGGCGCGTTCGAGGCCGACGCGGCCGGTTGCCCGGCGTGCCGGGAGAAGCGTCTTGCGTGGAACGGGGCGTTTCGAGTCGGATCGTACGAGGGCGTGCTGCGTGATGCGGTGATGGAGTTGAAGTTCACGGCGTGGCGGCGTGTGGGGCGCGAGATGGGGTCGATGCTGGGCGAGGCGGTGGCGGCGGGGCTGCGGGCGCGCGGCGTGGATCCGCGGCTGGCGGTTGTGGTGCCGGTGCCGACGACGTTCCGCAGGCGGATGTCGCGCGGCGTGCATCACACGCTGGTGCTTGCGCGGGAGGTGGCCGGGGCGTGCGGGGGTCGCGTGGAGCGGGGATTGAGGCGGAAGCACCGGCCGACGCAGACGAGCCTGCCCCGCAGCGAGCGGGCGAGGAACATGGTGGGGGCGTTCGTGGCGCGAGGGCCTGAACGGCTGGCGGAACTGGCGGCATCCGGGCGGGTTTTCGTGGTGGTGGACGACGTTCGGACGACGGGTGCGACGATGACGGCGGCTTGCCGGGCGTTGCGGTCCGGGCTGCCGCGTGGGGCGGAGGTTTTTGCTGGAGTGGTGGCGGTGACGCGTCTGGAGTGGCGGTAGGGGGTGTTGGAAGGGTTTTTGGGTTGCCCTGCTTGACGGTGGGGGGCGGTGGGGTACGATGTCCCCTGCCGCTTGACGCGGTCGGCACGGAGTCGTGTCGGCCCGAGGGGTCGGTTTCGGCCTGCTCGGGCGTCATCCTTGAAAAGTGAACAGTTGGTGCCATCGCGAGGACGTGAGGCGTCGGGAGCGGTCCATGACCGCGGGTAGCCAGCCCATCCGGCGTCGCCAAACGGCCACGGGGATTCACAGTCACCCGTGCGCTGACGTTCTCGTGGAAAGCCCCCGCCCGTGTTGAACGGGCGGAGTTTTGAACGTCAGAAATCCGTCGGTTTGCCGACCGACGGCGCCGCAGAGGTCGAGAGGCCTTTGTGGTGGAGACCGGCCCGCGTCGAGCGACGCGGGTGTAAACCGGGTCATCGCTTCTTTTGAAGACTGCCCGCGGAAGCGGGAGTAACGGCTTTCAACTGAAGAGTTTGATCCTGGCTCAGATTGAACGCTGGCGGCATGGCTAAAGCATGCAAGTCGAACGAGAACCGGCTTCGGCCGGGGACAGTGGCGGAAGGGCGAGGAATACGATCGAACGTGCCCCGAGGTGGGGGATAGCCGCGGGAAACTGCGGGTAATACCCCATGTGCTCTTCGGAGGAAAGGTTTACCGCCTTGGGAGCGGCGATCGTCCTATCAGGTAGTTGGCGGGGTAACGGCCCACCAAGCCGAAGACGGGTAGCGGGTGTGAGAGCATGACCCGCCGCATCGGGACTGAGACACTGCCCGGACTCCTACGGGAGGCTGCAGCGACGAATCTTCCGCAATGGGCGAAAGCCTGACGGAGCAATGCCGCGTGCGGGATGAAGCGGCTTCGCCGTGT
>JAHCJE010000007.1 GCA_026128865.1 Phycisphaeraceae bacterium | reverse complement strand
GGTGCCCGCGGCCGCGCTCGCCTGGCCCGCCGCGTGGGCGCTGCGCTCCGCGCGGTCCGCGTGGGCGCCGCTCCTGCTCGCGCCCATGCTGCTGCCGAACTACCTCGCCTACGCGGGGTGGAACCTCCTGCGCGCGCCGGGGGGCGTCCTCGCGGGTGTCGTCGATGATGCGCTCCAGCGCGGCGCGACGTGGGCGCCGATCGCGATGGGACGCGCGTTCGCCTGGCTCGGGCTGGTGCTCTGGGTCTGGCCCGTCGCGGCGGTCGTGCTCGCCATCGCGGCACGCCGGATCGACCGCGCCGTGCTCGACGCGCTCGCGCTCGAACCCATGCGGGGCTGGCGCAGGGCGGCGATGATCGTCTCCGCCACGCGCTGGGGATGGGTCGGCGCGGCCGGGTGTGCCGCGCTGCTCACGCTCGCTTCGCCCGTGCCGCTGCACGTGGCCAACGTGCCGACCTACGCCGTCGAGGTCGTCTGGTTCTCGCTCGATTTCCACCCGTTCGCCGAGCGTTGGCGGTCGTGGGCGTCGGCTTGGCCGCTCGTTGCCCTTGCACTCCTCGCCGGGGTCGCCATCGCCGGCCCGATCGCTCGCGCCGCCTCGGCCCGCACCGGCGGCGAAGCGAGCGACGACAGGCCCAGGGTCGGCGCCTTCGCGTGGTGCGCTGCCGGCGCGGTGTGGTCGCTCAGCGTCGCCGTGCCGTTCGTGCTCCTCGCACGCGACGCAGGCACCCTTCGCGCCATCGCCAACACCGCGCGCACCATCGCGCCGGCTGCGGCAAGCAGCGCGGCGTGGGCGGCGGTCGCGGGCGCGACGGCGGTCATCGTCGCGGCGTGCGTCGCCTCGATCGCCGGATCGCGCCGCCGAGCAGACCGTTGGCTCGTGGCGTGTGCTCTCGCGGCCTGGCTGGCGGCTGCCCTGATGCCGGGCGTCCTCATCGGCTCGGCCATCGATGCCGCCTACGGACGGGCGCCCCTCGTCGGCGGGTCGATCGTGGTCGTGGCGGTGGGGGAGGTCGCGCGCTTCGGGTTCCTCGGCGTGCTGATCGGGTGCGTGCTGGCGCGACTTCAGCCCCGAGCGCTCGCCGACTTGCGCCGCCTCGACGGGGCAGAGGGCGTTCGCGGCTGGTGGCGTGTGGCAAGGCCGATGCAGGCCGGCGCGTTGGCCGGCGTGGGGCTGGCGACGGGCGCGCTCGCCTTCCACGAGGTCGAGGCCGCCAGCCAACTCCAGCCCCCGGGGCTGGGCGGGCTTGCGACGCTCATGCTCAACTTCCTGCACTTCGCCCGCCAGTCGGACCTCTCGGCGGCCTCCGTCATGCTCATCGTTGTCGGGCTTGCGCTCGGGATCGGCGCGCTGGTCCTGACTGCACGGGCGACACGACCCGGGGGCTGAGAGACCCCGACCCGCAAGTCGGGCGAACCGCGGGGCGAGGCACCCGGTACCCTGTGTTGGACATGCGAACCGGGGTCGGGCGAGGACGGCGCGGGATGGGTTGGCGCGGGGCGTTGCGCCTGGCCTGCGCCGGTTCGGTCGCGACCGGTTTGCTCTCGGTCGCGGGGTGCGGCCCGGAGTCCGGCGGCCCGATCGAGGTCCGCGTGGAAATCGGCGAGCCGGGCGGCGCGCCGGGCCAGTTCGCCTACCCACGCTGCATCGACGCCGACGGCGAGTCCATCTGGGTGATCGACAAGACCGCGCGTGTGCAGCGGCTCGACCCGCGAACGGGCGACTGTCTCGCGTCGTTCAGGATGCCGGAGTGGGAACTCGGCAAGCCCGTCGGCATCACCGCCGCCCCGTTCGGCGACCCGCCCGAGCCTGCCCTTTACATCGCTGACACCCACTACCACCGCCTGATGGTCTATCGCCCGCCATCGACGCCCGACGCCGAAGCGACGCTGCTCGCCTCCGTCGGGCGCTACGGCAAGGGCGACGGCGAGTTCATCTACCCCACGGACGTCGCGGTCGTTACCGGCGATGCGGGGCGTGTCGAGCGCGTCTACGTCGCCGAGTACGGCGGCAACGACCGCGTCAGCGTCTTCGACGCCCGACTCAACTTCCTGTTCGCGTTCGGCGCGTTCGGCTCGGGCGAGGGCGTCGAGTTCAACCGCCCGCAGTCCGTCGCGTGGGAGCCGGTCCGCGGGGAGATCATCGTCGCGGACTCGTGCAACCACCGTATCGGCCGGTTCACGCCGGATGGCGAGTTGATCGCCTGGTACGGCTCGCCGGCACGCGCCGGCGCGGAGCCGGGCGCGTTCCGCTACCCCTACGGCCTGGCGATCCTGCCCGATCGCACCGCGCTCGTCGTCGAGTTCGGCAACTCGCGCGTCCAGCGCATCGACCTCGACGCGGGCGACGCCCTCGCAACCTACGGCCGAGCGGGGCGCGGGCGGGGCGAACTCGCCTACCCCTGGGGCGTCGCCGTGCAGGACCGCATCGTCTTCGTGCTGGACTCGGGCAACGGGCGCGTGCTCGGGTTCGATCGCCCGTCGCTGCGGTCGGTGCGCACGGCGCGGCATGACGAGCGGGGAGGCGGCGGGTGACGCTGGCCGCCCTCACCCTGGGACCGATCGAGTTCCTGCGGCCGATCTGGCTGCTCCTGATCCCCGTGCTCTGGGCGCTCACGGTCTGGCTCTCGCGCAGGAGCCTGAGCGGACTGGGCGGCACGACGCGGCGCGTGGCGGTCGGCGTGCGGATGCTCGTGATCGCGCTCGTCGCCGGCGCGGTCGCCGAGCCGCAGTTGCGCAAGCAGAGCCGCGACGTCGCCGTGAGCGTCATCCTCGACGCGAGCCGATCCGTGCCCGTGGAGTTGCAGGTCCGCGCCGACCGCTTCATCGACCAGGCGACGACCGAGAAGAAGACCGACGACCGGCGCGGCCTGATCGCCACCGCGCGCGAGGCCTATGTGCAGAATCTCCCCAGCCGGCGCGTCGATCGCGTCGAGCGGCGCATGGTCGGCGCGACCGACGGGACGAACCTTGCGTCGGCCGTGCAACTCGCCCTGGCGACGGCCTCGCACGACGCGGCAAACCGCATCCTGCTCGTGAGCGACGGGAACGAGACGGAGGGGAGCCTCGTGCGCGCGGCGGAGGCCGCCCGGGCCGCGGGCGTGCCCATCGACGTGCTGCCCCTGCGCTACCGCTACGACAACGAGGTGATCGCCGACCGCCTCGTCGCGCCCGTGCTGGCGCGCGAGGGCGAGATCGTGCCGCTGCGTGTCGTCCTCACCGCCACTCGACCCGCGCACGGCCGACTGTCGATCCTGATGAACGATCACCCGATGGACCTCGACCCGGACTCCCCCGAGGTGAGCGTGCCGGTCGAGTTGCGCGCCGGGACGAACGTGCTTAGCGTGCCGGTGCAGATGCCGAGCCGCGGGGCACACCAGTTCCGGGCGGTTTTCGAGCCGGAACTGACGGCCGCGGGCGTGCCGAACGACGGGATCATCGAGAACAACCAGGCGCTCGCGGTCACGTTCGTCTCCGGCGAGGGGCGTGTGCTGGTGCTGCGGACCGACCGCGGGGAGGTGGACGAGTCCGCCGCGCTGGTGGGCGCGCTGGCGGAGTCGGAGATCCGCTCCGAGGTGCGCACGCCGGACGCCGCGCCCGTCGATCTCGCCGGGTTCACGGCGTACGACGCGGTCATCATGGTGAACCAGGCCGCCTACGACTACTCCGAGGCCCAGCAGCAGGCCCTGCGACAGTACGTCCACGACACCGGCGGCGGGCTGCTCATGGTCGGGGGCGACCAGTCCTTCGGCGCGGGCGGGTGGATCGGCTCGCCGCTCGAGGACGCGCTCCCGATCCGCCTCGACCCGCCCCAGAAACGGCAGATGCCGCGCGGCGCACTCGCTCTCGTCATTCACTCCGTCGAGATGCCGAACGGTGTCTTCTACGGCAAGCAGGTCTGCAACGCCGCCGTCGACGCCCTCAGCCGACTCGACTACGTCGGCATCGTCGAGTACGGCTGGCAGGCGGGCGTCGACTGGACCTTCCCCCTCCAGCCCAAGAGCGACGGCATGGCGGCCAAGCAGGCCATCAACCGCCTCGTCTTCGGCGACATGCCGAGTTTCGACCCGTCGCTCCAACTCGCCCTCCAGGGCCTGCTCGCCGTGGACGCGGGCCAGCGACACGTCATCGTGATATCCGACGGCGACCCGTCGCTCTCCACCGCCCTGCTCGACCAGTTCCGTGCCAACCGCGTGACCATCTCCGCCGTCGGCGTCTACCCGCACTCGATGCGCGACCTGAGCACGATGAAACTCATGGCCACACGCACCGGCGGCGAGTACTACGAGGTCACGACCAACGCCGCCCTCGCCAGCCTGCCGCAGATCTTCGTCAAGGAGGCCCAGGTCGTCCGGCGCAGCCTCATCTGGGAAGGTCCAGCCTTCGCGCCGACGATGACCGGATTCTCGGAGACCACCGCCGGCATCGACGGCCTGCCGCCCATCACCGGCTACGTCGTCGCCGCTGAACGCGAGGGGCTGGCCCAGGTCACCATCCGCGGCAAGGAGAACGACCCGATCGGCGCGCAGTGGCAGTACGGCCTGGGCCGCGTCGTCACCTTCACCAGCGACGCCACCGCACGCTGGGCCACCAACTGGCTCGCGTGGGGCAAGTACAAGCAGTTCTGGGAGCAGCACACACGCTGGGCCATGCGCCCGACCGGCTCGGCCAATCTCCGCGTTTCCACCGAAGACCGGGGAGAGCAGACGCTCGTCGTTGTTGATGCGGTCGATGCCGAGGGGCGGCGGCTGCCGTCCGCCGTTTTCCGTGGTCGTGTCGCGGGGCCGGGCGGCAGCGGCGTGGACGTCGATCTGCGCCAGGTCGGCCCGGGCCGCTTCGAAGCGCTCGTCCCCACCGCCGACGCGGGCACCTACGTGATGAGCCTCCGCTACTACGCGCCGCCCACCGAAGAGGGCGGTCCGGCGACCGAGGGCACCGTGCAGGCCGCGATCACAAGGCCATTCGCCGAGGAGTTCCGCTCACTCGAAGACAACACGCCCCTGCTGATGCAGGTCGCCGAGATGACCGGCGGTCGCGTCATCTCGCTGGACTCGACGCCCGCGACGGCGGACCTCTGGCGGCGCGAGGGGCTGACGATGCCCGTGGCGACGACGCCGATCTGGCTGTATGTCGCGCTTGTCGGCCTTGGATTGTTCGTCATGGACGTCGCCGTGCGGCGTGTGCGGATCGACATCATCGGCGCGTTCAAAGCCGGCCGCAAGGCGCTCGACCGCAGCAAGGCGCAGGCCGGCATGAAACTCGAGACGCTCCAGGCCGCGCGCCAGAAGGCGCAGGAGCGCATGACCACCAGACCCGAAACCGCGGACCCCGACCTCGCTCGCGCTGGCGGCGGCGGCACGCCGGGCACGCCCGCGCCGGACGTCGCCAAACGTAAGTTCGAGGCCTCGGCTGAGCAGATTACGCGCGGTGCGGCCGGTCCCGTCGCCCTCGGCGGCGAGCCGATGACGCCCGACCAGCCGAAGCAACGCGCCACGAAGCCCGCCGCCGACGAGAGCGGCGAGGCCGGGATGTCGCGACTGCTCAAGGCCAAGCAGCGAGCCAGGGAAGGGATGGAGGAAGAGGAGAAGTGACGAAGTGACGAAGTGATGAAGTGACGAAGCGAAGCAGTGATGAAGTAACGCAGGAGTTCAACATGGCCCCGAATCCAGCACACGAGCAGACACCCAGCGAAGTCCGGGCGGCGTGCGAGAAGTTCCGCGAGGATTTCCAGCGCCTCCGAACCGAAGTCGGCAAGGTCATCGTCGGCCACAACGAGGTCGTCGAGGGCGTCCTCATGGCCCTCTTCGCCGGAGGCAACGTCCTCCTCGAAGGCGTCCCCGGCCTCGGCAAGACGCTGCTGGTGCGCACGCTCGCGCAGACCCTCGACCTTCCTTTCAACCGCGTCCAGTTCACGCCCGACCTCATGCCCGCCGACGTCATCGGCACCAACATCGTCACCGAGAACCCCGACACCGGCCGCCGGCAGTTCGAGTTCCAGCGCGGCCCGATCTTCGCGCAGATCGTCCTCGCCGACGAGATCAACCGCGCCACGCCCAAGACTCAGTCCGCCCTCCTCGAAGCCATGCAGGAGCACGCCGTCACCGTCGGCGGCGTCACCTACCGCCTCGACGAGCCGTTCCTCGTGCTCGCGACGCAGAACCCCATCGAGCAGGAGGGCACCTACCCGCTCCCCGAAGCCCAGTTGGACCGCTTCATCTTCAAGATCGTCGTCGGCTACTCGCAACTCGACGACCTCATCACGATCCTCGACCGCACCACCGGGCAGGAGACGCCGCACCCCGCGAAGATCATGGACGGCCCGCGCATCCTCGAAGCCCAGCGGCTCGTCCGCGGCGTGGTCGTCGCGCCGCACGTCAAGGAGTACGCCGCCCGCCTCGTGCTGGCGACGCACCCCGAGGGCAAGCACGCCGCGGGCGGGCCGACCGGCCCCACGAACCGCTACGTGCGCTGCGGCGCGAGCCCCCGCGCGGCCCAGGCGCTGCTGCTCGGCGCGAAGGTGAAGGCGGTGACCGACGGCCGGTACCACGCCGCGTACGCCGACGTGCAGCACGTGGCGCACATGGCGCTGCGGCACAGGCTGATCCTGAACTTCGAGGCCGAGGCCGACCGCGTGAGCGGGGACGCCATCGTGGACGAAATCCTCAAACTCACGCCCACCGAACAGGCCGGCGTCCCTCTCGCGGCGGGGAGGGCGTAAAGCAGAACGCGGAGTTCGCGGAGAGGAACGCGGAGATCGCAGAGAGGAAGAACTGGTTTGGACACACGGCACCCCGACATCCCCGACGGCCTGAACAAGCTCAGCGAGCGCATCATCGGTTGTGTGATCGAGGTGCATCGGACGCTCGGCCCGGGATTGCTGGAGCGTCTCTACGAGGAGGCCATGCTCTACGAACTCGCGTCCCAGAACCTGCGAGTGGCGCGCCAGGTCGCCGTTCCGGTGCGGTACAAGGGCGTGGACCTCCACGGCCAGCGGCTCGATCTGGTGGTCGAGAGGGCGGTTGTCGTGGAACTGAAGGCCGTCGAGGCCGTGGCCGACGTGCACCTCGCGCAACCGCTCACGTACCTCCGCGTCGCCGACCTTCCGCTCGGGCTGCTCATCAACTTCCACGTTCCGCTGCTCACGAAGGGCGTTTATCGCCGCATCAACTCCCAGGCCGTCGGCCGATGGGTTTCCCACCCCGATTCCGTCTCCGTGTCCTCTGCGCCTTCTTTGCGTCCTCTGCGTTCGGATCGCTGACCCATGCTGCGAACAGAGAACCCCAAGCGTCCCGCCTCGCTCGACGAACTGCTCGACAGCCGGCTCATCTCGCGCGTCTCGCGGCTCGACGTCACCAGCCGCAAGATGTTCTCCGGCAAACTCAAGGGCGAACGCCGCAGCAAGAAGCGCGGCGAGAGCGTCGAGTTCGCCGACCACCGCCCCTACGTCGTCGGCGACGACCTGCGCCACATCGACTGGAACATCTTCGGCCGGCTCGACCGCCTCTTCCTCAAACTCTTCCTCGAAGAGGAGGACCTTTGCCTCCACGTCGTCGTCGACTGCTCCGCCAGCCACGACTGCGGCCAGCCAAACAAGTTCTTCTTCATGCAGCAGACCGCCATGGCCCTCGGCTACGTCGGCCTCATCAACTACAACCGCGTCGCCATGACCGCCATCGGCACGCCCGCCACGCCGGGGATGAGCGCGGGCGACTCGCGGGATGTCCCGCACACCGGCATCGTCTCCGCCGTCCGCGACCTGCGCGGCCGCCGGCGAACCCACGAACTCGCCGCCTGGCTCTGCTCGCTGCGCCCAGAGGGCGGGAGCAACTTCCCCGAGGCCGCCAAGCGCATCGCCCTCTCGCGCCGCGGCAAGGGCGTCATGGTCGTCATGTCGGACTTCTTCTTCAAGGAGGGCTACGAGACCGGCCTGCGCCTGCTCATGGGCCGCGGCTACGACGTCTTCTGCCTCCAGGTGCTCAGCCCGCAGGAACTCGAGCCCGACATCGCCGGCGACTTGCGACTGCGCGACGTCGAGGACGCCGACGCCGCGGAGATCACCGTCAGCGCGCCGCTGCTGAAGCGCTACAAGGCCAACCTCGCCGCCTACTGCGACCAGTTGCGGACCTTCTGCGCCCGCCGCGACATCACGCTCCTCACCGTCCGCTCCGACACGCCCGTCGACGTCCTCCTCCTCGACTACATGCGGCGAAGGGGGGTGCTGCGATGACAGCGGCCTCACAGAAGTCGCAAAGTGGCGGAGTGGCGAAGTGGCGGAGTGGCCGCGCGCGATGGCTTGCACACTCTGCCACTCTGCCACTGTGCCACTCGGCCACTTCTGCGACTTCTCGCCCGCTCGCCCTCGCGCTCAGCCGGGAGGCCGCCGCATGACCTGGCTCACCCCGCTCGTTGCCGCCGTTGCCGCCGCCATCGCGGTGCCGTCGCTCATCATCCTTTACTTCCTGAAACTCCGCAGGCGCGAGGTCGAGGTCTCCACCACGCTCCTCTGGAAGAAGGCCGTGCAGGACCTCCAGGCCAACGCGCCCTTCCAGCGTCTGCGCCGCAACATCCTGCTGCTGCTGCAACTGCTCGTCCTCGCGGCCGCCCTCTTTGCCGTCGGCCAACCCGAGTTGGAAGGCAAAGTCCCGCGCGGCCTGCAGCACGTCATCCTCATCGACCGCTCCGCCAGCATGTCGAGCACGGACGCCGATGGCGGCGTCTCGCGCCTCGACGCCGCCAAGCGTGAGGCCGTCCGGCTCGTCGATTCGCTCCGCGGCGAGAGCCTCATCGGCTCGGACCGCGCCGACGAGGCGATGGTCATCGCCTTCGACCAGACCGCCGAGGTGCGTCAGCAGTTCACCGGCGACAAGGCCGCGCTCAAGGCGGCGATCAACGCCATCGAGCCGACCGCCGCGCCCTCGAGCCTCGACGAGGCCGTCCGCCTCGCCCGCGCCCACCTCCCCGACCAGACCCTCGTCGAGGAGACCGGCGCGGTCACCGTCGAGGGCCTCAAGACCCGTGGCGTCGCGCTCCACCTCTTCTCCGACGGCCGCCTCCCCGACGCCCGGCGCGTCCTCACAGGCGTTGAGGACAAGGTCCGGTTCACGCGCCTCGGCACGCCCGATGCCGCCAACCTCGCCGTCACCGCCTTCCGCGCCGAACGCACCTACGACAACCCCACCGAACTCACCGTCTTCATCGGCATCCAGAGCACCGACCGCGCCGAACGCCGCGCCGAACTGGAACTCATCATCGACGGCGTGGTCGAGCGCATCCGCCCTGTCACCATCCCACCCGCGACCACCGACGCCCCCACCCTCGAAGACGGCACGCCGCCCCCCCCCGACCTCTGGCGCCCCGGCACGACCAGCGTCGTCTTCCGCCTCGAGCGGCCCGACGGCGGCCTGTTCGCCGTGCGTCTCCTCCCCGGCGATGGACCGGACGTGCTTGATATCGACAACCGCGCCTGGCTCGTCGTGCCCCCGGCCCGTCAACTCTCCGTCGCCGTCGTTACCGAGGGCAGCCTCTTCCTCGTCTCCGCGCTCCAGGGCCTGCCGCTGGCCAAACTCGTCCAGTACACGCCCGACGAGTACCTGGCCGCCTCGCGCCGCGGCGAGACCGGCGCGTACGACGTCGTCGTGCTCGACGCCTGGCTCCCCCCCCCTGGCGACCGCCCGACCCTGCCGCCCGGCCGCTACCTCGTCCTCGGCGCGGTCCCGCCGCCCCCGCTCGGCGCGGCCGACCTCGGCCCCGGCGAACCGGGAATCCTCATCGACTGGCGACGCGACCACCCCGCCCTGCGCGGCCTCGTCCTCGACAACGTCGTCGTCTCCACCACACGCAACGTCGAGATCGGCCCGGAGAGCGCGATCACCGTCATCGCCGAGACCGACCGCGGCCCCGCCATCCTCGACCTCGCCTCCGCCGATCTCCGCGCCGTCATCGTCGCCTTCAACCCCGCCGATTCCTACTGGCCCTTCTACGTCTCCTTCCCCGTCTTCGTCGCGCAGGCCCTCAACTACCTGGGCCAGGATCCGTCGCACCTCGGCCTCGACGCACGCTCCGTGCGTCCCGGCAGCGTCCTCACCGACCGCCTCCCGCAAGGCGCGGACGCCGTCTCGATCCGACTGCCCGACCGCACCGAGATTTCGCTCACCCCCGCCGCCGACGGGCGCATCGTCTACGGCCCCGTGCGTCAGGCCGGCGTGCACGAGGTGACCTGGCGCGGCGAGCGCACGCCGGCGGACATCACGGTCGGCGCGCGCGCCCTGCGCCCCTTCGCCGCCAGCCTGCTCGATCCCGAAGAGTCCGACGCTGGCGCATCGTCGTCGCTCTCGCTGGCGGGCGTGGACGTCGCCGCGCTCGACCCCTCGCGCTCGAACGTCAACCGGCGTCTGTGGCCCTGGCTCCTGCTCGCCGCGCTCGGCGTGATGACGCTCGAGTGGTTCGTCTACAACCGCAAGGTCCAGATCTGAAACTCCGTGCGCTGCGTGCCCCCACCGCCGTGCTGCGTGCCACCACCGTCGCCCTCGCTCTTCTCCGCTCCCTACCTCAACTCCGCGACGGTGGTGCCGAGTCGCGATGAGTCCGACGAGAACAGATGGCCACCATCCGAGACCATGCCGGTAAGCGAGTGAAGTTCGTTGCCTCACCGAGCGAACGGGACGCCTCCTTGAAGGCACGATCGAGGAACTCAGACCGAGGAATTGGGCACGACGACGAAGACCTCGAATGGCGGGTTTTCGAGTATCCCGTGCGCACGCGAGCCGCCCGTGCCGCGAAGCTCTGGCTGATGGCGACGACCGGGTTAGCGATGATTCCTGGCGCTGTGGCTCTTGTGACCGTCATGATCGTGGTTATCGTCTTCGTCTATCTGCTACCGGCACTGGTCGCGTACCGTCTCGGTGCAGGGCCGGTCGTGATCGGCGCGCTCGTCGTTCTCTCCGCGCTCGTGCTTTGGGCTTGCGTGCGGGTGAGTTCTCGATACGAACTTGCTGAGGAGCTGCTCTGCCACGGCCTCTGCGGCGCGTGCGGCTACGAACTCGAGCCCGCCGAGGGCGAGGGCAGCCTGACAACCTGCCCGGAATGCGGCGCGGCATGGAGGAAACATGCGAAAGCGCAGGATGCGGCACCGCAGCCACCAGATGGCATGTCGGATTGACCGAAGGAGACCGAGCGGGCGGCGCCCAGGAGCCGACATGCCCTCTCCGATCGCACACCCGTCGGAAGACGAGACGGTCTAGGCCGCATCCGTCCGCGGCTTCGGGGGGGGTTGGACGACCCTCCCTTTGTGCTTGCGATCGATCTCGCGAAGCCTGCGGGCGAGTTCATCGAGCGTGGGCGTACGGGCGGCCGCTTCTCTCTTGAGACGCTGAACCTCCTCAATGAACGGGTCGCGATCCGACTTGGTCATGGCATGTCGTCTCACGCAGACAGCACGGTGCTGCATGGTGAAGCAGAGAGCAACATCACTCCGGGTGGGTGCTGGAAAGACGGAAGTCAAAGCACCGCTAGTAGGCCGCGCCTATCCCCTGCACGCTCAGGCGGAGGCTCTTCGCGGCGGCTGCCGCTTGCGCTCGCTCACCGCGATCTTCGCGCCGATGATGAGTTCGAGCTGGACGTTGCGCTCGTTCCACATCGCGTGGATCGCGTCTCGGAGCATGAAGACGAGTTCGTCGAGCGTCCGTCCCTGCGTTGTGACGCCGTTTCGCTCCAGAATCCGGCCTACGAACCAGCCGTCGTCCTGCTCCACGGCCACGTGGTACAACTTCACGAGACCTCCTTCCGGAACTCGTCCCATTCGGCTCCGGCATCGAGCGCGATGCCGCGAACCGTGTTACGCCTCACCCCATGTGCTTCACCACCGCCCCGCCGAACTCCGAGCACTTCAGTTTCGTCGCCCCCTCCATCAGCCGGTGGAAGTCGTAGGTCACCGTCTTCGCCCCGATCGCGCCGTCCATGCCCCGGATGATGAGGTCCGCGGCCTCGGTCCAGCCCATGTACCGCAGCATCATCTCCCCCGACAGGATGACCGAGCCGGGGTTCACCTGGTCGAGGTTGGCGTACTTCGGCGCGGTGCCGTGGGTCGCCTCGAAGATGGCGTGCCCGGTGTCGTAGTTGATGTTCGCGCCCGGCGCGATGCCGATGCCCCCGACCTGGGCCGCGAGCGCATCCGAGAGGTAGTCGCCGTTGAGGTTCATCGTGGCGATGACGTCGAAGTCCTTGGCCCGCGTCAGCACCTGCTGGAGCGTGATGTCCGCGATCGTGTCGCGGACGAGGAGTTTCTTCTTCCACTTGCCGTCGCCGTGCGTGGGCCACAGGCGCAACGCGGCCTCGACCTCGCCGACCACCCGCTTCTTCTGCTCGGCGGTCATCATCTCGAATCCCGGGTCGATCATGCGGGCGTTGGCCTCGGGCGACAGGTCCGGGTTGGCCTCCTTGTTGCCGAGAATCCACGACTCGCGCTCGCTGACGGTCTGGCCGCGGAACTCGCGGGCCGCGAGGGCGTACCCCCAGTCGCGGAACGCGCCCTCGGTGAACTTCATGATGTTGCCCTTGTGGACGAGCGTGAGGCTCCGGCGGCCCTCGCGCAGGGCGTAGTTGATCGCCGCCCGGATCAGCCGCTCGCTCCCCTCGCGGCTCACGGGCTTGATCCCGATCCCGCTGGTCGCGGGGAAGCGGATCTTCTTCACGCCCATTTCGTTCTGGAGGAACGCGATGATCTTCTTCGCCCCCTCGCTCTCGGCCTCCCACTCCACGCCCGCGTAGATGTCCTCGGTGTTCTCGCGGAAGATGACCATGTTCACGTCGTCCGGCTTCTTGACCGGCGAGGGGACGCCCTTGAAGTAGCGGACAGGGCGCAGGCAGACGTAGAGGTCCAGCATCTGTCGGAGCGCGACGTTGAGTGAGCGGATGCCGCCGCCCACCGGTGTCGTCAGCGGCCCCTTGATGCCGACGAGGTAGGTGCGGAAGGCGTCCAGCGTCTCGTCCGGCAGCCAGTTGCCGGTCGCGTTGAAGGCCTTCTCGCCCGCGAGCACTTCCTTCCAGTGGATGCGTCGCTTGCCGTTGTAGGCCTTCGCCACGGCGGCGTCGAAGACGCGCACGCTCGCCCGCCAGATGTCCGGCCCCGTGCCGTCGCCCTCGATGAAGGGGAGCACAGGCTCGTCTGGAACGCGCAGGCCGTCGGCGGTCATGGTGATGGCGGTGGGCATGGGGACTCCTCTTGGAACAGTGGACAATGGACAGTGGACATGAAGAAACAGCGGCGCTTGGCCGTGGCGTGGGGAGGAAGGATATGCGGGGCTTGGGCGGCGGTTGCGGCGTGGCTCAGGCGGCGTTCGGTGAGCCGCTGGGCGGGCGATCCGCGAAGTCGTCGTCGCGCAGTGCGTCGGCGAGGTTGGGCGGGTGCTCGGCCTCGGTGGCGACCACGACCGCGCCGACAACGCGACCCTCCGCGTCGCGCACGGGCACGATCCGTGCGTCAAGGTCGAGACGACCCACCGGCAATCGCGCCGCCACCGAGCGCCCCTCCAGCGCGCGCCTGCACGCCGCCAGGATCTCGGGCCGGCCCCCGAACAACTCGAAGACGCTCCGCCCCACCAGTTCGCCGGGTCGGAATCCCGCCTCGGGGAGCAACTTCCCCTCCGCCAGCACGACCACGCCCTCCTGATCGATCGCCGCGACGATGGCCTGCACGTGCGTGACGACCGTGTTCAGGCGTTGTTCCGCGGCCAGCAGGTCCGCCGTCAGCATGTGCTTCTCGGCTTCGAGCGATTGGCGCTCCTCTTCGAGCCGCTCTCCTCTGCGCCGCAGTTCGGCGGCCTCGGAGTGGAGCGCCGCGATCCGGCCGTGCAGGTCGCGCACCGCGGCGGCGAGCGTGGCCGAGCGCCTCCGCACCAGGTGCTCCAGACTCTGCCGAACCGACGTGCCCAGTTCCGGCGACGTGACGTCCTCGCCCGCGATGCCGACGACGCCGACGCAGCGCCCTGATTCATCGGTGACGTGTGCGCGGAGGACGGCGACCGTCCGCTGTGTCCCCGCGCCGGGGTAGACGTCCTGCGACTCGGTGATGCCCGGCGAGTGCATCGCGCGACGATCCGCCTGGCGAAGTGCCGCCGCTGTTTCAATCCCGAACAGCGATTCGTCCGTCTGGTTGACGATCTCGCCCGGTGTCAGCCCGAGCAGGCGGGCGAACGCCTCGCTCGCCAGCAGGTACTTCCCTTCCTCGTCCTTGACGAAGACGCGCATCGCCGGGTGATTGAACACCATCAGCAGGTTGGACTCGGCTCTGTGGTGTGCTGCCTCCGACGCGACGGCACGCCGCATGAAGTGCCGGACGAGAATGTAGATGAGTGCGCTCGACGCCGCGACGAAGATCCATCCCTTGCTGGTCTGGAAGAACGTGAGCCGCGCGGTGTCCGTAGCGAGCGTTGCCGCGATCTCATCGGAGAAGAAGATCCACACGGCGCCGACGATCCCATAGACAACGGCGACGACGAGCGCGCGCTCAGAGACCGACGCTTCCCGTTTGTCCATTTCTCGACCCCCGGGAGCGGGCGAACCCGCCTTTGCAGAGTATAACAAGGCTCGCCGATGGTGGTGGGCGGGGGGGCGGCGCCGTTCGACGGCTCAGAGACGGGCGTGGATCATGCGCCCCAGCGCACTCCAGAAGCCCGGGAATGTCTTGGCCACGCACGCGGGGTTGCGGATGAGGACATTCGGCCGCCGGAGTCCGATGAGGGCGAGCGACATCGCCATCCGATGGTCATCGTATGTTTCGAAGGTGACCTGCGGCGCGGTCTCCGAGACGTCGATGCCACCCTGCGGCGGCGTGATGGTCAGCGTGGCCTCATCTCCGGCCGCGTGCTCGACGGAGACCCCGATCTTCGATAGTTCGCTCTTCATCGCGGCGATCCGGTCGCATTCCTTGTCGCGCAGAGTGCCCAGCCCGCGCAGGATGGACGTTCCCTTCGCGAAGCACGCAACCGAGGCGAGGGTCATCGCCGCGTCAGGCATCAGCGACATGTCGGCGAGCACCGGGCGGAGTTCCGCAGGTCCGGTCACGGTGGTGTTCGGCGTCTCGTCCTGCGCCGACTCCGCGACGCGAGCCCCCATGCGGGCAAGGACGTCGGGGAATCTGGCGTCGCCCTGAAGCGAGTCCAACCCAAGCCCTTCCGCACGGCAAGATGCGCCGGGAAAGAGAGCGGCCGCGGCCCAGAAGTACGTAGCGCTCGAAGCATCCGGCTCGACGCGGTACTCGAACCCCCGCAACCCCGCGGCGCTCTCCCCGTTCTCGTCCTCCGGCGGGCCGACACGGATGACGCGCAGATCCTCGCTTGTGAGCACGCTCGCTCCGAGCGACGCGAGCAGGCCGAGCGTCATCTCGACGTACGAGGCGCTCGTCAGTTCGCCGAGCATCCGGATCGTCAGGCCGCCACGCAGCCACGGGGCGACGAGCAGCAGCGCTGAAACGAACTGGCTGGAGCGTGTGGTCGGCAGGTCGAGTCGAGAGGGGGAGCGAGCCCCCCCCCGTGGTGGGGTGAGCCGCACGGGCGGGCAGCCGTTGGTTCCGAGGTAGTCGCTCGTCACGCCGAACGCCCGCATGGCGTCGATCAACTCGGCGATCGGTCGCTGTCGCATCCGATCGTTGCCATCGATGATGACAGGGCCGTCCGCGAGCATGGCAGCGGCGGCTACGAACCTGGTGGCGGTGCCGGCATTGCCGAGGTCGAGCCTGCATCCGCCCGGGGGAACGCGCCACCCGCCCCCGACGCCCAAGATGCTCGCTGTGTCTGTGCTCAAGGCGACGCGCGCGCCCATCGTCGAGATCGCGTCGAGCATGCGTCTGGCATCGTCCGCGTCGAGCAGGCAGCCTCGAATGACGGACTCGCCATCGGCAAGGCCCGCGAGGAGCAAGGCGCGGTTCGTCAAGCTCTTGCTGCCGGGTGGGCGGATCGAGAACTCGAATGGCGCGCCTCCGCGCGGGACGGGAACGGGACCGACCGGCAGGGGGTCCGGCAAGGCGTTCAAAGGCTGATCGAAGTTGGGTCTCACGGGTTACGGCCGACTGGGAGAGGACTCGCTGGATGCCTTTCGGAACACCGCAACGACGTCCTCGACTGGGATGACGAACAGTCGATTGTCGCCCTCGAAATCAACAGGGATCGCGTTGCGGGGGTTGAAGAGGACGCGGTCGTACCTGGCGACCGGGTAGTCCTCGTCGCGTTCGACCTGTGCGGAAACAGAGACGATGCGACCGGTGAGCGTGGGGATCTCGATTTTGTCGGGAAGGTGCAGGCCGCTCTTCGTCTGCTTTCGGTCTTCGTCCTTGCGAACGAGAACGCGTTTGCCGATCGGCTCGACGGTTTCGAGCGATGTCTTTGCGGGCGCCCGCGGCCTGTTGTCGCGTGTGGTCATAGGGGAAACTTACGCATGTGGCGTTGTCGGTCCAAAAAAACCCCCGCCCGCGTTCGGCGGGCGGGGGTCGTCGATCAGGAACTCGGACGGGTGTCCGAGACTTGAGTTCGATCAGGCGCGACGACGGCGGGCCGCTGCGAGGCCGCCGAGGCCCACGAGGGCCAGCGAGGCCGGGGCCGGAACGACCTGGAAGCTGAAGCCGCTGATGGTCGGCGCGAACTCGAGGGAGGTGCCGAAGTCATCGATGTAGACGGAGTGGTTCAGGTGGCCGCTGGTGCCGCCGCTGACGGTGCGGGCGGAGTAGTCAGCGGGCTGCCAGACGATCGAGTAGACCTTGATCGGGTTGCTGGCGTCGATGCCCGGGTTGAAGAACTTGGGCAGCTGGAAGGTGTCGACCAGGAGGATGTCGTTGTTCGCCTGCTTGTTGCCGTCCTCGTTGGAGAGCGCGCCGAGGGCGTCGTTGCCGTCCGCGACGAGGAGGGTGCCGGTCGCCCAGTTGCTGGTGCCCTTGATGTCGAAGATCGAGCCGGCGTAGGCCGTGCCGGGAGGAGCGGAGAACTGGGCATAGAGGTTCAGAACGGCGTTCTCACCCATGGTGATCATGCCGTCGTTGTTGCCCGTGTCGCCGACCGTCCAGTACCAGTGGATGGTGTTCTGGGCCGAGGCGGCGCCGGCGATGCCGGCCAGAGCGAGAACTGCGAGAGCGCGCTTCATGCTGGATCTCCTCACTTCTTCGAGTGACGTAATGGGACAGTGTCCGGTTTCCGTTCAAGAGCCCACGTGGACTCTTCATTCCTGACTCGCTGGAACATGCCCCATGTCCCACGGTTCGGCCAGCAATCTTGTCGATCGAAGGCAAAAAAAACTCACGTACCCCCGCCCTTTCCCTGTCGAGGGCTGCACCCGGTTTGTCGACTCGACCGTATACCATGTGTCACATAGTCTGCGAAGCAGGAGTTACTCCATGAGGCTCGAACGCGAACTGATGAGGGGTGCCGGCCCTGTGGCCGTACTCCGACTGCTGTCTGTGCGGCCCATGTACGGGTACGAACTCGTCGACACCCTTGCAAGCCGCACTGAGGGCATCCTCGCCATGGGCCAGAGCACCCTCTACCCCCTCCTCTACAACCTCGAAGCCAAGGGCCTGATCCAGGCCGAGTGGCGCGACGGCGAGGCCGCCCGTCCCCGCAAGTACTACTCCCTGACGGGTGCCGGAAAGCGCCGCCTCGAAGCGGATACCAGGCAGTGGGCCGCACTGGCCCAGGCCATGACCGCCCTCGGCGTGATCGGCCCCGAAGCGGAAGGGGTGGGTGCATGAGACACGATCACGACAACAACAGGGCAGCCGCCATCGGCGCGGCTCCATCCCGCCCCGGCGACGCGACGATCGCGGCCGAGTCGATCGGGCTTCCGGACGGCATCGCCGACCTGATCCGCCGCACCGTCGGCGGCACCCGACTCTGGCGTTCCGAACAGTCGGAAGTGGCACGCGAACTCGCGTCGCACTTCGCCGAGGGGCTGGCCGCGGGACGCGCCGAAGACGAACTCATCTCGGCTTTCGGCGACCCACGAGAGGCATCCCGCCTGATCCGCCGCGCCGTCAAGCGCAACCGAAGCCTCACGTGGCGACTGGCCACGACGACGGCCAAGGGCGTCGGCATCACGACACTCGCACTGATCGCCGGATTCGTCGTCCTCGCCATCCGCTTCTCAGTCGGCACGCCCAACGTCACCCGCAACGTCACCGCCGAACTCAACGCCCGTCACGCGCACGTGCCCGTCAGCGAGCGCGCGTGGCCGATGTACGTCCGGGCTGTCCCCGCGTTCACGAGAGAGTCGCAGGTCGTGACGGGCGACTGGCCCGGCGTGCGCCCGGGCGACGAGGCATGGTCGGCGACCGTCGAGTGGCTCCGCGCCAACGCGGCCACGCTCGCCACCATCCGCGATGCCGCCTCGCGCCCAACGCTCGGCCTCGACATCAGCAACACCTACGACCCCGACTACATGGCGGCCAAGGCGCTGGCCCAGGGGCACCCTCCCGAAGCCGCGGCGCCGGACGCCAACCCGACGATGATCGAGATTCTGCTCCCGCAACTCGGCGAGTTCCGCACTTTCGCCCGCGCCCTGGTGCAGGACGCCTACGTCGCCGTTCACGAGGGCGATGGCGACCGAGCGGTCGCGAACCTCGTTGCCATCTCGGGCATCGCTGCGCACGCACACCAGCAGCCGTTCCTCATCTCCTCGCTCGTCGGCATCGCCATCACCGCCATGCAGAGCGAGCACCTGCTGCGCCTGCTCGACCAGCGGCCCGACGCCTTCAGCGACGCCAACCTCCGCGAACTCGCCCACCTCCTCGGTTCACAGCGCACCAACGACGCCCTCCGCATCGATTACCAGGCGGAGCGAGTCTACTTCGAGGATTTCGTCCAGCGTGCCTTCACCGACGACGGCCGCGGCGGGGGGCGACTGACCCCCGAGGGCTTCCGCTTCCTCAACTCCCTCGACGGCCTCGCCGGCCCGGATGCGGTCGGTGCGGCCCGCATCTCGGACACGATCGTCGGCCCGCTCCTGTCCATCGCCGTCGGCAACCGCCGCGAGATCACGGCCGCGTACGCGCGACTGATGAGCGAGGGCCAGGCGATCGCTTCGCAGCCGCTCTGGCGCACGGACACCTCTCGCTTCGACGCGTTCGTCGACGAACTGACCGCGACCCCCCTGCGCCAGAGCCGCAACCTGCCGATCCTCTGGCTCGCGCCCACCGTGTCGAAGTCGCACGCCGCGTCCGAGGTCGCCACCTGCTCGCGCGACGCGGCGCTCGTCGCCATCGCCCTCGAACTCCACCGCCGCCGGCACGGCGAGTACCCGGCCGCGCTCGGCGATCTCGTGCCCGTCTTCCTGCCCGCCGTCCCGCCCGACCGCTTCGACGGCAACCCGCTCCGCTACGCCCTGCGCGACGGCAGGCCGCTGCTCTACTCCATCGGCGTGGACGGCATCGACGACGCCGGCGTGCCCCCGAAGAAAGGGCCGCGCGGCGCGGGCCAGTGGCGCTCCGCGCCCGAACTCGCCGCCTCGCTCGCCACGCCGATGGGACGCGACCGGCACAGCGGCGACTGGGTCTTCCTGCCCGTTTTCGAGCCGACGGAGGAATAGCGGCCGCGTGCCCGGCCCGGCCGTTCGCGCCAGATACCATTGCGCACGCCCATGCGCAAGCGCGTGCTGCTCACGCTCTTCCTCGCAGCCCCGATCCTCGTCGTGGCCGGGCTGCTCTACGCCGTCGCCCTCTCGCTCGAGCGCGGCGTGCGCCTTGCCGCCCCGCCCGTCGGCGCGGGCGCGGGCCAGACCGGTGGCGCGAACGCCCTCGGCGAGTACCTGGCAGGCCGCTCGCGCCTCGTCCCCGCCGAGTCCCTCCCCGGCGGCGTCGCGGTCGTCCTGCACGACGCCTCGGGCGAGTCCTCCGAGTCGCGCCCGGTCTTCATCATCATCGACGACGCCGAGCCGCGCCGCATGGCCCGCCGCGCTGACGGCGCATGGATCGCCCTCCTCGACCAGCGCGCCGAGCCGGGCCGCGCGGCCCTGCGCTTCGTGCTCGGCGAGGAGCACGCCCCCGAACTCGACGCCGAAGCCCGCGAGATCGGCCCCCGCCGCCTGCCCCTGACCGACCCCACCGCCCGCCCCCCCGGCGCGGAACCGCCGACGTTCGAGTTCACGGTTGTGGGGTTTCTGGCGAGGGGAAGAGGCTGACAGAACACCTCGGCGCTATTCACGATCGCGGCCTTCGACGCCCCAAGGTGTCGTTCCGAAGGGGATGTACGGCCAGTTGGGGTAGCGGTAGACAACCGGTGTGGCGTCGCGGGCGTGCATGAGGCGGACGTGCCCGTCAACGAACCAGACGGCCCCAGGCCTCGGAGACGTATAGAGGGCAAGGTCTTTGTAGTCCACGAGGCCTCCCGTCGAGTGCGCTGAGCCTCCCCAGCCGTGCCAGACTTCGATCTCTCGCGCGCCGGCCTTCAGCGAGGGGAAACGGACGGACGCGATGCGCTGCACGCGTGCGCCGAGTCTCCGGCTCCAATCGGACTCGGGCAGTGAGGGGTCGAGGTATCGTGCATCGGCGTACCAGGCTTCGCTCAGCCAGTAGTCGATCGAGCGGGACTCCGGCGGGAACTGATTTGCGGGGCAGTACAACACATCGGCAAAGGGGGGGGAGAGTCCGGTCGTCTCCTGCCATGCCTGAGAGTACAGCGAGTCGGCCATCTGGATCGAGTACTCGAGCCAGCGAGATGGATCCCGCGAGACTTCGTGAGAATCGGGAACGATGGCGATCGGAGCGTCGTCGAAGTCCAGCGCATACATCAAGAAATGCTGCCCGATGCTGGACATGTGCGACCGGCAGACGATCTCGGTTGCCGAGAGACGTGCCTTGCTGAGAGCAGGGATCACCAGGGACAGCAGGATCGACACGATTCCGAGGCAGACGAGCAGTTCGATGAGCGAAAAACCGGCTTTGCGCATCGAGGACGAATCGCGCAAACTCATGTTAGAACAGGGGATACGTTGAATCGAGGGCCTGCGGTCCATGGCTTCAACTCCTCCCTTGACACACCTGGGGGGGGGCGCGGTAGAGTGCGAACATGGAAAGGAGGCTCTTCATGGGAGGCCAAGTAGTGCTCGTGGCTGCTGCTGGATTCTCGCGGTCCTTGCAGTCGCCGGCGGGGTCGCGGTCGGGAGCAACTGCAACAAGTCCATCATACCAGTGATCGAAACCTTGAGCGAGAACCAGTCCTGCGATTACTACGCGCTTTGCGACTTGGGGGAGTCCTGTGCGGGTTTCTCCCCGCCGTTCCAGGCGTACAAGGAGTGCGGCGATCAGGTGCCGTACCAGGGTTCCTGCGTCGTCTTTACGGGAGGCTCGTGGGATCCGAATCTTCAGACGTGCGTCGGAGGCGATGTGTACGATCATTATGTCCTCCAGGCTCAGCTCGTGGCCTACCCGAATCCTGTGCCGTGTGTCGGCAGTGGGGGTGGTGGCGGCGGACAGTGAACTACGCGGGTCTTGGATAGTCCGGATGGCGACCATGAGTGGTGGTGCATTGTCGATGCCGCAGCGACTCGTTCTGGTTGCGTGTTGGATGCTCTGCTTCCTCTTCCTCCCTTTGGCGAGGGGGAGGCGTCCCATTCTTCGGCGGATGCGGTGCTCATAAAGTGGGCATCACAGTACGCGCACGTCCGTTCGGCAGAGATTGTCTGCGAGAGACCGATCTGTACCTTCGACCAGAACGGCGGACTGATCGAGGTGCGATGGCTCCGGGAGACGACGAGGTTCCGCTGGCCCGATGCGTACCTGCAAACCGGCGACATAGTTGCCGCGGAAGCAAAGAACACTACGGAAGCAGCACTCACTGCGCGGCGCTTGCCATCCCGTTTTGGTAGGGCGATCGAGCCGGGAGGACGGGCGGTCTCGCTCCAGCCTCTCTCCCGAGTGGGCGGGAGAGAGGAGTTCGTGCTCGCAAGTGCGCCACAGGAGCTGCGAGCCGAAGCGTTACGTCTCGCGTCGAACCTGCCCGTCTTGTTCGCGCTGGCAGTTCTTGACGGTGATATCGGAATCAAGTGGACATCGGTCGAGCCCTGGCGAGTTCTGGGGGTTGCGAGTCAGCGCGGCCATGATTACGGATTTGTGATAACTCATGGCGACTTGGGTTGGATTCTAAGCGAGTGGTCGTCGCTCGACAGGCAGGGCAGACAGACATCGACGACGACGTACCTTGCCTACGAGTTCGTGGATTCGATGCGTGCCGCCGTGCCCGTCTCATGGCGGCACACGGTCGCTCCGGACGCGATCGCCCGCCTCGGTCTGAAGATAAGTCCCGAACCGAACACGGATGAGCGCTCGCCGGCCCGTCTCGTTTCCGCCGTGGTTTTGGACGACATTCCCGATGAGCAGCTGCGGCTGTCGCTCGGTGACGCTGTCCGGGTCGAAGGTTCAACGGGAGCCATCCTTGACGCCTCGGGTGCCGTGCTCGGCCAACTGCCCACTGCTGCTCGCGGTCGCAACGAGCCGATCCGATGGTCGGTTGTGCTGGGTAGCGTTGGCGTGGGTCTCCTTGCGGTCGGTGCTGGGTTGTGGGTATTCAAGCGGTTCGGCGCAAGGTGACTCGATGAAGAATCGGTTCGTGCGGGTTCTCGGCCGGGCGGCTTGGTCTGTCGTGGCGGCGGGGTTCGCGTATGTGTTCATCGCATCCGGCGTTCGGAAGCTGACGGACGCTTCCACCTTTTACTCATCACTTCGCGGGTTCGCGCTCATTCCCGAGGCCATGATCCGACCTGTTTCGTTCTGGATCCCGATCATCGAATGCGTTCTCGGCGCAATGCTCGCAGTTTCGCTCGTCTGGATCCGCTTGGCAGCGCTCGCGTCATCGGCATGCGTCGGAGTTCTTCTGGGGTTTGCGGCATTCCTTTCGTGTGTGGCGATTCTTGGGGATACCGATCTCCCTTGCGGATGTCTCGCGGGAGAGTCATCAGGGACAGTTCTGCAAGGGGCGGTTCGCAACGCAGGATTCTCGATCATTCTGATGCTGGCGGGCCTTGCAGGCTGGAATGCTCGCGAGGTGCCGGATCAGGTGCGCACGAGTTGCAGCGTCCGGTAGTTCCCTTCCAGGATCTCCTTCGACGGCGCGCCCATCCAGCGTTCCAGCGCAGTCGCGTAGACCTGCCGGAAGTCGATGCGGAACTTCAGGTCGCCGTCGTCGAGATCGCGCATCGACGGGTGCTCGCCGTGCAGCCCCGCGCGCACCATCGGCCCGAGCACGAACATCGGCGCGGCCGTGCCGTGGTCCGTGCCGCCGGAGGCGTTCTGCCCCACCCGACGCCCGAACTCCGAGAACACCATCGTCATCACGCGCTTGTCGTTCTCCTGCGCCTTGAGGTCCGCGTAGAACGCCCGCACCGCCTCGGCGAACGTCCGCAGCAGGTTCGCGTGCTGCCCGTTCGCCCCCCCCTGCCCCGCGTGGGTGTCGAACCCGCCCAGGTCGCAGTAGTACACCCGCGTCTTCAGCCCGGCCCGGATCATGCTCGCGATCATCGCCAGGTTCCGCGCCAGCCCCGACCCCGGGTACTGCACCAGCGGCCGCTGCGCCACCGCCCGCCGGATCAGGTCGCTCGACACCTGCGCATCCAGCGCCGTGCGCATCAGGAACGACGCCTGCGAGTTCGCGTCCGCGCCCTCGGGCACGCCCGCCGTCGTGATCGCGCGGTACGGCTCCTGGAGCGACGCATGCACGTCCTGCCCCGTCCATCGGAACAAGTTGGGCGTCTCGAACGCCACGGGCTGAAGCCGCCGACCCTGCATGGCCAGCGGCGCGGTCCGCCCGATGGCGATGCCCGGCTGCGGGTTCGTCTGTGTCTGCTCCGGCGTGCCGGACTCGCCCTTGCCGAAGCCGCAGCACTGCGAGTCGTAGTACCGCCCGATCCACCCGTCGCCCGTCCCCGAGGTGTCGGCCGTGTGCCAGATGTCCATGCTCTTGAAGTGCGACCGGTTCGGGTTCGGGTACCCGACCCCCTGCACGATCGCGGCTAGGCCCTCGTCGTACATTTCCTTCACCGGCGCGAGCGCGGGGTGAAGCCCGATGCCGTTGGCGCGAGCGTCCAGCCGCAGCGCCTGCTGCTGCGTGACGGCGATGCCCTGCCGACGCCGGTAGTACTCGTCCTCGCCGAACGGCACGACGGTGTTCAGCCCGTCGTTCCCGCCCGAGAGTTGCAGCACCACGAGGATGTGGTCCTCCGGCACGCCGGGCATGGACGACAGCCCGAGCGCGGGCATCGGCAGCCCGAACGCGGACCGCTGCAGGAACGCCGGCAGCGTCGCCGCCGCCGACGCCATCACCAGGCCGGAGTGCAGGAACTGACGACGGGTAAACGCGGCGGGATCGGGAAGAGGCATTGCTCGGCTCCGTGGTCGCGATGGCGCGGGCAGCGCTGCTTACGTGAGTTGATACTCGGGCATGGCGGTGATGATGAGGAGAAGGCCGGTGATCATGTCGTTGCCGATGCTGCCGCCGTGGGACGCGACGAACTCCTCCAGCGTCGCCCGCGCGTGCGCCGGCGACGAGCCGAGCGTGAACCGCAGCAGGTAGTCGATCACCCGCGACGGGTCCGTCCGCGCCGACTCGTCCAGCCCGCTCAGCAGCGGGGCGGGGTCGTACTTCTGCTCGTCCGCCAGCGGGTCGTACCCCTGCGGCCGCTTGCCCGTCAGCAGGTACGCGAGGATGTTCTGTCGCACGAACAGCGTCGAGGTGTTGATCCACGCCCGCCCGCCGGCCCACCCCGCCACACTCGGCGGGAAGAGCAGGCTCTGCCCCATCAGGTCCATCGCGTCCAGCAGGATCGACAGGTCGCGCGCGGGCGTCAGCAGCGAGCGCACCGCACCGACCACCAGTTCGGTCGGACTCTTGATGTGCTGCCCCATCACCTCCGCCGAGTAGAAGTGCTCGCTCAGCAGCAGCCGCCTGAGCACGGGCTTGACGGCGTACCGCGAGCGCAGCATCTCCGACGCCATCTCGCGCAGCACCGCGGCGCAGTCGCGCGAGAGGTCGCGGTCGCTCTCCGGCAGTTCCGCCGCAAAGAACGCGTACAACTTGCGGCACATGAACCGCGAGCAGGCCGGCCGCGCCAGGATCGCCCGCACGAACCCGTCCCCGTCCAGGTTTCCGCGCACCCCGAGGATGTCCTTCGCACCCGTGTCGTGGTTCGACTGCTCGAAATAGAACTCGTCGTCGCGGAATGTGTAGCCCGTCAGGGCGCGTGCCCCTTCCTTGATGTCCCGCTCGGTGTAGTTCCCAACCCCGAGGCTGAAGAGTTCCATGAGTTCGCGTGCGAGATTCTCGTTGGGCCGGTCGCGGCGCGAGTTGTTGTTGTCCAGGTAAGCCAGCATCGCCGGGTCGCGGATGATGCGGAACATCAGGTCGCCGTAGTTCCCCAGCGCGTGCGCCCGGAACAACTGGTTCTGCTGGAACATGTGGTACGAGTCTTCGATCGTCCGGTATGATGTCGCGAAGTGCCCGTGCCAGAAGAGCGTCATCTTCTCCTCGAGCGGCCGGGGCGTCTCGATCATCCGCGCCAGCCACCACCGCTGCACATCGCGCGCCTGCCGACGGTCGTCGCGCTGCCGACGCTGCTGCTCCAGCCGCAACTGCGCCAGCGCGTTCTCGTCCTGCGTCTGCCTCGCCCGACGGATCGCCGCCTGCTCCTCGGCGGTGGGCGGCCGCATGATCGACGCGCTGAACTCGTCCGCACGCACCTCCCGGAACGCGACCTTGTCCGCGTCAAGCAGGTAGTCCACCGCCTTCGTCGGCCCCCACGACACCAGCGTCTGCACTTGCTCCGGCGTTCCCCCGAATCCCGCCCGCCACAGCAGGTGCCGCGCCTGGTCGTAGCCGAACGCCTCCGGGCGGACCGGGCTGGTCGGGCTTCGCGATGCGGCCTGCTGCATCGATGCCTCCCGTAGGTTCGATCCGCACCCCCGACCGAGGGGATGCCCGCACCCGTCCGGTCAACGCCACCGTCGGGGTGGGATTGCACCCTTCCTCCCAGTATGAGGTCGGATACTCGGCGATGGAACATTCGTCTTCGGGTTTATCCTGCGTTCAGGGCGGGATTTCCGCGCCCGGCCCGCCACGCACGCCGCGTCCACACCACCGCCAGCGCGGCCAGGGCCATCAGCAACGCCCCGTTCGCCTGGTGCAGCGTCCCCACCAGCGCCTCCGCCAGCGGCACCGCCTCGGCGTGCGGCACCTGATCGCTCGTCGGCACCGGCCCCCGGCGCGGCGTCGAGAGCACCGCCCAGAACGCCAGCCACCCAAGCGCAAACTGCACCCCGACCACCGCCACCAGCCCCGTCCCGAGCCGGCGGATCAGCCGCGAGACCCCGTCCGCCCCGGCACGGCTGCGCAACAGGAACCCCGCCGCGAACGCCAGACCCACGACCACGAGCGAGAACCCGATGTGCGTCCACAGGGCGTGCATCGCCCCCGGCGAGTCCTCGCGGCGCAGGTGCCGGAACGCCGCTCCGAGCAGCAGTTGCATCAGCAGCGCGTGCAGCGTGCCCGTCGCCAAAGCCTTGCGCTTTCGGTCTGCCGGGTCGGGCGCGATCCCGGCGGTGCGATAGAGCGGCGACAGCCACGCCGCGACACAAACTGCGAGGGCGAGTACAACCTGTCCCAGCACGCCATGGACGATGCCGAGATGCGCGCTCCCCTCTGTCACGCGCAGGCCCCCCAGCACCCCCTGCACGCACACGACCGCAAACGTGAGAACCACCCAGAAACGAACCGTTTTCCCCGCCGGCGACAGCACAGCCATCACCGTCAGCGTGAGGAAGCACAGCCCGACCATCGCCCCGAACAGCCGGTGCGTGTGCTCGAAATACACCCGCGGCTCGGACATCAGCGAGATCGGATACAGGAACATGTTCGCGCCGAACGTGTCCGGCCAGCCCGTCACCGCAAGCCCGCTCTCCGTGCTCGTCACCGTCCCGCCGATCAGGATCAGCGGCACCACCGCCACCGCCGCAACCAGCGCAAGCCGCCCGAGCCACGACTCGCCCTCTCGCAGCGCGGGCTGCGGCGCCCGCCCGGACGACCCCATCGCGCCACCGATCGCGCCCACGACCGCCCCGAGCGCAACAAACCCCGCCGCCGCCAGCGCAGCGTTCGGCCGCGCCGCCGGCTGCCCCCCCGCGTAGGTCGCCGGGTCGGCCTGCTCGACCAGCAGCGACCCGAGCGCAAGCAGATTCACCAGCGCGGTCACCACGCCCCCGGCCGCACCCGTCTTCGCATCGGCTCCCCATGCCCTTGAAAGCGCCGCCGCGGCCCCCACCCACGCCAGCAGCAGCGCGCCCGCCACCGCGGCAGGCGGCAGGTTCAGCCCCGGCAGGTGCGTCAGGAACCACGCGCACCACATCGCCACCGCTGTCCCGAACCCAAGCGCAAGCGGTGCTGCGAAGCGATCCGGCGTCGGTGGAGAGTGGGCGGAATCGGCGGGCATCTGCGATTTCCGTTCGTATTTTGTCCTACTCGTTATTGTTGCGACATGGTCTCATTTGCGGCACAACAGGCAGAGGGGACTTGACAGACTACACACAACCTGCGGACATTTCTGCCTCACAGCAACGGCGCATGGAAAACCGGACGGCCCCGGGGAGGCCAGTTCCGAACATGCAGCGTCCGGCTTCCCGGGGTCCGAGTCCCCGACCGTCCTGACCCGTCGCCGCCCCACAACGGGTCGGCCAAGAGGAGCGTTCAGCGTGTCGGCACTCTTCCCGAAATGGATGAACGCCCTGCCGACGCTCGGCGCAGGCGCGGCGTTCTTCGGGCTGATCGGAGTCGTCTGGGCGACCTGGTACTGGGCAACGCCCGACTACACCCGCGTCGGATACATGCCCACGCAACCGGGCACAGGTTTCAACCACCAGTTGCACGCCGGCCAACTCGGCATCGACTGTCGCTACTGCCACACCAACGTCGAGAGATCCCCCGAAGCCAACATCCCCAACGTCGCGACGTGCATGGGCTGCCACGCCGAGGAGCGCCTGCGCAACTGGGACATCCACCGCGTCGGCTTCATCCGCGAGGCCTACGCCGAGGACCGCTCGGTCGAGTGGCGCCGCATCCACAAACTCCCCGATTACGTGCGCAACTTCCCGCACGATGCGCACGTCAAGGCCGGTGTCTCATGCTTCTCCTGCCACGGCCAGATCATGGGCATGCCCGTCGTCTACCAGGCCGAGGGGCTGCACATGGGCTGGTGCCTCGACTGCCACCGCAACCCGGAGAAGCACATGGTCCCGCCCGACAAGGTCACTGATCTTGTCTGGGTCGAGACCGAGTGGCTCGCGCGCCCGATCGCCGGCCGCAACTACAACGGCGTGACCCCGCAGCAACTCGTGGACTCGCTGCGCCGGTCCCCCCCCCAGACCTGCGGAGCCTGCCACCACTGACCCCCACGGCCCACCCGACCGACGAGCGAGCGGACGCATGACGCAACACCAGTGCCCATCCAGCAAAGGCAAGGTCGAGCCGCCCTCCGGCCCGCGACACCTGGCGCGCCTCAACGGCCGCGCCGCGTGGCGCAGCACGGAGGAGTTCGTCGACGCCCCCGACTTCCGCGAGTTCCTCGAGCGTGAGTTCCCCGCCGGCGCCAGCGAACTCCTCTCCACCTCGCGCCGCGACTTCGTCAAGTTGATGGGCGCGAGCCTCGCCCTCGCCGGCGCGGCCACCATCCCCGGATGCCGCCGACCCGACCACAAAATCCTCGCCTACTCGCGCGAAGTCCCCGAGGAAGTCATCCCCGGCAAGCCCCTCTTCTACGCCACCGCCATGCCGCTGCCCTGTGGCGGGGCCGAGGGCCTGCTCGTCGAGACCCACGAGGGACGCCCGACCAAGATCGAGGGCAACCCGCTCCACCCCAACAACCGCGGCCGCGCCAGCGCGGAAGCCCTCGCCAGCGTGCTCGGCCTCTACGACCCCGACAGGCTTGTCAACCCGCGCTACGACAACCCCGCGCGCGGTCGGCTGAACGCCACCTGGGACGATTTCCGCGTCTGGGCCGAACGCGAACTCAAGGCCTACGACGCCACCCGTGGCGAGGGCGTGGCCTTCATCGTCGAGCCGGCCGAAGGTCCCGCGTGGGAGCACGCCCGCGAGATGCTCCGCAAGCGCTGGCCCAACGCCGAGTGGGTCGCCTGGAGCCCCGCCGCCGTCGATGAGCCGATCGCCGGCGCGCGCATCGCCTTCGGCGAGCCGGTGCGAGAGGTGTTCTTCACCGAGCGCGCCCGCGTGATCGTCTCGCTCGACCGCAACTTCCTCGAAGACGAGCCGGGCGCGATCGCCAACAGCCGCGGCGTCGCCTCCATGCGCCGCCCCATGACCTCGCACGACGAGATGAGCCGCATCTACGTCGCCGAGTCCGCCTTCAGCACGCTCGGCGGCCTCGCGGACCACCGCGTCCGCCTCGCGCCCTCGCGCATCGCCGCCTTCGCCGTCGAACTCGCCCGCGCCCTCCTCCGCCGCAACCCCGACCTTTCCGGCGCATCACGCCTGCGCGATGCGCTCGCCGCCGTCAGCGTCCCCGCCGGCGACGACCTCCAGATTCCCATGGCCTCCGGCGAGTCCGGCTCGTTCTTCGACGCCCTCGCCGCCGACCTGCTCGCCCCCGAGCATCTCGGCCGCAGCCTCATCGTCGCGGGCGCGACACAGCCCCCCGCCGTCCACGCCCTGGCGCACGCCCTGAACGCCGCCCTCGGCAACGTCGGCACAACGGTTGCCTACATGCCCGTCCCGGAGGATCGCGCCGCCCCGGCCCACGCCGGCATCCGCCGCGTCACCGAGCGCATGCGCACGGGCGGCGTCACCGCCGTCTTCTGCCTCAATGTAAACCCCGTCTACGACGCCCCCGCGGACCTCAACTTCGCCGAGGCCTACGCCCGCGTGCCCGCACGCGTCTGCCTGAGCGTCGGCGCCAGCGAGACCGCCGCCGCAAGCACCTGGAGCCTCAACGGCGCGCACTACCTCGAGTCCTGGGGCGACGCCATCGCCAACGACGGCACCATCAGCGCGATCCAGCCCATGATCGCGCCCCTCTACGAACCCGCGCACAGCGCGCTCGAACTCCTCGCGATGCTCGCCACCGGCGAGACCGTCAGCGGCCACGACATCGTGCGCACCGCTTGGCGTGAGCGCCTCGGATTCGCCGAGGGCGATGCCCGCTTCGAGAAGGTCTGGCGGCGCGCCCTGCACGACGGCCTGCTCGCCAACTCCGCGCCGTCGCCCGTGCGCCCGTCCGTGCGGTTCGACGCCGTCGCCGAGTCGCTCGCGAGCCTCGACATCCCCGCCCCGCCGACCACCGCGTCGATGGAACTCGTCTTCACGCTCGGCGCGGTTGGCGACGGCCGGCACGGCAACAACGCCTGGCTGCACGAGAAGGGCGACCCCGTCACCAAGGTCGCGTGGGACAACCCCGCCGCGGTCAGCCCCGCGACAGCCAAGGCCCTCAGACTCGAACCCGATCCCTACACCGCTCGCCATGAGCCGCGGGCCCGCGTCGCGACGCTCTCCGTCGGCGGGCGCACGATCCGAGTGCCGGTCTGGATTTCTCCCGGTATGGCGGACGGCGTCGTCTCGCTCGCCTTCGGCTACGGACGCGAGGTCTGCAGCCTCGTCGGCACCGGTGTCGGCGTCAACGCCTATTCCGTTCGTCAGGCCGGGCAGGGCCGCGTCGTCCGCGGTGCGACGCTCGCGCGCACCGGCGACCACTTCCCGATCTCCAGCACGCAGAATCACTGGTCGCTTGAAAGCCGGACAGCGATTGCCCGCGAGATCGATCTCCCCATCTTCCGCAAGCGCATGGCCGACCTCGAGCACGCCGGCAAGGCGACCGTGAAGGACCCCTTCGCTACCGGCGTCGCATCCCTCGGGCTGGCCGAGAAACTGGGCGAACTCAGCCACACGCCCCCGAACCTCAGCCTGTACGAAAACCCGTACAACCAGGGGCGAGGCAACCCCGACCCGCGCGCCATCGACCCCAAGACCGGCCGCCCACCCGCCTATTCCACCCGCCCGCAGTGGGGGATGACCATCGACCTGAGTTCCTGCACCGGCTGCGGCGCGTGCATCATCGCCTGCCAGAGCGAGAACAACATCCCCGTCGTCGGCAAGAAGGAAGTCGCCAAGGGACGCGAGATGCACTGGATCCGCGTCGATCGCTACTTCGTCGGCGACGACCTCAACGACCCCGAGGAGATGCTCGCCCAGCCCGTCGCCTGCGTCCAGTGCGAGAACGCGCCGTGCGAGACGGTCTGCCCTGTGAACGCGACGGTGCATGACGAGGAAGGCCTGAATGTCATGGCCTACAACCGCTGCATCGGCACCCGCTACTGCATGAACAACTGCCCCTACAAGGCGCGGCGGTTCAACTTCTTCGACTGGGCGCAGAGCAAGTTCAACGGCGGCCTCGACCCTCGCTATGTCCCCGAGAGCATGGCCAAGGACTCCGCCACACGCATCACCTTCAACCAGAACTTCATCCCCCCTCGGCTCCGCGCCAAACTCGACGAAATCTCCAAGATGAAGCAGAACCCGGACGTCACCGTCCGCGGCCGCGGCGTCATGGAGAAGTGCACCTTCTGCATCCAGCGCATCAACCGCGCCCGCGTCGAGACGAAACTCCAGGACCTCGACAACATCCCGGAGGGCTTCTTCCAGGTCGCCTGCCAGCAGGCCTGCCCCAGCGAGGCCATCGCCTTCGGCGACATCCTCGACCCCGACAGCGCGGTCTCGAAGAACCGCACCAGCCACCGCGGCTACCTGCTCCTGGGCTACCTCAACACCCGCCCGCGCACCAGCCACATGCTCCGCGTGCGCAACCCGAACACCGCCATCCGCGCCGCCGTGGACCGCTTCCACGACCACGACCACGGCACGCACGACAGCCACGGCCACGACGAGCCGCACGGCGACGCGCAGCACTCCTGGAGGCACGACCCCGTGCGACGAACCGATGACGGCGGGTACGCCCTGAGCCTCAAGGTCCTGCCGATCTCGATGGGAGCGCCGGCATGAGCGCCATGCATCCCGACAGGATCACCGCCGAACGCCTCGCGGGATTGGCCCCGGGCGTCGCCGCCATCCAGGACGCACCCACCGGCGACGGCACGCTCGTCGAGGATCCGGCCGTCCGCGCACCGCTCGTCCTCAACAACCGATCCATCCACGACGTCACCGAGATCGTCTGCGGCTACTGCGAGAAGCCCCCGCCCGGCAAATGGTGGCTGCCCGCGTTCTGCGTCGCGTCCACCTTCGCGGCCGTCGGGATGCTGATGATCCTCTACCTCATCATCACCGGCATCGGCACCTGGGGCCTGAACAACCAGGTCGGCTGGGCATGGGACATCACCAACTTCGTCTTCTGGATCGGCATCGGCCACGCGGGGACGCTCATCTCCGCGATTCTCTGCCTCTTCAAGCAGAAGTGGCGCACCGCCGTCAACCGCTCCGCCGAGGCCATGACCATCTTCGCCGTCATGTGCGCGGGCATCTTCCCCGCCATCCACGTAGGCCGCATCTGGTTCATCTGGATGGTCTTCCCCATCCCCAACTACAACTGGATCTGGCCCAACTTCCGCTCGCCTCTCCTCTGGGACGTCTTCGCCGTCAGCACCTACTTCACGGTCTCGCTGCTCTTCTGGTACATGGGCATGATCCCCGACTTCGCCACCCTGCGCGACCGCGCCGACCGCAGGCTCCGACGCGGCCAGAGCGCCCGCGTCCGCCTCCAGGCCCCAGGCCCCGTCAAGTTCTCCGTCGAACTGCCGATCGTCGCCGATCGCATCCGCGCCCTCGTCTACGGCCTGCTCGCCGTCGGCTGGCGTTTCTCCAGCCGCCACTGGCACCGCTACGAGAACGCCTACCTCATCCTCGCCGGCATCTCAACGCCCCTCGTGCTCAGCGTGCACTCGATCGTCTCCTTCGACTTCGCCACCAGCATCCTGCCCGGCTGGCACACCACCATCTTCCCGCCCTACTTCGTCGCCGGCGCCATCTTCGGCGGCTTCGCGATGGTGCTCCTGCTGCTCATCCCGGCGCGCGAACTCTACCCCAACTTCAAGGACCTCCTCACCCTCCGACACCTCGAGAACATGGCGAAGATCCTGCTCGTCACCGGCATGATGGTCGGCTTCGCCTACGCGATGGAGTTCTTCATCGCCTGGTACGGCGCCAACGAGTACGAGTTGTACGCCTTCATCAACCGCGCCTCCGGACCCTACTGGTGGGCCTACTGGACCATGATCACCTGCAACGTCGTCAGCCCGCAACTCTTCTGGTCGCGGGCCATGCGCACCAACCCCGTCGTCATCTGGATCGTCGCCCTGCTCGTCACCATCGGCATGTGGTTCGAGCGATTCGTCATCATCGTCACCAGCCTCCACCGCGCCTTCCTCCCCGGCGAGTGGCACATGTTCTTCCCCACCTGGGTGGACATCCTCATCTTCACCGGCTCCCTCGGCATCTTCGTCTCGATGTTCATGCTCTTCATGCGGTTCCTCCCGCAGTTCCCGATGGCCGAGGTCAAGGCCGTCATGCCGCAGGCCGACCCGCACGGGCACAACGCCCACCACAACGGAGGGGGGCACTGACCATGGCGATCTCCGATTACCTGCCCTTCCTCTTCCGCCCGCCCGCCCCGCGCTTCGTCACCGAGGCCGGCAAGCCCGTCCACGGCGTGCTCGCCCAGTTCGACGACGTCGCCAAGGTCTACCACGCCGCCGAGAAGATGCGCGACGAAGGCTTCACAAACTGGGACGTCCACTCCCCCTTCCCCATCCACGGCATCGAGGAGGCGATGGGACAGCAACGCACGAAGCTCCCCTTTATTGTCGGGGGCGCAGCCTTCACCGGCGTCTCCGGCGCGATGCTCATGCAGTGGTTTATGAACGGCTTCGACTTCCGCTTCGTCGTCCAGGGCAAGCCCGACTTCGCCTGGGAGCCGTTCCTGATGGTTACCTTCGAACTCGGCGTCCTCTTCAGCGCGTTCGCCGCTCTCTTCGGCATGTTGGCCCTCAACGGCCTCCCCCGCTGGAACCACCCCCTCCTCGCCAGCGAACGCTTCCTTGCCTCCAGCGACGATACCTTCTTCATCGTCGTCGAGGCCACCGACCCGAAGTTCGACCCCCTTGCCACGCGACGCCTCCTCGAATCCCTCGGCGCGTCCGCCATCGAACTCGTGGAGGAAGCATGAGCCGGAAGATGAAGTGGCAGAGTGGCGGAGTGGCGAAGTGGCGAAATGGTCCCGTGCCGCATCGGCGCATTCTGCCATTTCCTCCCGTCGCGGCTCTCGTCGCAACGCTTCTCGTGACGACCGGTCTGCCCCTCGCCGGCTGCCGCGGAGACCGCTCGGACAACCCGCCCCGCCAGTTCTTCCCCGACATGGACGACCAGCCGCGCTGGAAGGCGCAGGACCGCAGCGAGTTCTTCGCCGACGGCCGCACCATGCGCCAGCCGCCCCAGGGCGCGGTCGCCTTCGGCCGCAGCCCCGTCGTCGCCGACGAACCCTGGGCCGCCACCTACACCCTCCAGCGCGCCCAACTCCTCAAGGACGACGCCCGCGTCTACCGCGGAGTCGATGACAGCGGCAACCCCCTCACCACCATCCCCGTCGAGGTCACGACCGCACTCCTCGACCGCGGCCAGAACCGCTTCGACATCTACTGCGCCGCCTGCCACGGCATCAAGGGCGACGGCAAGGGACTCGTCGGCCAGACCTGGTCCTACCCGCTCCCGTCGTTCCACGACGAGCGTTTCCTCCCCGGCGGCGCGTCCGGCGCGGAGGGCCACATCTTCGACGTCGCGCTGCACGGCTTCGTCGGCCCGACCGGCCGCCAGTTGATGCCCGGCTACGCCCACGCACTCACCGAGCACGACGCCTGGGCCATCGTCGCCTACATCCGCGCCCTCCAGCGCGCCAACCGCGCCGCGATCCAGGACGTCCCCGATAGCGAACGAACGCAACTCCAGGGCGCGCCCAGACCCGCGCCCGCCGCGGAGGGCGGCTCATGACCACGCTCAACGCCGATGCCTACCAGCGACAACTCGACGCCATCGCCGCCGAGCCGCGCATGCGCGACGACAACATCCGACTCGCCGGCGCGGGCGCGGCCGCCATCTCACGCTCTCTCCTCTTCGTGGGCGCGGCCGGGCTTGCGCTCACCGTCATCGGCGCGTTCGTCTACGGCTTGCGCCACGCCCTGGCCTCGTACCTCGTCGGCGCGGCCGCCGTCCTGGCCCCCTGCCTCGGCGCGCTCCTCTTCACCATGGTCCTCCACCTCGTGAACGCCGGATGGGCCGTCTCCGTCCGGCGCCAGGTCGAGAACCTGATGAGCATGCTCCCCCTCGCGGTCGGGCTGATGATCCCCGTGCTGCTCATTGAGACGGTCACCAGCGGCACGCTCTACGCCTGGATGGACCCGGAGGTGCGGGCGCACTCGTACCTGATCGAGAAAAAGGCCCCCTTCCTCAACATCACCTTCTTCCTCATCCGCGCCCTCCTCTACATCTTCGTCTGGACCTACCTCGCGCGCCGTCTCTGGTGGTACTCGACCGAGCAGGACCGCACCGGCGACCGCTGGCTCACCGCCCGCGCCCGCTGGACGAGCGCGTGGGGCATCCCCGTCACCGCCCTCACGCTCGCCTTCGCGGCCTTCGACTGGCTGATGAGTCTTGACTACGAGTTCTTCAGCACCATGTGGGGCGTCTACTACTTCGCCGGCGCGTTCATGTCCTGCTTCGCCATCGTCGTCCTCACCCTCTTCGCCGTGCGCTTCGTCGGCCGCCTCAACGGCCTCGTCACCGAGGACCACTTCCACGACGTCGGCAAACTCCTCTTCGGGTTCACCGTCTTCTGGGCCTACATCGCCTTCAGCCAGTACTTCCTCATCTGGTACAGCAACATCCCCGGGGAGACCCGCTTCTTCCTCGACCGCAAGACCGGCGGCTGGGAGAACCTCTCCTTCATCCTCGCCGCGGGCCACTTCATCGTCCCCTTCATCTTCCTCATGGCCCGTCGCATCAAGCGCACCCCCGTCCTGCTCGCGCTCGGCGCGTGCTGGCTCCTGCTCATGCACGTGCTGGACATGGTCTGGGTCGTGCGCCCCACCGTCTACGTCCACCCGATGAACGATGCCTGGCTCGAGGCGATCAACGCAGGCGCGGGCGTCGAGGCGGCTCAGGCCGCACGCGACGCCCAGGCCGGCCCCGGCCCCTCCGCGTGGTGGCTGGACGTCGCGGCCATCGTCGGCGTCATCGCCCTCTTCGCCGGCTTCTACATCCGCAAGGTGGCCTCGGGGCCGCTCCTCCCCCTCAAGGACCCCCGCCTGCCCGAGGCGATGGAGCACAAGAACTATGTCTGACCACGCCCCGACCCAGCCGACCGGAAACCCGGGGCCGGGCCGGGTCGTCCTGCCCGGCAGGAATGCGTATTGTTTGGCAAGAGTTACCCGGGGCCGGGGGGCCGCAGCGGAGGCCGGTCGATGAGCGCGCACCAAGAGCCGCACGAGACGCCGATCGTCCACGAACAGCCGGATGCGTGGCACCGGCACACCTTGGATGAAGGCAAGCCGCAGCACGAGCATGGAGCTCGCGCCAAGCCCGCCATCCTTGCGGGCGTCTGTATCTCGATGGTCGTCTCGGTCGTTGCCATGGTGCTCGGCGTGGCCATCTACTTCGAGTGGTACGTGACGCGCCTCAAGGCCGACCGAACCGAGACGATTACCGCGGCAACGAAGGCCCGGAGCGAGAAGGAAGCCGCGTGGAGTTCCCTCGCGGCCCCGAGCGCGTGGAAAGACCGCGACGCGGGCACCGTCAGGATCCCAATCGAGCGCGCCAAGCGCCTCGTCGTCGAGGAGTACCGGAGGTCCGGCACGAGTGGCAGTTGACCGGCGCACATCCCGAGTCCGTGCATGGGCCGCGCGCCTCGCGCTGCTCTGCGCTCTCGCCGCGCCCGCCGCGAACGCGCAACTGCTCTCCAAGGAACTCCCCGAGCAGGTGCGCGGCCTCGAAGTCGTCGATCGACGCGGGCAGCCCACGCCCCCCGACGCCGTCCTCGTCAATCACGACGGCAAGGCCGTCCCCTTCGGCTCTTACTTCAACGCCGACGGCCGCCCCATCATCCTCGTCCTCCAGTACTACCGCTGCCCCATCGTCTGCCCCGTCGTGCAACAGAAACTCGTCGAGTGCCTCAACCAACTCGACTACACCGTCGGCAAGGATTTCCAGGTCGTTGTCGTCAGTTTCGATCCCGGCGAGCGCACCCCCGTCGCCGCCTCGGCCCGCCAGCACACGCTCGAGTGGTACGAACGCGAGAAGACCCCCGAGGTCCGCGCCGGCTGGGCCTTCCACACCGGCGAGGAGCAGCACGTCCGCCGCCTCGCCGACGCCGTCGGCTACGACTACCGCGCCCTGCCCAACGGCGAGTACAGCCACCCCGTCGCCTTCTTCGTCCTCACGCCCGACGGCCGCGTCTCCTCAGCCGTCTACGGCTTCGACTACCCGCCGCGCGAGGTTCGCCTCGCGCTGCTCGACGCCTCGGGGGGCAGGATCGCCCGCTCCATCGGCGACTACTTCCTTCACTTCTGCTACCGCTACGACCCCACCGCCGGCGCGTACTCGCTCGCGGCGTTCCGCGTCATGCAACTCGGCGGCGTTCTCGCCATGATCGGCGTCTTCGGTCTCATCGGCGTGCTCCTCGTCCGCGAGCGAATCGTCCGTCGCCGGCGCACCCGTGGCCATGGCGCAGCCGCTTCCACCACGCACGCGCCAGCACGCGGCGCGCTGGCAGGGCAGACCACATGACTGCATACCACTTCACCACGCTCGCGCAGGATTCCGGCCCTGTCCACGGCCTCTTCTTCCGCGGCGACGCGGCCTGGGACAAGGGCGTCGCCACCGACAGCCTCTTCATGTGGACGTTCTGGTTCTCGACCTTCTGGTTCGTCCTGCTCATGGGCCTGATGGTCTGGTGGGTCATCAAGTACCGCCGCCGACCCGGCGTCCCAGCGCCGCGCAGCGCGTCGCACAATGCGCCTCTCGAGGTCATTTGGACCGTCGTTCCCTCCCTCTTCCTCGGCTACATCTTCTTCCGCGGCTTCCACGCCTACATCGACAAGCTCGTCGCACCCGTGGACGCCATCGAGATTGTTGTGAAAGGGATGAAATGGAACTGGACGGCGACGTACCCCAACGGCGCGATCTCGCCGGAGACGACGCCGCTCGGGGCGAGCAACGTTCCCGTCATCGTGCTGCCCGCAGGACGGGCCGTCCGCTTTAAGATGTACAGCGACGATGTGATCCACTCGTTCTGGATCCCGGACTTCCGCATGAAGTTCGACGTCTTTCCCAACCGTTATTCGAGTTTCTGGATTCAGCCGATGCAGGCTGGGGAGACCCACTGGGTCTTCTGCGCCGAGTACTGCGGTGACCAGCACTCCGAAATGGCTGCGGTCATTCTCGTCGTCCACGAGTCCGAGTACAACGAACTCGTCGCCCGCTGGGGCGCTGCGGGGGGTACACCGCAGGAGATGGGCGAGCGTGCCGCTCGCAAGCACGGCTGCTTCGCCTGCCATTCCATCGACGGCACGCGCAACGTCGGCCCGACCTGGCGGAACGCCTACGGCAACCCGGTCCCGCTCGCCGATGGATCGACCATTCCCGGTGACGACCGCACCGTGTGGGACAACTACATCCGCGAGTCCATCCTTGTGCCCGGCGCGAAGTTGCACGCCGGCTATCCCAACCAGATGAACTCTTTCCAGGGCATCATCACCGAGGACGAGATCCTCTGGATCACCGCCTACTTGCGCAGCCTGAGCGACCACCCGCTCGGCGCGGCCGCGCTCGAAGCCGAGCAGGCCGCCGAGAGCGAGAGCGAGGGAGACGCGCCCGCCAACGGCGAGGGCGCGAACGGGGGACCGAACTGAACCACCCGGCGCGCCCCGGCGTGCCATTCCGGGAGCGATCGGCTCCGAAGGCGAGCGAGCGATGAGCACCATCCCAGCCACACACGACGCCGCGCACGGCCACCACGACGAGGGGAGTTACCTCACCCCGCGCGGGCCCTTCCTCTCCACCGTCGTCGCGTGGGCCACCACCATCGACCACAAGAAGATCGGCGTCATGTACCTCGTCGCCGTGCTCACCATGTTCTTCCTCGGCGGCGTCGCGGCCATGGCCGTCCGCGCCGAACTCTGGACCCCCAACCGCTACGTCGAGCAGGTCCAGCCCGACGGCACGACCCAGACCGTCCTCCAGGGCGACCTCCTCGGCAAACTCTTCAAGGCAGACGGCCTCGGCGCGGCCAACAACATCTACAACCGCGTCTTCACCCTCCACGGCGCGATCATGGTCTTCATGGTCATCGTCCCCGGCGTCCCCGCCTCGCTCGGCAACTTCTTCCTCCCCATCATGCTCGGCGCCAAGGACGTCGCATTCCCAAGGCTCAACCTGCTCAGTTGGTACATCTACGTCACCGGGTCCATCTTCGCCGTCCTCTCCATCATTCTCGGCGGCGTGGACACCGGCTGGACCTTCTACACCCCGTACAGTTCCACACACGCCGCGGGACACTGGAACGTCGTCTTCATGATCCTCGGCGCGTTCATCCTCGGCTTCAGTTCCATCCTCACCGGCCTGAACTTCATCGTCACCACCCACAAACTCCGCTGCCCCGGCATGGGCTGGTTCGACATGCCCCTCTTCATCTGGGCCATCTACTCCACCTCCATCATCGCCGTCCTCGCCACCCCCGTCATCGGCATCACGCTGCTGCTGCTCATCTTCGAGCGCCTCTTCCACGTCGGCATCTTCGACCCCGCCATGGGTGGCGACCCCGTCCTCTTCCAGCACTTCTTCTGGTTCTACTCCCACCCCGTCGTCTACGTGATGATCCTCCCCGGCATGGGCATCATCAGCGAACTCATCGCCGTCCACTGCCGCAAGCCCATCTTCGGCTACCGCGCCGTCGCCTTCGCGTCGCTGGGCATCGCGGCCGTCTCGTTCATCGTCTGGGGCCACCACATGTTCGCCTCCATGGGCGAACTCGCCTCGGCCGTCTTCTCCTTCCTCACCTTCCTCGTCGCCATCCCCACCGCCGTCAAGGTCTTCAACTGGATCGCCACGCTCTACAAAGGCTCCATCGCCATCAACACCCCGATGCTCTACGCGATGGCGTTCCTCTTCCTCTTCTCCATCGGCGGCCTGACGGGACTCCCCCTCGGCGCGCTCGCCACCGACCTCCACCTCCACGACTCCTACTTCGTCGTCGCCCACTTCCACTACGTCATGATGGGCGGCACCATCATCGCCTTCGTCGGCGGTCTCCACCACTGGTGGCCCAAGATGTTCGGACGCATGTACAACGAGAAGTGGGCCATGCTCGGCTGCGCCCTCGTCTTCATCGGCTTCAACGTCACCTTCTTCACCCAGTTCTTCCTCGGCACCCAGGGCATGCCACGCCGCTACGCCAGTTACGTCGACGAGTTCCAGTTCCTCCACCAGGTCTCCACCGTCGGGTCGTGGTTCCTGCTGCTCGGCTTCCTCGTCCACCTCGGCACCTTCATCCACTCCCTCGTCGCCGGGCCCAAGGCGCCCCCGAACCCGTGGGGCGGCCTCACGCTCGAGTGGGAGACCGAAAGCCCGCCCATCGAGCACAACTTCCACCACGAGCCGATCCTCAAGCACGGCCCATACGACTACGACACCACCGTCCCGCCGCACTACGACCCCGCCGACTACCCCCTCGACACCTCCACGCCGCCGCACCGCTCGGGCCACTGACCGGAGACGACGATGACCAGCATCCCCACGCAGCACGATCATCAGCCGTCGCCGGGCGACCCCTCGGCCCCGGGGTGGAAGCGCTACGTCGCGGCCTCGCACTTCCGCTCCGCCGCCGACGAGTTCGACGCCTGCAAACTCGGCTTCTGGCTCTTCCTCGCCACCGAAGTCCTCCTCTTCGCCGGACTCTTCTGCGCCTACGCCATCTTCCGCATGATGTACCCCGAGGCCTTCGCCGCCGGCAGCCACTCCCTCGACGTGAAGTGGGGGGGCCTGAACACGGTCGTCCTGCTCATCTCCTCCTACACCGTCGCCTCCAGCATCCGCTGCGCCATGCTCGACAAGCGGTTCTGGCTGCACGTGAACCTCATCATCACGCTCGTCTGCGCCGCCGCCTTCGTCGTCATCAAGTTCACCTTCGAGTACGGCCCCAAGTGGGCCGAGGGCAAGCGGCCCGGCGTCCTCTTCGACTACCCCCTCTGGAGCCACCCGCAGGAGCCGATCTGGTGGAGCGTCTACTACTGCGCCACCGGCATCCACGCCCTCCACGTCATCATCGGCGCCTGCCTCCTCGCCTGGTGCCTCTACCGCTCCGTCCGCCACAAGGCCTACGGCCCGACCCACTACACCATGCTCGAAAACTCCGGCCTCTACTGGCACCTCGTCGACCTCATCTGGATCTTCCTCTTCCCCCTCCTGTACCTCATCCACTGACCGGACCCACCCATGAGCCACACCAAGCCGACCCACCACAACGGCGACGCCAACGGGTACGACCCCGACAACCCCCACGGGTTCACCTACGTCGACCACGGGCACCACATCATGAGCGGCCGCACGCTCCTGCTCGTGCTGCTCGCGCTCCTCGCCTTCACAGGCCTGACCGTCGGCGCGGCCCAGGTCGAGACCTACATGATCGAGGTCATGGGCTGGAGCATCCCCCACTGGGCGAACGTCATCATCGCCATGAGCATCGCCACCGTGAAGGCGATCCTCGTCGTCACCTTCTTCATGGCCCTCAAGTACGACAACCCCCTCAACACCATCGTCTTCCTCTTCTGCCTCTTCGCCTTCGCCATCTTCCTCTCCTTCACCGCCCTCGACCTCGGCAACCGACACCGCGTCGAGGCCTACCGCGCTCCGCAGATCAGCGCGGGCGGCACCGGCGTCAACCTCACCCGCAAGACGGGCGAAGTGAACGAGAAGGGCGAGCCGATCGTCGAGAACATCGTCGGCCCCATCGCCGGCTACGTTCGCAACGTCACCATCGAGGAGAAGGGCGCGGACTACGTCAAGAAGAAACTCGCCGAGAAGCACCCGCACCACGAAGAGCCGGTCGGACCCAGCCGCTCCCGCCCCCAGCGCGGCCTGAGCGGCGCGCTCGACGAGCACGCCCCCGCCTCCGACGCCGCGCACGGCGGGCACTGATGCGCCCCTATCCTCGCGCATGAACCGCGTTCGCGCCATCGCCGCCGCGGTCTCCCTCCTCGCCCTCCTCTGCGCGGTCGCCTCCGGCTATCTGATGGCCCGTCGGCTCGCCGAGTTCGTCGAGCGCCACGGCCGCGTCGTCTACGCCTTCCGCCCCGTCGCCGATCCGCGCTTCGAGTACGCCGGTCGTCCCGTCTCTCTCGAGGACCACCCCGCAACGGAGGCCGAACCCTTCGGCGCGCTCCTCCTCCGCTACGGCGACGAGCAGGTGCGCCTGCGGGTGACCGTCGCCCCGCGCGCGCACGCCGCCAGCCTTCCCGGCCTCGTCCGCCACGAGGACTGGATGCGCGTCCTCCGCTTCGCCCCTCTCAGCGGCCGCACCGACCGCGAGTTCGCCGAGGGCCTCGCCTCGGGCGAGATCGCGGACCGCATCGCCGTGGTGGCGCGCACACCCCCCCCCGGCGCGGACCCCGAGACCTGGGGCCGCATCTGGCGCAAGGACTGGACCTTCGATGTCTACGAACTCCTCCCCGACGGCGCGATCCGCCACGAGCGCTTTGCCTACCCGCAGGGCCGGCCCTACTCGCCCGACGCGCCGACGGAGCACAACGGCCTGCCCACGCTCCGCCCCGACTCCTGGCAGTTCGACGCCGCCCTGCACGTCATGCCCGAGGGCAGCGGCCCGCGCATCATGGCCGCCGACAGCGCGATCCGCGCCGCCGGCTGGACGCTCCCCGCGGCATCGATCGCCATCTTCGCCTTCGTCGCCGCGCTCCTCGTCGCCGTCGCCCCGAAACGACCCGCGAGGAAACGGGCGCACAACGAGCCGCGACCGTAAGGGAGCGTTCGCGCCCACTCGCCGTGCCCCAGCGCCCCCGCGAGAGCCGGCCCTCACTCCACGCCGTCACGCTCGAACCCCGGCAAGCCGCACTCCGGGCACCGGCCCTCCGCGTCCGGCGTCGGATACCCGCACCGCGGGCACCCCGTCGTCGGCACCGGCACGACCCACACCCCGATGCGCCGCGACAGCAGAGCGAGCGCCGCGCCCACCGCGATCAGCGCCAGACCGCGGTACGTGGACTGCTTGTCGCCGTCCTCCATGTAGATGCGGAACGCGTGCGCGGGATCGCCGATGCCGACGGCGAACAGAACCTTCTTCAGCACGAGATACGCCCCGAACACGAGGCACCACGCCGCTGCGGCGCGCACCACCAGCGTGCCGATCGCACGCACGGCGTTGATCCGCTCGGGCGGGATGGCGGAACGGCGCGGCATGGCCACAGTGTACCGCCACGACGCCACCACGTGCCAACCCGACCAATCGGGTCGCGTGGGAACCCTGCGCTATCTCCCTTTTCCCTCCGCGTCTCCGCGCCTCCGCGTGAGCGTCTCCGGGGGCCGGCTCGCGTATGCTCTGCCAACGGAGGGCCGAGGCACCATGATCCGGCGCGAGGACGACGGCTACTGGATCGAGCACGAGCAGCGCATCGCCGTGCATCACGAACTCACCTTCGCATGCCTCACCACCGGCTCGGGCCTCTCCATGTGGTTCCCCGTCTCGGCGGAGGTGGACCTGCGCCAGGGCGGCCTCATCACCCTCGGCTGGGACGAGAAGGCCAGGCGCCGCACCACCATCGCCATCCTCGACTACGACCCCGGCGGCCGCATCACCTGGGACTGGTACGCCGCCCACCGCGACCAGCACGCGCCGATCTATTGGCGGGTGGAACCCGACGTCGAGCGCGGCTCCATCCTCACATTCCGCCAAGGCCCCTTCGCCGCGGACGAGGACTCGCTCGTCGGCATGGCCCTCGAAGCCCAGTTCTGGGCCTGGCACGTCTGCAACCTTCGCGCCGTCCTCGAAGCCAAGCACGACATGCGCACCGTCCGCCCCCTGTAGGCGCGCCATCACCCCTCACTCGCATCTCCCTCTCCGCGCCCCCGCGCCCCAGCGTGAGGCTCTTCCACCGCCAAACCCAGCGGATCCTCCGGCACCGCGAACCGCCCGCCGACGATCCGCGCCCCAGCCTCCACACGCAGCGTCCGCGCCGCCAGGTCCCCCTTCCACGTCGCCTTCGGCCCGATCCGCACGCCCCCCCCCGTGATCGCGTTCGCCTCCAGCACCCCCAGAACCTCGATCCCCGCGTGCGCCTCCACCAGCGACGCCATCACATGCCCGCGCCGCTGCACCACCACACGCCCGCACGTCTGCAACTTCGTGTACGCCTGCGCGTTCCTGATCACCAGGTCCTCGATCACCAGCCGCTTGTGGCACCCGGGGCACGACACCGTCACCGCCCGCACGCCGACCTCGAACCGTCGGCGGCAGTGGTAGCACTGCACCCTGCGCTGGGCTGTCTCCGAAGGCATGGATCAGGAGTCCCTCACGCCGTCGGCGCGCCGACTCCCTTCGACGCAGGCTTCGCCTCCGCCACGCTCTTCGCCTGCTCCTTGCCCGCGTCAGGCCCCACGCGGCAGTGCCCGTAGAACGACGCCCCCTCGTTCACCACCAGTTTCGGCGCGGTCACGTCCCCCGTCACCCGCGCCTTCGCCGTCAACTCCACCCGGTCCCGCCCCACCACATCGCCCTCAACCGTCCCGTCCACCGTCACCCGCCCCGCGTCGATCGCCGCCCGGCACGTCGCCCCGTTCCCGATCCGCAACTCCCCCTTCCCCACGATCTTCCCCTCGACGCGCCCGTACACCTGCGCCGCCGACTCGAAACTGATCTCCCCCGTGATGCTCGTGTCCGCCCCGATCGTCGTCGTCTGGTTCGTGCTCTCAGCCATGATCTCCTCCGTGGGTTCGGCGTGCGTGCCCCCGACGCCCGGCAGTCTACCCGCCCGCCGAACCGTCGAAAAAAAACCCCCGATCGCGTGAGGCCCGCACAGGGTCATCGCTCCAGGGTCACGCCGCGAGAAACGCGGCCGATTCTCCCCGACCCGACGCAGCCCCGGGTGTTCCGGTCCGCCGGGGGAGGGAACTCCTCACAAGGAAGGACTGTCCCATGAACCGTTCGCGCACGCTGTCTCTCTGTCTCGCACTCGCCGCGGCCGCCACCTCGGCCAACGCCTCCATCGTCGCCACCTCAGGCCTCTGTACCCAGATCACCGCCCCGCCCAGCGCGGTCATGGGGCCGCTCAACGCCACCAACGCCTGGGCGTGGGACGAGCAGCAGGGCATCACCCTCGCACTCATGCCCGTGGACCTCAGCACCAACCCCAGCAACAGCAACGCCGCCGTCCCCGGGTTCCTCACCGGCACCTTCGACTCCCACATGGTCCACTTCGACGGTCCGCCCGGCATCGTCATCTTCGGCACCGTCACCTTCCAGGACCCCATCGTCGCCGTCCAGTACTCCGACCTCAACCTCGACCTCTCCGACGCCATCGCCACCACCGGCACCATCTACCCGACGACCATGCCCTTCCGCGGATTCAACAACTGGACCGGCGCGGACTTCGTCGACATCAACGGCAACGTCCTCACCTTCCAACTCTCCACCGTCAGCCCCATCGCCGACATCGAGCAGATCCGCGTCTTCACCCGCGCCATCCCAGCGCCCGGCACCGTCGCGCTCCTCTCCCTCGCCGGCCTGATCGCCGCACGCCGCCGCAGAGCCTGAGCCATCGCGGCTCACACGCATCCTCGCTCTCGCTCCGCTCCGTCCACCGCCGAAGGCCCGCCGAGGGCCTTCCGGCGCGCCCGCAAACCGAAGACAACCGCTCCCGCTCCTCACTCTCCTTCTCATCCTCCTTCTCATCCCCTCTCTCTCAGGCCCGAAGGGCCACCCCAACCAGAGCCAGGGGCAACGCCCCTGGATACCCGTCCCCGACCCCCAAAGCCGCATCGCGGCGACCCAATCCTCCTCTACACTCTCCTGCACAACCTTCCGGAGGCCTCCGCATGACCCGCGCCCTGATCCCCGCCCTGCTCGCCGCGCTCGCGCTCGCCGCCTGCTCATCCACGCCGAAGCGCACGCCCGCATCCGCCGACCGCGACACCGAGATGTTCGCCCGCATCGCCGCCCTCGAGGGCGAGTGGGAGCCGGCCGCCGACGCCGGCATGCCCTACACCGCCGTCTTCGCCGTCTCATCCGCAGGCTCCGTCGTCCGCGAGATCATGTTCCCCGGCTCCCCCCACGAGATGACCAACCTCTACCACATGGACGGCGGAGACCTCGTCCTCACCCACTACTGCGCAGCCGGCAACCAGCCCCGCATGATCGCCCGCGAAGTCCGCGAGACCGCCGAGGGCACGGTCTACGAGTTCGACTTCGACTCCGTCTCCAACCTCCGCCCCGAGCACGACCACTACATGGGCAACATGACCCTCACGCTGCGGCGCGACGGCACCATCCGCCAGGACTGGCGGTCCTACGACCGCAACGGCAAACTCACCGAGCCGACCGCGTTCGCGCTGCGGAGAAAGAGCGGGACGTGACCCCAACGCCCAACGAGCCGCGACCGTGAGGGAGCGTGTCGCCGGCATTGGAGACAAGTTAGGTGTAGTCGCGCGGGCATTCCCCTTCGCCGCTGTCGCTGGAGTGTCGCCCTTGCGGCATTCGAATTCGCGGCGTTTCGCTTCCAGCCCGTCCACGCCATAGCCCAACTCTAGCAGGTCCGCCTTGGGAGGCTGGATGGCAGTTGAAGAATGCAGATCGCCGGAGCGTTAGCCTCAGGTGAATCCTCGCTCGCGCAGAATCTCCCCAGCACGCGAGAACAAATCGCCGGCCACCACGGGCTCGTCTGAATAATGCAGATCTCTAGTACCTCCGAAACGCATTGCGTCCTCGGGCATGCGACGCCTCTCGCGATACTGTTGACAGAACTCTCTGGCGGCTGCAATGAGCCCTTGTCCCAGCGGTGAGCGAAGGAATCCCTCAGCCCTCTGAGTCGGCACCCACTGGTACTCCGGTGCTGGGCGTCCCAGGGTGTTGTAGATTCGTTTCTTCCGAACAAGGTCCTTTCGCTCGGCGGCGTGGAGTGGCACGGAGGATATTCTGAGTGCCGATTCATCGAGCGCGTAACTCAAGAATGTGACAAATTCAAACACATCCAAGTCTTCAATGAGGTGCTGCACCTGCTCGAGTTCTCGCGCAGCATGCTCCTCTTGATTGCGTAGGTGTTCACCCAGCTCCCGTCGTTCGCGCCTGCGTCGCCACCACGCCACCCCTCGACCTAGCAAGAGGCAGCACAACGCTATGGCGCAGCCAACTCCAATACTCATCGCAACCGCGGCGGGCATGGCTAGCGTCGGATGCACGAACAAGAAAGAAAAGGCGGCTACCATTAGGGCGAGGAGCATCGACGCCGTGCCAACGTGCTCACGCACTAACCTTATGAGTTCCACAATCAGCGGTTGCATGTGATCCCAGTCTACTCGGCCATACCGCTGGATCGCTGTCTACGCGGCATAACCCAGCCTCGACGCCTTCAGAACGCGTTGCAGATTCGCGGGCGAGAACATCTCGCGCGTCTTCAGGTCCACCTCGCGGCCGAGCAGGTCCGACAGATCCTGCTGGATCTCCCCCAGGCCGAAGAGGTCCGGGTCCGCGCCGGAGTGAAACTCCACGAGGATGTCCACGTCGCTGTCCAGGCCGAAGTGCGGCCCGAGCGCGGAGCCGAACACCCGGATCGCGCTGATCCCGTGCCGCCGGCACAGGTCGGCCAGGGCGTCCCGATCAACCGCCAGACTTGCCGTGAGGTGAAGGTCGCTCATGGGCCGTGTCCTCGCGGTGAGTCGCCGACCGTCTCCCTACCGCACCGGATTCTTCACCGGCTCCTGCCGCAATGCCCGGCGCCGCTCCGCAACCTCAGCCGCGCGCCGCAGAGCCTCCCGCATGACATCGCGGTCGCGGATGATCTCGCCAATCGGACGGCGGGGTTGATCGGGAGCAGAGTTCGGAGCAGGCTTAGTCATCGGCGTAATCCTCTCGGAACCTCCTCCACTGTGCCTGAAGTACGACTCGCTCAACAGCCGTCCCGCGGCCGACGGCGATCAGGTCGGGCCGGGAACCGGCATTATCGTAGACGCTCCAGTCATCCGCCAAGGGCAGGTAGAGGTTCCACAGGTTCCGCAACCCCCGCTCGTACCGCCGCCGCACGACCGCCTCCGGCACATCGTGGCCGCCCTCGGCGACGCGGCCGCGGACGCGTTCGATGGCCAGTTCCGGTGACGGCAGGAAGAGGAAGAGCAGCGTCACGCGGTATCCGGCCCGACGCAAACGTGCGAGCCACGGCGCGTACGACCGCGTCGCCAGCGTTGTCTCGAACGCGAATGTCGCCCGAACGCCCGCCAGTTCGCCCATCCGGGCGAGCATGATCCGCCCCGCCGCGACAGCACTGCGCTCCGGAGCGAACCCCGACAGCCCGCGGGCGATGTCGTCCGCGTTCACGAACTCGTCGACCCCAAGAGCATCCCGCAGCACGAACGGCGCGGCGGTCGTCTTCCCGGCCCCGTTCGGCCCCGCCAGGATCACGACGCTGGGCGGCGTGTCCGTCACGCCTCACTCCTCCCCCGTATCCAGCACCGCCATGAACGCTTCCTGCGGGATGTTCACGCTCCCGATCGACTTCATCCGTTCCTTGCCCTTCTTCTGCTTCTCCAGCAGTTTCCGTTTCCGTGTCACGTCGCCGCCGTAGCACTTCGCCGTCACGTCCTTGCGGAACGCCTTGATGGTCTCGCGGGCCACCACCTTCCCGCCGATCGCGGCCTGCAGCGGGATCTCGAACTGGTGCCGGTCGATCTGCTTGCGCAACTTCACCAGCAACTGCCGCCCGCGCTGCTCCGCACGCTCCCGGTGGCAGATGAACGTCAGCGCCTCGACCGGGTCGCCGTTGATCAGCACGTCCACCTTCACCAGCCGGTCCGCGCGGTAGCACACCACCTCGTAGTCCATCGTCCCGTAGCCGCTCGTCAGCCCCTTGAGTTTGTCGTAGAAGTCGTAGATGAGTTCCGCCAGCGGCACCTCGAACGTCAGCATCTGCCGCGTCTCCGAGACCACCATCTGGCTCTTGTACACGCCCCGCCGGTCCAGGCACAGTTTCATGATCTCGCCCACGTACTGGTTCGGGATCATGATCTCCACCCGGCAGATCGGCTCGCGGATCTCTTCCACCAGCCCCATGTCCGGCAGGTCGGCCGGGTTGTGCACCTCGACCTCCTCGACCACCCCCCCCTTGCCCCGCACCAGCACCTTGTAACTCACCGTCGGCGCCGTCTGCACCACCTCGACCCCCCCCTCACGCTCCAG
>JAHCJE010000069.1 GCA_026128865.1 Phycisphaeraceae bacterium | reverse complement strand
TCCGAATATGCCCCCCGATCAGTGGGGAGGCCAGCTTTTCAGGGGCTTTCCAGTGGACTTGTGCCGCTCCGGCGAACCTGGAAGGCCCTTGGGAACATGCGGGGAATGACGACTGTCGGGGCTACGATCCGGCCCTATGAGCCAGAAATCGCACTCGGCGGGCACGATCCAGCGGTGGTCCCGGACCCTGATTCCCACCCTCAGGGATGCTCCAGCCGAGGCGACGACCCCCAGTCACGCCCTTCTGCTCCGGGCCGGCTACATCCGTCAGGTGGCCGCGGGGGTCTACGACTACCTCCCCTTGGCCTGGCGGGTTCTCGGGAAGGTCACGCGGATCGTCCGCGAGGAGATGGACGCCACCGGCGCGAGCGAGATGCTCATGCCCGCCCTGCAGCCGATCGAACTCTTCGAGCAAACCGGCCGCGCCGAGGACTACGGCGACAACTTGTTCCGCCTCCGCGATCGCCACGGACGCGAGACCGCCCTCGGGCCGACGCACGAGGAGGTCATCACGGACCTGCTCCGGACGGCGATCACCAGTTACCGGCAACTGCCGCTGATCCTGTACCAGGTGCAGACGAAGTTCCGCGACGAGCCGCGCCCGAGGGGGGGTCTGCTGCGCGGGCGCGAGTTCATCATGAAGGACGCCTACTCGTTCCACCTGGCCGTCGAAGGGGCAGGGGGATTGAACGAGGCGTACGACGCCATGTACCGGGCGTACTCCAACATCTTCCGTCGGTGCGGGCTTGACTTCACGGTGGTCGAGGCCGAGAGCGGGCCGATCGGCGGCTCGGCGAGCCACGAGTTCATGGTCAACTGCGAGACGGGCGAGGACACGATCCTCCGCTGCCCGGTGAGCGGCTACGCGGCCAACGTCGAGAAGTGCGAGATCGGCGAGCGAAAGTGGGGATTCGAGAGTGGGGGGGGTGGATCGCAGCCGCTGGAGAAGGTCCACACGCCCGACATGCCCGGCATCGAAGGCGTAGCCCAGTTCCTCGGTGTTACGCCCGAACGGATGTTGAAGACGATCGTTTTCGAAGCGGCGGACCCGGCGACCAGCGGCGGCGTGAAGTGGGTGCTCGCCGTCGTTCGGGGCGATCACGAAGTCAACGAGGGAAAGGTCAAGGCGTCCGCCGGATCCCGCGTGAAACTCGCCGATGAAGCGCGGGCCAGGCAGGCCGGGTTCGCCATCGGCTACGTCAGCCCCGCGGTCGTGAAGCGCGACGGCCTGCACCCGGAGAGCGGCGTGCGCGCCATCATCGACCCGGACGCCGCCCAGGCCGGTATCGCGTGGGCGACCGGAGCGGACGAGCGAGATCACCATGTCCGCGGCTTCGACTGGCGGCGTGAGATGGGTTCGATCTTGGACGACCCGCGTTATGTAAAGGTGGCCGACGTCCGCAACGCCCGGGCCGGCGACCCCTCCCCGCGCGCCCCAGGCTCCAAACTCGTCGAGCAGCGGGGCATCGAGGTCGGGCACATCTTCAAACTGGGCACCAAGTACTCCGACGCGATGGGGCTGGCCGTCCTTGACGAGGCTCAGCAGCGGCGATCCGTCATCATGGGGTGCTACGGCATTGGCGTCAGCCGAACCATGGCAGCATGCGTCGAGATGAGCCACGACGCCGACGGCATCATCTGGCCAGCCGCGATCGCACCCTACCACATCCTGCTGACGGTCATGAAGCCCGGCGATTCGGCGCAGATGCAGACGGCGCAACGGCTTGCCTCCGATCTGGCAGACGCGGGCCTGGATGTTCTCATAGACGACCGGGACGAGCGACCCGGCGTCAAGTTCAAGGATGGCGACCTGGTCGGCGTGCCCGTCCGCCTGACCGTCGGAGAGAAGGCTCTGGCCGCCGGGGGGGTGGAGTTCAAGCGACGGTCGGAAGCCGGCAAGGGGGAGGTCGTCCCGCTGGATGAAGCGGTGGCGAGGTGCATGACGGCCGTGCGGGCATGACGCGGAGACGAAAAACCTCTGGCAGTTGACAAGCCGGCGCGGTATATAGTCATTCCCATGGACGGAGCCTGCCGCGGCCTTCGCCGAGCGTGAGGTGCGGCGGCGAGCGGGTTCCGGCTCCCGTGCCGAACGAGCGGCGCGGGTCACACGGAGGTAGGCATTCCCGCCACCCCATGGACAGTGACGAGGGGCTTGATGCAAGCCTCGCGCCGGTGCGGCTGAGCGACCGGCCGATCTTCGACGAAGCGTTCTCCCAACTCCGCGAACCGATCTCCGACAGTTGCTTCGCCAGCACGTACGTGTGGGCGGGCGCGCTGCGGATCTTCTGGACCAGCATCGACCGGCACCTCTGCGTGTTCGCGAACACCACTGGCGACCTGACGATGCTGCTCCCGCCCGTACCTCAGCCCGGCGCGGAGGACCGCTCGCTTCCCGGCGTTGTCGGCGCGTGCTTCGAGATCATGGACGCCTACAACGAGCGCCACGCGACGGTCGAGCGGTCGCGGATCGAGTACGTCTCGGACGAGATGCTCGAACGCTTCAGTGCATCGAGCGCAACGCTCAGCGCGACGCCGATGTGGGGCGACTACGTCTACGAGACCGCCAGGATGATCGACCTCGCGGGGGGCGCGCTCAAATCGAAACGCCACGCTCGATCGCGGTTCGTGCGCGAGCACCCGGACCACCGCGTAGAAGAAATGCGCGACGAGCACGTGCCAGCGTGTTTCGACCTCCTCGACACCTGGGCACAGCACGGCGACGAGATGCACGAGGGCGAGGTCAGCGACGTTCACGTCGGCACCGACGTCCTGCGCGAGCGGGACCGCCTCTCGACCCGGCGAGCCATCGAGCACCGCCGCGAGATCGGCCTGACCGGCATGACGCTGCTCGTCGAGGGCCGGGTCGCGGGCTTCACGCTCGGCCAGCCGCTCACGCCGACGCAAGCGATGGTGCTGGTGGAGAAGGCCGACCCAACCTTCGTCGGCGCTGCCCAGTTCATCTTCTCCGAGTTCTGCCGGCTCCACTGGGCCGGCTATGCGGAGGTCAACGCCGGAGATGACTGGGGCATCCCGAGCCTCCGATTCACCAAGCAGAGTTACAGACCGCGCCGACTGCTGAGCAAGTACGTGCTCACACGCCAGCCGGTGCCGGTGATGTCGACCTCCATCCCGATGGACCTGCCGGTGCGCAACCCTCGTCATACCGTCGGTGCGGAACCGAGCGCGGGTGAGTCCGTATCGTCCACGTGCGTTGCACTGCGTCGCGGAGTCGCCTCGGACGTCGATCAGATCATCGAGGTGGAGTTGTCCTGCTTCGACGCGCCGGACGAACTGTTCACGCGCAGGCAGGTCCGTCGGCTGATCGACAACCCCCGGGCAACGGTAACGGTGGCCGAACTGGACGGACGCGTGATCGGTTGGGCGGTGGGGCTGGTCCGCCAGCACCGCCGCTCCAGGTCGGGCCGGCTGTACGCCGTCGCCGTGCATCCGGCCGCACGCGGGCGGCACGCCGGCCGGCTGCTGGTCGAGGCCACGATCGATGCGCTCAAGGCGAAGGGCGTCGAACGCGTCTACCTCGAAGTCCGGCACGACAACGCGACAGCGATCGCCCTCTACGAGAAACTCGGCTTCCGTCCCACCCAGACTCTGCCGGGCTACTACGGCGTCGATCGCGACGGCCTGCGCATGAGGCTCGGCAGCGGGCCGGGCGGTAGACTGGTCCAGCGTCGGCACGGGCGCGACGCCCTGGGCGAGGGATCGCTCTTTACGCAGTTGCCGTAGCAGCAGGGGCCGGATGAATGAAACTGCCGCAGGGTCTCCGCGAGGTGCGGATCGGGATCGTGCTTGCGCTCGCCACGATGCTGTTCGGGTTCGGGCTTGGCGGCGTGTTTGGACTTGCCGAGGACTCCCTCAAGGGAGACCTTGACGCACGCGGCAAGGCCGTGCTGGAGAGCGTCTACGCGGGAAACGAGGCCAAGCGGGCCGAGACCAAGGACAAGGCGTGGACGTACTACAAGCGTGCCCACCTTCATGCCGGCGCCATGGGAACTTCCGCGCTGGCCATGGCGATGCTGCTCGCCGGGATCCCCGGTGCGACGCGGTTGCGGTCGGGTAGTGCGATCGCCCTGGGGGTCGGCGGACTCGGCTACGGCCTGTTCTGGCTGTTGGCGGGGATGCGGGCCCCCGGTCTGGGAAGCACAGGCTTGGCGAAGGAGTCGCTGAAGTGGCTCTCGATGCCCTCGGCGGGGCTGTTCCTCCTCGGAACGGCGTCGGTGATCGCCCTGTTCGTCCGGGCGGCGTGGACGCGGAGCGTGACATGATCGCTGACGAGTCGGCGGCGGCCGCAACGGATGGGTGCCGGGGTCTGTTTTACATAACCGTTATTCTCGGACGAGATAGGGGGGTGACGCCGTCGCGGCGTTGCCAGGCACGAATCGACGGACGAGACTTGGGCACCCGATGACCGACTCCGAATCAAAGCGCCCCCTCCTGGTCGACGGCGGACCCCTCACGATCGCGGAGGTCGTGCAGGTCGCCCGGATCGATCGGCAAGTCCGGATCGGGGACGAGGCCATGCGCCGCCTCGCAGCCTCGCGCTCGCGTGTGGAGGCGTGCCTGGGCGACGGCCAGGCCCACTACGGCATCAACACCGGCTTCGGGTCGCTCTCGCAGCAGCGCGTCGGGCGCGATGACCTGGCTCAGTTGCAGGTCAACCTTGTGCGCTCCCACGCCGCGGGCGTCGGCGACCCGCTCCCGCGCGAGATCGTGCGAGGGATGCTGCTGCTGCTCGCGGCCAGCCTGAGCCGGGGGTTGTCAGGCGTGCGACCTGTCGTAGTCGAGAGGCTTGCCGGGTTGCTCAACGCGGGGGTGACGCCCGTCGTTCCGTCGATCGGCTCGGTCGGGGCGTCCGGCGACCTCGCGCCACTTGCGCACGCCGCGCTGGTGCTCATGGGAGAAGGTCAGGCCGATGTCGGCGGTCGCGTGCTCAGCGGTGGCGATGCGATGCGATCGGCGGGCATCGCGCCGCTCGCACTTGAGGCCAAGGAGGGCCTCGCGCTGCTGAACGGCACGCACCTGATGGCCGCACAGGGTGCGCTGCTGTGCGCCGACTTTGAGCGTCTGTTCCACGCCGCGATCGCCGCGTGCGCCATGTCCATCGACGGATGCATGGCGACGGACGCCTTCCTCGATGCCCGTCTGCACGAGGCGAGGCGGCAGCCCGGGCAATCCATGGTCGCCGAGCGGTTGCGAGCGTTGCTGGCGGGGAGCGAGATCGTGCGTTCGCATCGCGACAACGACCCCCGTGTGCAAGACCCCTACTCGTTTCGTTGTGCGCCCGCTGTGCTGGGAGCGGCATGGGACGCGGCGTGTTATGTAAAACTCGCCGTCGAGCGAGAACTCCACGCCGTCACCGACAATCCACTCGTCTTCGACGACTGCGCCGTCGTCTCCGGCGGGAACTTCCACGGCATGCCCATCGCCATCCCGCTCGACGTGCTCTCGATCCCCCTGGCGCACGTCGCGGGAATCGCCGAGCGCCGCATCTTCACCATGCTCGCGGGCAGCGATCCGGCCAGCGGTCTTCGCCCGTTCCTGGCCGCGCGACCCGGGCTGCAATCAGGCCTGATGATCGTGCAATACACCGCTGCCGCGTGCTGCAACGAACTCGCCGGGCTTGCCGCCCCGGCGAGCGTCGTGAACCTGCCGACCAGCGCTGGCATGGAGGACTACAACTCGTTCGGTCCGCGTGCGGCGGCCAAGGCGGGGCGTGCGATCGAACTGGCGCGCTACGTCGTGGCGATCGAACTGCTGTGCGCGGCCGAGGCGGTGGAGTGCCATCGACCGCTCCGCTCGGGGGACGGTGTCGAGCGTGTGCATGCGATGGTGCGTTCGGTCGTGCCGCGGTTCACGGAGGATCGCCCGCTCGCGGAGGACGTTGAGCGAATCGTCGCGGACATGCTGCCGCGGTTGTAGTCGAGCGAACAAGGCGAAGCGTGGTTGGCAGAGGCGGGATGCCTGTGCTGCCGGCCCCGGTCCGACACCCCGCTCTGGCACCGCGATTGCACGAAGTTGTGCGGCGTTGCCCGGCCTCCTAGCCTCACCAATGCCGGGGTGATGGGAGGCGCGGCATGACGACGATGACCAGATCGGCGGGCAACGAATCGAAGAGCGCACGGACGATCGGTGCCCGCGTCGTGCGAGCCCCGCGTGGCGCGGAGCGCACCTGCAACACGTGGCAGGCCGAGGCCGCGCTGCGGATGCTGATGAACAATCTCGACCCCGAGGTTGCCGAGGCGCCGGAGCAACTCGTCGTCTACGGCGGGCGCGGGCAAGCGGCGCGCTCGTGGCCCGCGTTCGACGCCATCGTGCGCTCGCTCCGCGCGCTCGCCCCGGATGAGACGCTGCTGGTGCAGTCGGGCAAGCCCGTCGGCGTGGTGCGCACGCACGTGGAAGCCCCGCGCGTGCTGATCGCAAACAGCAATCTCGTGCCGCACTGGGCGACCCAGGAGCACTTCGACGAACTTGCGTCCAAGGGCCTGATCATGTTCGGCCAGATGACGGCGGGGTCGTGGATCTACATCGGCACGCAGGGGATTCTTCAGGGCACGTTCGAGACCTTCGCCGAGTGCGCCCGCCAGCGCTTCGGCGGGACTCTCCGCGGACGGCTGTGCGTCACCGCCGGTTGCGGCGGCATGGGCGGTGCGCAGCCGCTCGCCGTTACTCTCAACGGCGGCGTCTGCCTGATCGCGGAGGTCGAACACGGACGCCTCGAACGCAGACGCCGCGACCGTTACCTCGACGAATCGGTCAGTGACCTGGATGCTGCGATCGATCGCGCCGTGTCGCTCGCCGCAGCCGACGAAGCCAGGAGCGTCGGCGTCCACTGCAACGCCGTCGAACTGCTCCAACGTCTGATCGAGCGGAACATCACGCCGGACGTCCTCACGGACCAGACCAGCGCACACGACCCCCTGAACGGATATGTCCCCGTCGAGACGTGCGCCTGCGAGGCGGAGATTCTGCGCCGGCTCGACGCGGAGCGATACGTCGCCCTCAGCATGGCCAGCATGGAGCGGCACGTGCGGGCGATGGTCGAACTCCAGCGGCGCGGCGCGGTCACGTTCGACTACGGCAACAACATCCGCCAGCGGGCGTTTGACCACGGCTTCGAGGACGCCTTCGAGTTTCCGGGGTTCGTGCCCGCGTTCATCCGCCCGCAGTTCTGTGAGGGCCGCGGGCCGTTCCGCTGGGTCGCGCTCTCGGGCGATCCGCGCGACATCTACCGCACCGACTACGAGTTGCTGCGCCTGTTCCCGCGCCACGAGGGGCTGCGCCGGTGGCTGCTCTCGTGCCACGAGAATCCGGACGCGCTGGAGGCGGGAGATTTCGAGTCGTGCCGCCCCCGGTTCGGCTTCCAGGGGCTGCCCGCACGCATCTGCTGGCTGGGGATGGGTGAACGCGACAAGGCGGGCGTGCTCTTCAATCGACTCGTCGCCGATGGAGCGGTAGGAGCGCCGATCGTCATCGGACGAGACCACCTCGACTGCGGTTCCGTCGCCAGCCCAAACCGCGAGACCGAGGGGATGCTCGACGGCTCGGACGCCATCAGCGATTGGGCGATCCTCAACGCGATGGTCAACGTCGCCAGCGGCGCGAGTTGGGTCAGTTTCCACCACGGCGGCGGCGTGGGCATCGGGTTCAGCCAGCACGCAGGCCAGGTCGTCGTCGCGGACGGCACGCCAGAGGCCGAGGACCGCTTGAGGCGAGTGCTGACCAACGACCCGGCGTTGGGTGTCCTTCGCCATGCCGACGCTGGGTATGAACAGGCCAGCAGGTGTGCCGCACGATCGTCGATACGTGTGCCGATGGAGTAACGATCGACTCCCCCTCGACTGTCATTCAGTCGGCAGCACGCCACGCGGTCTGTCGAGGATCAAACTCCCAGGAGTTGTCGAAGTATCCTGCGCCCACGACACCCTGCACGCCACGCTCGAGCATGGTCGCATCCAGCACGATCCAGTCAGGGTACTGCACTCCCGAGACGAAGTATGGCAGACGATCCGTAAGCCGGCGTCCGGCAAGGCCCGTGCCCGAGACAACGCCGACCATCGCTCGCTCGCTTCCCGGCCGTGGATAGCAGAAGAGCACGGCGAGATCGTCCCCGCTCACCACGCGCTCGCCGACGCGGACTTCGGCCGACGTCACGCGGACGGGAGCGTCGCCGAGGAGCGCGTCCCAACACGAGACCGTGTCGGCGTTGCCATAGACGATCACGCTGCGATGAGGCTCGGCGGCCGGGTCGAAGAAGCGATCGGGAACGATCTCGACCGATCCGTTGCCGCGGTACCACCACGTCTCCGCGTCGTAGCGAGCCTTCGCGAAAGCCCAGTTCATCTCGACCTCCGGGCCGAGCGTGCCGACGACGAACACGAATCGGTTGTCGAAAGCGGCTTTGAACGGGCCTGATCGGTGTGGCCCTTTGTACGCGGCGTCGAGCGGACTCGCGACGGACCAGCCTCGGCCACGCACGCCCTCGCCGCTCGCGCCGTTCATCAGGTGAATGACGCCGTGCTCCGGCCAGGCCGAATCGATCTCACGCCCGTCGATCTCGACCACAATGCGGCCACCGGGTTCCACCGCTCGCAGGTCGAGCGCGAGACGGGCGACGTTCTCCGTAGCGACGACCACCCTGCGGGCTGCGGCGTCGATTGTCGCGTCCACCCGGCTGAACTTCAAGCACTCGTGCTGCTGCTCGATCGTTACCCAGTCCCGCGTCGCGGATACACCTGGGCTTGCGGTCGCGAATGTCACGCGTGCCGGGGCCTCATCGCGAGCGCGGCCCTTGAAGAACTCGACCATCGGCCCCCAGTCCACGCACTCGTTCCCCCACCAGTGCCCCGCGCCCGGTTGCTCGTGGTACTCAAAGTCCCGGTGCCACTCCCCCACTTCCCGGCGCATCGTCCGTGCCTGCTCGACCGGAACATTGTCGTCCGCGTCGCCGTGCAGGACGTAGACGCCGAGGCCGTCGAGGTTGCGCGTGAGCGCGAGCGTATCGCTGGGACTGGTCGCACGCATCAGGATCGCTTCGACGCCATCGGCCGCTTCGTAGCGCGCCGCGCCCGTGTACGACCAGAAACTCACCCATCCCGCGCTCGGCCCGATCGCCGCCCAGTGGCCCGGGAACGTGACGCCGAGGTGCCATGTCCCGTGCCCGCCCATCGAGTGCCCGGTGAGGATGGTGCGGCGCGGGTCAGTGCCGAAACGCGCGGACGCCAGCCCGAGAACCTCCATCGCGTCGAGCCGCCCCCAGTCTTCCCAGTCGAAGCCGTAGGGGCGGCGGTTCGTCGGGGCGACCACGTGCGCCCAGTCCTTCGGCGCATAGCACGCGGCCTGCCCCCGGGCCTCGACGCTCGCGCCGTGCAGCGTCAGGATCAACCCCGGCGTCGCGCCCTCCGCGATTGCGCCCGGGCGCACCGAGTAATACTGCACGCTGCCGTCGATCCCGCTGATGAACGTGCGGTCGTGCTGCTCGTCCGGCGTGCGGACGTCCAGGGTGATCTCCGTCGTCGCCAGCACGGTGTCGTCGGAGTTCTCAAGCGTCAGCCGGTATCGCACGCTCCGGTCGATGAGGCTCGTTTCCTGCACTGCGGGCAGGTCGATCGGCACTTTCCGCGTCGAGTGCGGCCAGAGGATCCCGACGTCCGAGTGCAGTTCCGCCAGGGGCGTCCCGTCCGAGGCCAGCGCCTCGGCACGTACCGTCAGTTCGCGCGCCGCCGTGCGGTCGGTGTTCACCACCACCACGCCCACGTGCAGCACGGCACCCTCACGCTGCACCAGCGAGGGGAGCGTCATATCGCCTGTATCGAAGAACATGCGCGAAGGCGGCGTCGTCACTCGTGCCCGGAGCCTCCCGCGCGCGCACACGAAGAGCAACTCGTTGTCGCCCGGGCGCAGGGCGATCGGCAGGCGGACGTACCCGGTCTGGTACGGGTCGCCCGCACGCGGCTGCCCGTTGACGTAGACCATGCTGTGCCCCGCCGCTTCGAGCACGAACAGCCCGCCGTGCATCGTTCGCACGTTGAGCCGGGCGTACCCGTTGCGCAGCGCGGCGTGGGCCAACCAGCCGTCGTCGTTCGCGGCAATGCGTTCCCATCTCCGCTCATCGCCGTTCGGCAGCGTGACCGCATCGCCCTCCGCCGGCGCCTTCCACTCGCCGCGCACGATCATCGCCTCAACGGCATCGGTATGCACCGCCGACCGGCCGCCGCGCCCCACGTCGCCGATGACGAGCGCTTCGCCGATCCACTCGCCGACCGGCGTGAGATTCTGGCCGCGGCAAGCGACCGCGAAGATGCACGCGAGCAGGACGGCGAACGAACGGGCAAGGATGCGCATGGGTCACACTCCGGGGCGGGCGCCAAGAGCGTAGCCGACCACGATGTCGTTGACGTTCGTGCCTGTCGGACCCGTTCGGATCAGGCAGCCCAGTGCTTCGAGCGCGGTGTGGCTGTCGTGTTCACGGAGCGCAAGGGCAAGATCAAGGTTGCGCTCGCGAGCGTTGGCGGCGGTCTCGCCCGTGACGAACGCCCCGGCGGCATCGGTCGGGCCGTCCCGTCCGTCCGTGGCGAAGGCGAGCACGCCCAGCCCCGGGTCGCCGTCGAGTTCGACCGCGGCCGCGAGGGCGAGTTCCTGGTTCCGCCCTCCGACTCGCGCCGCGTCCCCCACTGTCACGGTCGTTTCGCCGCCGAGCAGGATGCACGCGGGCCGGCCGGCGTCAGGGATCGCGCGGAGCCGACACGCGAGCGAGCGCCCGACATCCGCAGCCTCGCCCGTGACGGCACGATCGACGGACGCGAGGCGGAAGCCCCAGGCCCTGAGGAACCCGGCGGCCGCGTCGAGGGCGTCGTCGTTGCTCCCGACGATCTCATTGCGCACACGCGCGAGCAGCGGGTCGCCAGGCTTGAGCGTCTCCGGAAGTTCGCCCGCTGCGCCGCGGCGCAGGCGATCGGTGACCGCTCGGCTGGCGTCGAGGGCGTTGCGTCGCTCCAGCACGCCGAGCGCGTCCGTGAAGGTCGTTGGGTCCGCGGCGGTCGGGCCGGAGCCGATGACGTCCAATCGGTCGCCGACAACGTCCGAGAGGATGAGCGTCCGCACTGTTCGAGACGACGCGAGCCGCGCCATCCCGCCGCCCTTGAGCCGCTCGCAGTGCTTGCGCACGGCGTTGAGTTCGTCGATCGGCGCGCCCGCGCGGAGCAGTGCCCGCGTCACCGCCGCCAGGTCGTCGAGCGTCAACCCATCTGCCGGCAGCGTGAGCATCGCGGACGCTCCGCCGGAGAGCAGCAGCAGGAGCGTGCCGTCGCTCGGCATGGACTCGACAAACGCCGCGACGCGCGCGGCCGCATTCAGGTTGCTGGCAGTAGGGACCGGGTGATCCGCCTCGACAGCCTGGACACCAAGGGCCGCGAGGCGATCCGTCCCTGGCACTCCGGGCGGATAAACCGCTACCACCTGCGTCAACGCGTCGCCGAGGTGATCGATCGCGGCGGCGACCATCGCCGGGGCCGCCTTGCCCGCCGCGACCAGCGTCACCTGCCCGGACGTGTCGAAATCGCCCGGCCAGTGCTCCCGAACAAGCCGGGCAGGGTCGCACGACGCCACGACCGCCCGTACCAGCCGCTCCGCGGCGGGTCGGAGGGCCTCGGCTTGTCGTGGGAGTCGCGGCATGAAGGTGATGGCAGGAGGATAACGAAGACGGTACTCTGCCCAATACACACTCCGGACGCCCAAGCCCGGGAAACTCAGGAGAGCAAACCGTGACTCAAGCCCCCCCACCCGCGTACTCGCCCGGCATGGCTCCACACCGTGGCGTGCTCATCCTCGTCTTCGGGATTCTCAGCCTCGTGCTCTGCCAGTTACTCGGGCCGTTCGCATGGATCATGGGCAAGGGCGATCTGAAGCGGATCGACGCAGGCACCATGGACCCGGAGGGCCGAGGGCTGACCCAGGCCGGCATGATCTGCGGGATCATCGGGACCGTGCTCATGATGATCGGCGTTCTGCTGTCGTTGCTCTGGATCGTCATGGTCGTTCTTGGCCTCGGACTTGCCGCCGCCGGGGCTGCGGCCGGCTCGGGCGGCCCCTGAGGTATCGGTGACTCTCCGTTTCGTCAGGACGAGCCGACGCGTGCCTGGCCCTTGGTGGGTCGTCGCGATCGTCGTGCTCTGGGGCGGCAGCGTCATGGCATTGGAGGTGTGGCGATCGCGCGGCGGCGATGCGCCGATCACCTGCACGCTCCGCCGCGCTACCGGCATCCCCTGCGGCACCTGCGGCTCCACGCGGGCTGCACTCGCCCTCGCCCACGGCGACGCCACCGCCGCCCTGCGGTTCAACCCGTTCGTGACGATTGGCGGCGTCGCGCTTGTGGGCGTCGGAGCGTTGCGATTCGGCTTCGGCAGGCGCGTCGAACTCGACCTCGGGACAAGCGGCCGCAGGTTCGCATGGTGCCTTTTCGGCGCGGCGTTCGCAGCCAACTGGGTCTACGTCATCGCGTACCACCGCGGCGTGGTCGTCGGGCCTGCCGAGGTCAGAACAGCAGCAGCCCCGCCGCCATCCACGCCCCTGCCGCCACCATGACGATGGCCGTATAGCCCACGATGTCGCGTGCCTTCACGCCCGTGATCGCCAGCAGCGGCAACGCCCAGAACGGCTGGAGCATGTTCGTCAGTTGATCCCCATACGCCACTGCCATCACCATCTTCGCCGGGTCCACGCCCGCGTCCGCCGCCGCGTGCATGGCGATCGGCCCCTGCACCGCCCATTGCCCGCCTCCCGACGGCACGAAGAGGTTGACGACCGCAGCGCTGGCGAACGTGAAGTGCGGCAGCGTCGTCGGGCTGGAGGTATCCGCTATCGCCCTCGCCATCTGCGCCGTCAGACCCGAGCCGGCCATCAGACCCATGATCCCCGCGTAGAGAGGGAACTGAAGGATGATCCCGGCGCACCCCGAGGCCGCCCGCTCCACGGCCCGGACGTACCGACGCGGCGTGCCGTGCAGCAGCAGGCCCAGCATCAGCATCGTCATGTTGACCGTGTCGGGAGTCAACTGCGTGATCCCCGAAGGCGGGCGAGCGCCGGTCGCCGGGTCCGTCGGCGGCAGGTAGTACCCCCACGCCCACCACGAGATCAGCCCGACGAGCAGGAGCGTCACCACCGGCGAATCCTCGAGCAGGCGGGGCAGGAGCGGCTTGTCCTTCTCGGGAGCATGCGCGGCATCAGGCTCCGCCGAGATGAAACGGGAAGCAGGCTCAATGTCCTCGGCTCTCCGCGGCGACATAACCGCGAGCAGAGCAGGCGCGAGCACGAGCAGCCCGCCCGTCACAGCGAGGTTCATCGGGCTGAGGATCGTGCCCGTCAGCGCGATCGGTCCGAAGGGAGCGTCCGGGCCGAAGATGTCGCGGATCTCGCCCGGTTGCGTGACCTTCAGCGGTGCGCTCCCTGAGAACCCGCCGTGCCAGACCAGCAGTCCGACGTACCCCGCGGCCGCCAGCAGCGGGTAGTGGACGGCGACGCCGCGCCGCTCCATCGCAGCCCCGACTCGCCGGGCCATCAACGCACCCGCGATCAACCCCAGTCCCCAGTTCAGCACGCCCAGCGAGGCCGCGACGAGGGCGACGAGCGCGACCGCCTGCGGGGCGGACCTCGGTGTGCCGGCTAACCCGTCCAGCACCCGCGAGACCGGCGGGCTGGACGCCAGCGCGTGCCCGGTGATCAGGATCAGGCACATCTGCATCGCAAACCGCAGCATCCCGGCGGACCAGACCCCCTCCGTGCCCGCCCACATGGAGACCGAGGCCGAGAAACTCGTCGGCGTCCGAGCGAGTACGAGTACGAAGGTCACGAGCGTGAGCAGCACCGCCAGCACGAACGGGTCGGGCGCAGTGCGACGGAAGCCCGCGCTGATTCGGAGGCCGAGTGTGGAGATCATGGCGACCAGATTACCGATCGCTCGCCGGGAGCGACAAGTCGGCCCGCTACGGGCGCTGTATTCTGGATGCATGGGCGGCACCATGAGCGCACATGAGCGAGCACGACAGGACGTGGAGGCCGGCGACTACGGCATGGCCCGGCTGCGCCTGGGGTCGTACCTTTCGTCGGTTGGCTACGACCCCGCAACGGTGTCGATGCTCGCACGCATCTGCTGGGACATGGGCGACCCCGCTGAAGCGGGACGGTTCTGGCTGCTGAGCGAGGACGTAGGCCCCGACGTCGACGCGGCGATTGAGGCGTTCGTGCGTCGGGCTGGGGCAAGCCCCGCCCAACTGCTTTCTGCGCTGCCGCACTGGGCGAGAGCACAGAAGATCGGGGACTATCCGACATCCGTCGCCGCACGACTCCGAGGACTCGGTATTGAGGGGCTGCAAATCGCGACAATCAGTCGCGTGCCTGCGAGATTGCGTGGCGTTGCGCCCTGGATCGTCTTCTGGGCGATCGTTGGCCCATTGATCGCGTTCTGTGCGATCGGATTCATCCAGACGATCCGATGGCTCTATTCGATCGTCCCGTGAGTTCGATACTCGAGCTTCGCAAGCCTATCCCAAGTGACTTCGCAGCCGCCGCACCGCCTCTTCCAGCGTCTCCCGTCGCTTGCAGAACGCGAAGCGGACGAGCGGTCGGCCGTGCTCCTTGTGCTCGTAGAACACGCTCGGCGGGATCGCCGCCACGCCGACCTCGGCCGTCAGGTATCGGCAGAACGCCACGTCGTCGGCAAGGCCCAGGCGGCGGCTGACCGGCGCGTGGTCGGCCATGATGAAGTACGTCCCGTCCGGCCTATGCACGCCGAACCCGAGCGACCCGAGGGCCTCACCCAGAAAGTCCCGTCCCGCCCGATACTCGTCAACAAGGCCCCGGACGTACGGCTCGCACGCCGGATCGCCCAGAGCGACGGCCGCCCCGTGCTGGAGCGGAGTGGCGGTGGCGAACGTCAGGAACTGGTGCGCAGCCCGCACGCACGCGCTCAGCGGCGGCGGAGCAATCGACCAGCCGATCTTCCACCCCGTCAGGCTGAACGTCTTGCCAAGGCTCGAACACACGATCGTCCGCTCCTCCATGCCCGGCAACGACGCCATCGACACGTGCGGCCGGTCGGCGTCGAACGTCAGCCGCTCATAGACCTCATCGGCGATCACCGTCACGCCGTGCCGCTCGCAGAGCGACGCGATCAGGGCCAACTCGCCACGCGTGAAGACCTTGCCCGTCGGGTTGTGCGGGGTGTTCAGGACCAGCGCCCGCGTGCGCGGCCCGAACGCCCGGCTCAACTCGTCCTCATCGAACGCGAACCGGCCGTCCTGCCCGGGCCTCAGCGTGATGAACCGTGCAACGCCGCCCGCCAGCGCGACCCCGGCGCGGTACGAGTCGTAGTACGGCTCGAAGAGGATCACCTCGTTGCCGGGGTTCAGCAGGCCGAGGAAGCACGCGGCGAGAGCCTCCGTGCACCCGCTCGTCACGGTGACCTCGGCCGTCGGATCGACCGGCCTACCGCCGCCGCGCCGGAACCACGCCGCGATCGCCTCGTTGAGGGCGGGGACGCCGAGTGTGCGGGCGTACTGGTTGTGCCCGGCGTCCATCGCGGCCTTGGCGGCCTCCTTGACAAACGCTGGCCCGTCGAAGTCGGGGAACCCCTGCGACAGGTTGATCGCGTTGTGGCGGAGGGCCAGCGCGGTCATCTCGGCGAAGATCGTGGTGCCGAACGGGGCGAGGCGGTCGGCGACTGTTGGCGCGGGCATCGGTGAAGGATACCGAGCCGCTCAGGTCACCCGCCGCTGACCAGTTCCAGCGTCGCCCGCTGGCGGATGCGCTTCGTCTGCTCGACCCTTCTGGCCGGGTCGGTCAGGTCCGGCATTGAGACGGACCAGTCCGAGTCCATCGACATCTCCGATCGCACGATGCACCCGTCGGCGTGGTCGAAGTGCGTTTCCCCCGCCAGTCGCGAGTCGGTCAGCCGCACACTGAACAGCCCCTCCAGCAGCCGGGACAGGTCGTCGCCCTCGGGCCGCACGAGCGAGAGCGTGCCGACGGACTCGATGCGGGCGCACGACCGCGCGGCCAGCCGGCCCGTGCCCCGGAGCGTGTGCCGCGTCCGCGACTCGACCACGCCGACGACGGGCATCGGCTGCCGGATCGCGGTCTCCCACGACTCGCCGGTCCGGACGGCCCGTCCCGGCACGAGCCGCAGCGATTGCTCGATCTGCTGCCGCATCGATTCGTCCGTCAGCGTCGCGCTGAACACTTCGAGTTTGGCGTCCAGTATGCCGCCCGAGAGCGGCGAAGTGACGGACTTCATAAGGTCCGAGACGCCGCGAACCTCGAGCACCTGCCCTTCCGCGTCAACGTCGAAACTGATGGTCTTGCCCGCCAGGGCGGCGAATGGGGCGATCATCGGGTCCGACGCGGCCCCGTGCGTTCCCGGCCGATCGGAGTCGTACTCGACACGCCGCCCGTCCCGCGTCACGACCACCGAGATCGCCTCGTAGGTCCGATCAACCGTCGCCACGCCGCGCGAATCCACACGCCGCACATCCTCGCGGTAGCGGATCGTGCGGACCCACTTCATGTCCGTCCCCTCGCCGCTGGCGATCGACTGGTCCATCTCCTCCACCACGCGATAGGTGAGGGACTTCCCCTCGACCCACCGCCAGTGGAGGTTGAGACGATCCTGCGCTGACGCACCGGGCACGAAAAACAGCGCGAGCACAAGCGTGATCAAGGAACGAGTCATGCGTCGCTCCGCCTGGGACAGCACCCTCCTGTACCCGCGTCAGGCCGGCCGGATGCCGCGGTAGAGCTGCTGCACACGGTCTGCCTCCTGCTTCCGCACATGCTCCAGGACGAGCCGCGGCACCCGCCACTGCGCCTGCTCGGCGGTCACGTTCGAGCAGTGCTCGGTCAGGCACCGATAGAGCAACTTGAACGCGTCCCGCGGCTGGTGCATCTGGTCGAGGGCGTCGACCAGGTCCTGCCGCGTCACGTCGTCCGCGAAGAGATCGAGGAGCGTGATCGCACCCTCCGCCTCAGGGGCCCGGCAGGCGCGAAGCCTCGCATCACAAACATCGTACAGCATCGCCCCTGTCCAATTCAGACGTTCGACGAGGTTCTGCTTGTCCAGCCTCGCCTCCTGAAAGAACGCGCTCGACTCCTTGAACAGCGCGTATCGCAACTCGATGGGCAGGAGCATCTTGACGCCGAACCCCTCCTGCTGGAGGAACTTGTTGTTGAACATCGGCCACACGATCGCCCGCATCCGTTCGGCGTCGCCGCTCACGAGCGTCGGCTCGTCCACCCGGTCGATGATGACCATCACGCCGTCGTAGCCGAGCGCTCGCAGCACCCGCCGCAATCGGTCCAGCATCGCGTACCGCTGCTCGTCCGAGGAGGTCAGCGGCAGCAAGGCGGGCGTCCGTTCCCCCCGGCCCAGCCGCCCGAGCGACCTCGCGAACGAGTCGTCCGTGCGCCGCAGCACGCGCACCTGCCGGCGCAGACGGTGGGCCAGCCGGCGCAGCGCGAAGCGATCGATCACGAACGCCTTGAGCAGCAGCACGCCCCACAGCCCGAGCAACGCCCCGAACAGGGAGAGCGCGGTCCTCCCTCCGGGCGCGGCGTCATCCAGCACGAGCCAAGCGAGGAATGCCGCCGCAGGAAGCCAGCCAAGCGCGGCCGCCGCTCGCCAGACGGCGTCCGAGCCGAGCCGGCCGAGCCGCAACCAACGCGCCAGTCTCGCGGTCCTGGCGTCTGCATTCTCGGCCCGGTCGTAAACGGCCTGGAGGATCAGCAGATCGCGTCGCACGTCGGGCGACGTGCGACGGAACGACCGCCTGTCGTCCGCGCTCAGTGGGTTCGCGTCGCTCGTGCCACCGTCGAGCAACGCGCCGGTGATCGTCGTCGCGCCGATAGACAGCACGGCATCGATGTGGTC